>DASRII010000127.1:0-50221 GCA_035650075.1 Micromonosporaceae bacterium | reverse complement strand
ACGGGGCCGGGGTGCGCGTCACCGGTACCGGCGGCGTCGAACTGCACAACGTGCACGCCCACGGTGCTCACGGCGACGTGGTGGTGGAGCGGTGAGGGTCGGGCTGAACATCTCCACCTCGGCGGCGCCTGGGGCCGATCCGGTGGCTGACGCCCGGCTCGCCGAGGAGCTCGGCTTCGACTTCGTCTCCGTCTCCGATCACCTGCACGGGACCTCACCGACGTACGAGACGTGGACGTTGTTGACCTGGCTGGCCGCGGCCACGTCGCGCATCGGCATCGCGACTCGGGTGCTCGGGCAGCCGTACCGCAACCCGGCCGTGGTGGCGAAGATGGCCGAGAGCCTCGACCGGCTCAGCGGCGGCCGGCTCGTACTCGGTCTGGGTGGTGGCTATTCCGACGAGGAGTTCCGTGGCTTCGGCGTACCCGTGCCAACTCCTCGCGACAAGGTCGACGGGCTGGCGGAGGCCGTGCGGATCGTGCGCGGCCTCTGGTCCGAACCGGCTTTCACGTTCCAGGGCCGGATCTACCGCACCGACGGCGCGGAGCTGACGCCCAAACCTCAACGGCGGATCCCGATCTGGCTCGGCACGTACGGGCCGCGGGCGCTCGAGGTGACGGGCCGGCTCGCCGATGGCTGGATCCCGTCGCTCGGCTTCGCACCGCCGCAGGAGGCCGTGGCCCTGGGTCGTCGGGTGCGTGCCGCGGCCGAGGCCGCCGGCCGTAACCCGGACGAGATCACGTTCGCCTACAACGTGGGCGTCCGGATATCCGCGGAGGTGCCTTCACCGTCCACAGTGGTCGGTTCGGCGGACCGGGTCGCCGAGCAACTGCTCGAGTTCGGCGCGCTCGGCTTCACGACACTGAACCTGATCCCGCTCGGCCCGGACGACGAGCGGGACCAGGTTCAGCGGCTGGCGGCCGAGGTGCTCCCGGCGCTGCGTGAGGGGACTACGGTGTCCAGGGCGAGCTGACGACCCAGCTCACGTCGGCCGCCCAGAGGTTGGCCGAGTCGAACGCGTTCGAGCCGCCGTTGCTCGCGATGTAGAGGTTGTTGTTGAAGTGCCGAATGAACCTCGTCGGGAAGTTGAGCGCCGAGAACGACGTACCCTGGCCGCTCATGCCCGGCTGCGGGCAGAACGTCGCGTCGGCGCGGAACAGCGCGCTGCCGTCCATCGGCTGCCGGCGGAGTTGGAAGTTCTGGTGCCGCAGGAAGTCACCGGGGAAGTTCCGGGACTCGAACGACACACACGAGTTGTTCGCCAGGCCGCGGCGCACGATCCAGGTGGCGTCGCCCTTGTCGGCGGCGGAGCTGGTCGAGGTGATCACCGAGGTGACGCCGTTGTTGTTCTGGTGCCGGACGTAGCGCGTCGTGCAGCATGCTGTCGTGGCCCGCAGCGAGATGGTCGAGCCCGGATTCAACGTGCCGCCCGCCACGGGACTCGGCCCGCCGTAGTTGACGCCGACAACGTTGGCCTGTACGGAGTTCTCGGCGGCGTCCGTCGGATAGCCCTGGGTCATCGCGCCCTCGAAGAACGATCCGATCGCCGTGTTGCTGTTGTCACCGCCGATGCCGAGAATGATCGCTCCCTCCAGATGCATCGGTCGGTAGCCGGCCGGCGACGTCGGCAGCCCGCCGTTGAAGCGCGTCGACAGCCCGCCCGACTGCGCGTTGCCGTCCTTGAACGCGAACGTCGTGGTGCCGTTGTTCTTCAGCGTGGCCGTGACGTAGGGGTTGCGGTTGCCGGTGTACCCGGCGTTCTGGCTACCGCCGGTGTTGGACTGGAACAGACCGTTCTCCAGGTCGGCCATCACCCACGGGCCGGCGCCGTTGCACGGCGAGAACCAGCACAGCGTGCCGAAGTAGATGGCATCCATGTGCCCGTTGCCGTTGTCGAGGTTGTTGGTCTCGGCATTGCCGTAGTCGAAACAGCAGCGGTTGTTGAAGTGCGTGCCGGAGGTGACCATGTACATGCCCTCGGGCTGGCTGCCGGTGGCGATGCCGGAGGTCGAGTTGTCGCGGTAGCCCATGATGCCGGAGACCGAGATGCCGTAGACGGTGTGCCCGCCGGCCGTCACCGGTAGGGCGTCCGCGGGGGCGGGGTTGTCCTGGCCGCCGACGCCGCCCGGCGGAGCCGGGGTGAGGTCGTTGTGGCGTGGGGTCTGGTCGTAAATGATCGTGATGACGCAGGTGGTGTTCGCGCAGAACGAGTCCTGCGCGGCCGCGTTCGCGAACCCGTCGGCGAGCTGCCCGATGTTCATCGTGTTGTTGTTCGAGGCGCGCCGCACCTGGTAGAGCGGACCGTTGTACGTCGACAGCAGCGAGCGGATGGTGCTGTGCGCGGCGACGCACGGCGTCCCGTTCGATGCGTAGATGTCGCACGGTCCGGTCGGTGCGGCGGTGGCGGTGCCGGGCGCGACGACCAGCAAGCTGACCGCCATCGTGACGATCGTGGCCCCCGCCAGCAGCGCCCTTCTCGATCGGTCGACTCCGTTGGTTTTGATCTGCGCCGATCGAAGGTCCAGGCGCCATAGCTTTCGAGTCATTGAGCCTCCTCAGTGGACGAACGGCCAGCCGGCCGCGTCCCAGCCGATCGGGTTGATGCCCAGCCGGGAGGCGCCGCTGTCGGTGTAGTAGTGGTAGAACAGAACGTCTTCGATGACCGCCTGGTGACCGGGACCGTGAATCGATCCGTGCCCGGCCAGGATCTCCGTACCGCCGCCGGAGGTCATCGCCACTCCGTTGCGGTCGGCGTACGGGCCGGTGATCGCGGTGGACCGGCCCACCATGACGCGGTACGTGCTCTGCGCGCCGCGGCAGCACAGATCGAACGAGACGAACAGGTAATAGAAGCCACTGTGCCGGTAGATGAACGGTGCCTCCACCGCGCCGTTGGCGGTAGTGCGCTGGGCCACCGAGACGATGGCGCTGTCGGCCCGTTTGCCGGTGGCGGGGTCGATGCGGATGAGTTTGATGCCGGTCCAGAACGAGCCGAAGCTCAACCACCACTGCCCGCCGGCGTCGACGACGAGATTCGGGTCGATCGCGTTGTAGTTGACCGCGCTGCCGCTCTCGATGACCAGGCCCTGGTTCGTCCACGAGCCGGACAAGCCGGTCGGACTCGTGGCGAGGAAGATGGCCGAGCGCTGGGAACCGAACGTCGACGCCGCGTAGTACAAGTAGTACTGTCCATTGTGGAAAGAGATGTCGGGTGCCCACAGTTGGCGGCTACCGCCGGTGTAGGTGGTTGTCCACGGCGCGCCGCCGGGCCAGACGACGCCGGCGTTGCTCCAGGCGACCCGGTCCGTCGACGTCTTGATGGCGAGGTCGTTGGCGGTCGCGTAGAGCAGGTACGTGCCGTTAGGTGCCCGTACGACGGACGGATCGTGTACGCCGATGGATCCGGTGACCGGGGTCGGGTTCGGGTAACCCGGCGGTGGGTTCGCGCCGACCACTACCAGCTGGAACTGCTGGTTCGTTCCCCCGGTATCGCTGAACTGGGATATGCGCGCACCGTCGGCGGTCGACCGGCCCCACACGTCGAGCGCCTTGCCGCTGTTGCGGTTGATGAACTTGACGAACCCGGAGTCCGTGTCGACGACGCGGAACTGCTGATTCGTACCGTTGTTGTCAGGCCACTGCACGATCTGCGCGCCGTCGGCCGTCGACCTGTTCGCGACGTCGACCACCTTGCCGCTGTGCCGGGCGCGCAGCCGGAAGAAGCCACCACCGGAGTCGACGAACTGGAACTGCTGGTGCTGCTGGCCGGTCCGGCTCCACTGCTGGATACCCGCGCCGTCAGCGGTCGATCCACCGGCCACCTCGACCGCCTTGCCGCTGTGCCGCGCGACGATCTCGTACCAGGCGTTCGGATCGATGGTGGCCGCTTCGGCTCTGGGTAGACCCGCGACCGCGCCGGCACCGACCAGTGCGATGGTTGCGACAACGACCAGACCGGCCTTCATGGCAATTCCTCTCTAGAAGACGACCCGGAATGTGGCGTCCTGCCGGTCGAGTGCCGGCGAGCTGGCCGAGATGGGATCGATGCGCAGGACGAAGCCGTAGTGCCGGAGGAACCTCGTCGGGAAGTTGTACGAGCGAAACGACGTCCAGCCCCCATCGGCGAACCCGGCGACCGGATAGAACGTGGCATCCGCCCGGAACGTCGCCGTGTTGTCGTTGACGTTCGACACGATGCTGAAGTTGGAGTGCCGCAGGTACCGCGTCGGGACGTTGACCGACTGGAACGACACGCCGGCCGCGTCGGCGAGCCCGGGCACCATCCGCCATTGCTGGTCCTGGTACGGGTCGAACGGGTACACGTCGATGCGGCCCACGTTGTTCGCGTGCCGCACGTACCGGTCCGGATAGTTGTATGACTTGACCCGGTTCCAAGCTGGGTTACCCCAACGCGCGACGAGGTTCGCCAGCTCGGTCGCGGTGATCGGCTGGATCGTGGCGTGCTTGGAGTTCAGCGGCTGGTTGTAGTCCCGCCGGTTCATCGACGTCCACGCGTTGTTGTTGACGTTCGTCGAAGCGAAAGCGATGAACTTGCCGTTTACCGGGCTGTACGAGTCGACCCACAACCACCACTGGTCCCGGTCGATCGCCTTGACCACGATCGGCGCCTCGGTGCCCTGGCCTCCGATGGCGCTGGTGTACGTGCCGGCGTTGAAGCTGCCCGGGTTCAGTGACGACGACCGCGCACCGCGGATGGTGCCGTCGGCGAGATTCTTGTAGTACAGGTAGTTCGTCGTGCCGTTGACGTGGACCGTGGCGTCGAGCACGTTGAAGCCGGGATCGAAGTACACCTGCGGCGCGCTGACCGTGACGAAGTCGGTGGTGTAGTTGACCATGATGACGTCGCGGGAGCCGTTGCGCGCCGAGTAGATGATGCCGTACTGGTTCCGACTCGGATCCCAGAACGATTCCGGCGCCCAGGTATGGGTGGTCAACGTGTGCATCCGCAGCCGGCGGTAGCCGGTGAAGCTCCGCAGATCGAGTGAGTCCCACACGTGGATGAACTGGTTGTTCTGGCTGAAGTCGGTACCATTCAGATCGGTCGCCAGAACGACGAACGTACCGTCCTGCTTCCGCTGGATGAACGGGTCGCGGAGGCCGAGCGTGCCCGCGGTCGGAGTGACCACCGGGTTGTTCTGGTTCAGTGGGGTCCAGTTGAGCAAGTCCGTGCTGACCGCCAGGTGCAGGCCGTAGTTGCTCCCGATGCCGTTGGGCGACTCGGTGAAGTAGGCCATGACGTACCCGGAGTAGGTGGCCGCCGAGGCGGGCGCGGCCGCGCCCACCAGGACACCGGTCGCCGCGAGTGCCGACAGTCCCAGCGATGCGATGAAACGTTTCATACGACACCCGTCCGATTGTCAGGCGGATCTGGCGGTTGGGTGCCTGCCCGGTGGGCACCTTGTGGTCTTGTCCGTACAGCGAGCAGCGCCGTCGCTCACGGTGGCAACGGCCGGTGACTCCAGTAGCGACGATTGTTAGCGCTAACAGGCAAGCTCGTCAATAGATGGGCACTGCGTCGGCACGGCGACGCCGGTGGTTGTGGGATGGTGGTTGCGTGATGCTGGAGGACCTCGTCCGGCTACGCCGGGCGCGTGACGTGATGGACCGCGACTACGCGAAGCCGCTCGATGTTCCGGCGCTGGCGCGCGTCGCTCTCATGTCGCCGGGCCACTTCTCCCGCAGCTTTCGGGCGGCCTTCGGCGAGACGCCGTACAGCTACCTGATGACGCGCCGGATCGAGCGGGCCAAGGCGCTGCTGCGCCGGGGTGACCTGACGGTGACGGAGGTCTGCTTCGCGGTCGGCTGTACGTCGCTCGGATCGTTCAGCTCACGGTTCACCGAACTGGTTGGCGAGAGCCCGAGCGCGTACCGGGCTCGCAGCCATGACGCGGGCGCCGCCATCCCGCCTTGCGTCGCCAAGATCTACACGCGTCCGATCAGGAACGGAGAAGCGAAGCCGGTCTCTCGTCCGTAGCGTGAAACGCATGGACATCAAGCTCTCAACGTGCTTCATCGCTGTCGACGACCACGACAAGGCGCTCGCCTTCTACCGGGATGTGCTGGGCCTCGAGGTGCGGGCCGACGTGGGCTTCGAGGGAATGCGCTGGGTGACCGTCGGCTCGCCGGCACAGCCCGACGTGGAAATCGTGCTCGAACCACCCCTCGCAGACCCCAACGCCTCGCCCGCCGACCGGGAGGCCATGGCGGAACTGCTGGCGAAGGGTCTGCTGAGGGGCGTCATCTTCCGGACCGACGACTGCGACGCCACGTTCGAGCGCATCCGGGCCGCGGGGGGCGAGGTGCTCCAGGAGCCGATCGACCAGCCGTACGGCGTTCGCGACTGCGCCTTCCGCGATCCGGCCGGCAACCTCCTGCGCTTCAACCAGCCTCGCCGGAAGTGAGCGCGCTCGCCCGGCCTCAGCGACGGGAGACGCGCAGGGCTAGACCGGCGATGGGTCGCGGTTGTACAGCTTGCGGGCCCACAGGAAGCTGGCCACCGTGATGGCCACGCTCCACGCCACCGCGAGGATCGCGTTGTTGCCGATCGCGGTACCCAGCAGCAGACCGCGGACGGTCTCCATGACCGGCGTGAACGGCTGGTAGTCGGCGAACCAGGCGACCGGGGCGGGCATCGAGTCGGTGGGTACGAACCCGCTGCCGAGGAACGGCAGGAGGATCAGCGGCATCGGCAGGTTGCTCGCGGTCTCGACGCTCTTGGAGACCAGACCGCACGCGACGGACAACCAGATGACCGCAAAGGTGATCATCGCGAGGACGCCGGCCGCGGCTAGCCATTCGATGCCGGTCGCGGTGGGCCGGAAGCCCACGAGCACTCCGATGCCGACCACGACGGCGAGACTGAACATGGTCTGGATGAGACTGCCCAGCACGTGTCCGGTCAGCACCGACGGCCGGAAGATGGACATCGTGCGGAACCGAGCGATGATCCCCTCGGCCATGTCCATCGCGACCGAGATCGCGGTCCCCTGCGCCGTACCGGCCACGGTCATCAGCAGGATTCCCGGGATGACGTAGTTGGCGTAGTCGGCCCGACCGCCCGCCGCGCCGCCGATCCCGGCGCCCAGTGCGCCGCCGAAGACATAGACGAACAGCAGGAGAAACGTGATCGGCATGGCCAGGAGGATGAAGGTCATCGACGGGTACCGGCGTGCGCGCAGGAGGAAGCGGCGCAGCATGGTGACCGAGTCGCGGCTGGCGAGGCTGAGCGTGCTCATGACGTGCTGATCCTTTCAGGGTGGGGTCGGCCGGTGAGGGCAAGGAAGACGTCGTCGAGGTCGGGGGTGTGCACCTCGAGGCCGGCTGCCTCGACGGCGGCGCGGTCGAGCTGGTCGAGGACGCTCCGCAGCGTTCGGACTCCGCCGTCGCCGGGGATCTGCAGGGTGAGCGCGTCGTCGTCGCGCGTGGACCCGTCGAAGGCGCGAGCCGCGGACTCGAGCCCGGGCAGGTCGGCGAACTGCAGCCGGATGTGCCCGCCGGGAACGCGGCGCTTCAGCTCGTCCGGCGTACCCTCGGCGATCAGCCGCCCGTGGTCGAGGAGCGCGATCCGGTCGGCGAGCTTGTCGGCTTCCTCCAGGTACTGCGTGGTGAGGAAGATCGTGACTCCGCCGGCCACGAGATCGTCGATGATCTGCCACACGGCACGCCGGCTGCGCGGGTCGAGGCCCGTGGTCGGCTCGTCGAGGAAGATGATGCGCGGATCGCCGAGCAGGGTCATCGCGACGTCGAGGCGTCGGCGCATGCCGCCGGAGTAGGTGGCCGCGGGTCGGCGGGCCGCGTCGGCCAGCTCGAACCGCTCGAGCAGCTCAGCCGTCCGCCGCCTGCCCTCCCGCCGGTCGAGGTGGTTGAGGTCCGCCATCAGGTTCAGGTTCTCCTCGCCGGTCAGCAGATTGTCCACAGCGGACACTTGACCGGTGACGCCGATCAGCGCGCGCACCGCGTCGGGTTCGGTCATCAGGTCGTAGCCGGCGACCCGGACCTGGCCGCCGTCGGCACTGATCAATGTGGACAGAATGTGGACCATCGTGGTCTTGCCAGCGCCGTTGGGGCCGAGCAACGCGAACGTCGTACCTTCGCTGACGTCGAGGTCGATGCCGTCGAGCACCACCTTGTCGCCGTAGGACTTGCGCAGCCCGGTCATCGTGATCGCGGTCATTGCTGAGAGGTTCCTTTCAGGAGCGGCGGATGACGATGTCTCCGTGGTAGGTGCGGGCGCGTACCTCGACGGTTTCCCCGTCCTCGTCCGGCCCGGCGGTGGCGGTGAGCTGGTTCTGGACCCGGCCGCCGGAGGTGTTGACGTCGAGCCAGGCCGCGGTGCCCTCGCGGATACCGACCTCGAGGTCGCCGTGCGCGGTCTCCAGCACGATCTGGCCCCGGACAACTTCGGCCACCCGTACGGTGCCGTGAGCGGTCTTCGCCGCCACGTTGGCCTCTGCCCGGTCCACGGTGATGTTTCCGTTGGCCGCGTTGGCTTGCAGGTCGCGGTGCACCTCGCCGATCCAGGTGTGCCCGTGCGAGTTCTTCACCTGCGCCGAGCCGCCGACGTGCCGGACACGTACCTCCCCGGTGCCGGTGGTGACCATGGTGTCGCCCTCGGCGTGTTCGACCGTGGCGTCGCCGGCGCTGGTATTCAGCCGCAGCGCGCCCGTCCGCTCGACGCGGATGTCGCCGTACCCCGTCTTGAGGTCGCAATCGCCGAGCCGACCGTCGGCGAGCACGTCACCCATGCCGGTGTCGACCCGCACCTGCGAACCCGACGGCACCTCGAGTACGACCTCGATCGAGCCGGTCCGGCCGAACCACGAGCCGAGGTTCTTGGGTGTCTTGACCAGCAGCCGGCCATCGGCGTACTCGATCCGGGTCTGCTCGGCGACCCGCACGTCGGCCTTGTTGGAGGGGTTGTCCGGGCGCACCACCACGACGGCGTCGGTGCGGTCGGCGGCGCTGATCCGGACGTCGCCGACCAGAATGCTGATCGTGGCGGACACCGGCCCGGTGGTCTCGAAGGTTGGCATGATGATTCCCCTGTCTCGCTAGCGGACCCAGCCCGAGTAGCGCTGGCCAGTGTCTGACCTGCGACGGGCTGTTCGGCCCGGCTCGAGGGCCCCCGTCGCCGCCCGGACCAGCCAGGCGTTGATCGACAGCCCCTCGCGGTTGGCGGCTTCTTCGATCCGGGACTTGAGGTCGTCCGTGATCCGCAGGTTGATCCGTGTCATGCCACCCCGGTCGGCGGAGGCGGCGTCGTCGGTCGGCGCCGGGGCGACCGGTGGCACGTCCTCACCCGGCTGGCCGGGCGAGAGCATCACCACAAAGTCGGGGTCCTGCCCCTGCAACCGCAGGTGGACCGAGCCCGGGGCCAGGTCGCGGGTTATCTCGGCGGCGGCCGCCGAGAGCGCATCCAGCAAGGTCAGCCGCATCGCCGACTCGAGCGGGGCGGTCAGGCGCTCGGCCAGCGCCTCGGCCTCCTCGCCGCCGGCGGCCGCGACAACCGCCAGCTCCCGCCGGAGCCGTTCCACGTGTCGGGTGAGGTCCATGGCACCAAGTTTGGCACCAAAATGGCACCGGCACAAGTCCACCTTGGCTCCGGAATGGCACACGGAGTCGGTGTGGGAGGCTGGGCGCGTGAACCGGCTCGGTGACGCGACCTCGCCCTACCTCCAGCAGCACGCGGACAATCCGGTCGATTGGTGGCCGTGGACCGCCGAGGCGTTCGAGGAGGCACGCCGGCGGGACGTGCCCGTCCTCATCTCGGTCGGGTACGCCGCCTGCCACTGGTGCCACGTCATGGCGCACGAGTCGTTCGAGAACGGGGCGGTGGCCCGGCTGGTGAACGACCTCGTCGTGCCGATCAAGGTGGACCGTGAGGAGCGTCCCGACGTCGACGCGGTCTACATGGCCGCGACTCAGGCGATGACCGGGCAGGGCGGTTGGCCGATGACGGTCTTCGCCACGCCGGACGGGCAGCCGTTCTACTGCGGCACGTACTTCCCGCGGTCGCAGTTCGCCGCGCTCGTCCAGGCGGTGTCGCGGGCCTGGCAGGGCAACCGCGAGGAGGTCCTGCGCCAAGGCGCCGCGTTGGTCGAGGCCATCGCGGGCGTCCAGGCCACCTCCGGCCCGCGCGGGTCGCTGACCGCGGAGAGCCTCGACGCCGCCGCGGCGACATTGGCGGGGGAGTACGACGAAACGAACGGCGGGTTCGGCGACGCCCCCAAATTCCCACCGCACATGAACCTGCTGTACCTGCTGCGGCACCACCAGCGCACGGGCGACGAGCGGTCCCTCGAGCTGGTACGCCACACCTGCGAGGCGATGGCCCGCGGCGGCATCTACGACCAGCTCGCCGGCGGCTTCGCCCGGTACAGTGTGGACGGTCACTGGACCGTGCCGCACTTCGAGAAGATGTTGTACGACAACGCGCTCCTGCTACGCGTGTACACCCAGCTGTGGCGGCTGACCGGCGATGCGTTCGCCCGCCGCGTGGCAGACGAGACCGCCGCGTTCCTGAGCCGCGATCTGTCCACTGTGGAGGGCGGCTTCGCGTCGGCGCTCGACGCGGACACCGGTGGCGTCGAGGGTGCGACGTACGTGTGGACGTCGGCTCAGCTACGTGAGGTGCTCGGCGACGAAGACGGTGCCTGGGCCGCCGACCTCTTCGGGGTGACGGAGGCGGGCACGTTCGAGCACGGTTCGAGCGTGCTGCAGCTGGCCCGGGACATCGACTCCACCGATCCCGCGCTGGTGGACCGGTGGCAGGACGTACGGGCGCGACTGCTGGCGGCGCGGACGACGCGGCCCCAGCCGGCGCGGGACGACAAGGTCGTCGCGGCGTGGAACGGGCTGGCCGTGACAGCGCTGGCCGAGTACGCGGCGCTGACCGGCTCCGACGGGTCGGCGGCGCTCGCGGCGGCGACGCTGCTCGCCGAACTGCACGTTGTGGACGGTCGGCTCCGCCGGGTGTCGCGGGACGGCGCGGTGGGGGAGCCTTCCGGGGTGCTGGAGGACTACGGCTGTGTGGCCGAGGCGTTCTGCGCGGTACACCAGCTGACCGGCGACGGGCGGTGGCTTTCGTTGGCCGGGGAGCTGCTCGATGTCGCGCTGGACCGGTTCGGCACTGGTACGGGCGGATTCTTCGACACCGCGGACGACGCCGAGCAGCTGGTCACCCGACCGGCCGACCCGACCGACAACGCGACGCCGTCCGGGCTGTCGGCGACCGCGGCGGCGCTGACGGCGTACGGCGCGCTCATCGGGCAGACCCGGTACCGCGACGCGGCCCAGCGGGCGCTGGCGACCGTGGCACCGCTGGTGGCCAAGCACGCCCGGTTCACCGGGTACGCGGCGGCGGTGGGCGAGGCGCTGCTGTCCGGCCCGTACGAGATCGCGATCGTCGGCGATGGCGCGGGCGATCTCCGTGAGGTGGCTTGGCGGCTGGCGCCGCCCGGGGCGGTGATAGTCGCCGGTGATCCGGATCAGGCTGGTGTACCGCTGCTGGCCGACCGGCCGCGGGTCGACGGCCGGGCGACGGCGTACGTGTGCCGTGGCTTCGTCTGCGATCGCCCGGTGACGTCCACAGTCGACTTGACGACAGTTCTCGAGAACACTCCTCGCTAATCGGACAATTCTCATAGCATCGGCCGATGCCTGGCATTGCGGCGACGCTCGACGCCGGCACTCCCGACCCGCGGACTCTGACGGCCATGTCCGAGGCGCTCGCGGCACGGGGTGCGGACGCGGTCACCCACCGAACCGGAGGAGCGGCTCTGCTGTCGCGCGCCGCGATCCCGAGCGTGCCGGTCATCGGCTCCATCGCACTCGTGGTCGACGGCATCGCCGAGCCCACGGCGCTCGTGGCCCGGTACCGCCAACTCGGTCCCGTCGGGCTGGTAGTCGGGGACGAGCCGTATGCGCTGATCCTGGCCACGGCCGACTCGACGCGCGGCGCTTCGCTGGTGCTGGCGCGCAACGGGGACGGGCCGCCGCTGTACTACGCCACCGGGCCGCGGGGGCAGGTGCTCGCCGCGTCGGAGCCGATGGCGCTGCACGCCGCCGGCGTACCGGTCGAACCCGACTGGGCCGTGGTGGAACGGTTCCTCGCCACGGGTGCCTGTGACGACACCGAGGCGACGTTCTTCGCCGGCATCCGCCGGGTGTTGCCGCACCAGGTGGTCGAGGTGACCCGCGCTGGCATCCGCACCCAGCAGGTGAAGGCGGCCGGCGAACCCGCCTCCGCCCAGCTCGCGTTGCGCTGGGCGGCGATGACCGGGCGGGTCGGGGTACGACTCGGCGCGGGAGTGGCCGGTGCGGCCGCGCTCGGCGCGGCACTCGCGCGGCCGGACCGGCCCCGCCCACTGCCCGTCTACTCGACGACGTTCCCCGCGGTGTCCACAGTGTCCAGTGAGTACGCCACGCTTCTCGCGTCGCTCTCGCAGGGCGCGGCGCGGCACAGAGCGCTGCCGTTCTTCGCCGACGAGATGGACCTCGACGCGTTTCTGGCCGACGTCGGCGAACCGGTACCGGACCTGACCGGCTACCTGCTGTGGGCGACCGCGCGGCTCGTGGCGGGCGAGGTCGATGCGCTGATCGATACGGCCGGGTCGACCGGTCCGTCCTCGTACCTTTCGCGGCTCGCCGACCGGGCCGCCAGCCGGTTCGGGGTGGCGCTGCGGTTCCCGCTTCGGCACGTGAACAACGGCGGCGAGGTGCTCCGCGCGGAACTGACGGCACTCGTCCACCGGACACTCCCGGCGGCGAGCATTCCGACCGGGACCGACGAGCTGCCACTGCCGGAACTGCTGCGGCACCTGCGTACCGGGTTGGCCGCGACCCTCCTCGACCCGCGGCTGCCGGATGGCCGGGTCGGGCTGGCCCAGCTCGACGCACTGGCCGCGGGCCGGCGGGTCGACGCGCCAGCGGTCTTCCGCCGGTACACAGTGGAGCGTTGGTTGCGCACGATCGTGGCGCCGGCCCAGGGCGCCACGCCCACCGCGCCCGACAGGCCGGCGCCGGTCGCGGGCTGGGCACGGCATCCGATCCGGACCGAGGTACTGGTGGCCGGCGATCGGATTCCGGAGAAGGTGGCCTGGTACGTCGCCGAGCACGTCACCGCCCCCGCCGGCAAGCCCCGTGGCCAGTGGTACGTCCTGCTGGCCGGGCGCGCGGTGGCGGTGGCGCAGGGTCGGGCCCGCGAGGTGTGGGACATCCGTCCCAGTCGGTACGCCCGGCTGCTGAGCCGGCTCGCCGGCCGGCGGAGCGGACCGTCGACGCCATGGGCGATGCAGGTCGCGCTCGAGGTCGGTGGTCCGGTCCGGCTGCTCGCGTCGGTCCTCTGTGGACGCACGGATCCGCTGATCCGAGCGGTACGCGAGCCGCGGCCGGACGCGGTCGCCCCCGGCCCGGTGGCCGTCACGCCGCCGCCGGTCGAGCCGGACCGGGTCGCCGCGGCCGTGCTGGCCGCGCTGCGCGGCGCGCTGCCCGCCGAGGCGTACGCCACACTCGCCGGCTGCGCCATCATGAGCGGCGAGACCGTGCTCGGCCGGGCCGGCACCGCCATTGCCCCGGATCTCCTGGCGCGGCTCTGCCTGGACGATCCGTTCGGCCAGGGCGGCGAGCGTACGCCGATCGTGGTGGTCCGTCAGCTCGGCGACGTCAGGCCTCGGGGCAAGGCGTCGAACCAGGCTAGGACCGCCCGCTCGTACGCCAAACCGAAGTCGAGCGCGGCGACCGCGAAGGGCTCGGCGTCGGCGGCCTCGGGCGGCAGGCCGGCCCGCGTCTCCTCGTAGCTCGCGAGCCGTTCGGCATGCGCCGCCCGGTGTGCCGCGAGAACCTCGGCCAGCCGGTCGGGTGGCTGATGCCGTCCAAAGAGGACGGTCAGCAGCAGCGGGAAGCGGATGGTCTCCGGTCCCGGTGGCCGGCTGACCCATTCGGTGAACGCGGTTCGGCCGGCGTCGGTGATCGCGTACGGCTGCCGGTCCCGCCGGCCCCGCGGGTGCGCCTCGACGAGACCGGCTGCGGCCATCGTGGTCAGCTCGCGGTAGACCTGGCTCTGGGTCAGCGACCAGAAGTCGCCGATCCGCTGCTGCGCGATCACGACGAGGTCCCAACCGGTCAGTGGACCGTCGTGCAGGAAGCCGAGCAGCGACGCGGCGGTGGCGTTGAGCGGGCGAGCCATGACATAGCATTGTGGCATGTCGGGACCAGCGGCTTAGGCTGGCCGCCGATGGATACCAGAACGGGCCTGCCGGTCGTCGGGATGGTGGGCGGCGGGCAGCTCGCCCGCATGACGCACCAGGCGGCGATCGCGCTCGGCCAGTCGCTGCGCGTGCTCGCCACCGCGCCCGACGATGGTGCCGCGTTGGTCACACCGGACGTGCAGATCGGCCATCACGCCGATCTCGACGCGTTGCGGACGTTCGCCAAGGGCTGCGACGTGGTGACGTTCGACCACGAGCACGTACCGGCCGAGCACATCGAGGCACTCGCCGCCGGCGGGGTGGTCGTCCACCCCTCCGCCGCCGCGCTGCGGTACGCCCAGGACAAGCAGGCGATGCGGGAACGCCTGTCCGCATTGGGGGTCCCGGTGCCGGCCTGGGCTCCGGTGTCCACTGTGGAGGACATCACCGCATTCGCCGAACGCACCTCGTGGCCGGTCGTGCTCAAGGCGGTGCGGGGTGGGTACGACGGCCGCGGTGTGTGGCTGGTGTCCACACTGGACGACGCGAAGTCCCTTGTGGACAGCGGTACGCCGCTGATCGTCGAGGAACGGGTGGTCATGCGCCGGGAGCTGGCGGTACAGGTGGCCCGCTCGCCGTTCGGCCAGGTGGCGGCGTACCCGGTCGTCGAGACCGTCCAGCGCGACGGCATCTGCACCGAGGTACTGGCCCCGGCACCGGACCTCGACCCCGCCCTGGCGCTCATGGCACAGCGGCTGGCCATCGAGTTGGTCATCGGGCTCGACGTCGTAGGCCTGCTCGCGGTGGAGCTGTTCGAGTCGGACCAGCTGATCGTCAACGAGCTCGCCATGCGCCCGCACAACTCCGGGCACTGGACGATCGAGGGAGCCAGGACATCGCAGTTCGAGCAGCATCTGCGGGCCGTCCTGGACTACCCGCTCGGCGAGACGTCGGTGACGGCGCCGGCCGTGGTGATGGCGAACGTCCTCGGCGGGCCGGACGGCGGGTTGCCCATCGACGAGCGGGTACACCACCTGTTCGCCGCTGATCCGGGGGCCAAGGTCCACCTGTACGGCAAGCGGGTACGCCCCGGCCGGAAGATCGGCCACGTGACGGTGTTGGGGGACGATCCGGCTGAGGTCCGGGAGCGGGCCGTGCGCGCGGCTCGTTGGCTGCGGGAAGGCGAGTGAGATGACGGTCGGCGTGATCATGGGAAGCGACTCGGACTGGCCGACGATGCAGGCGGCGGCCGAGGCGCTCGGCGAGTTCGGAGTCGCGTACGAGGTGCGGGTCGTGTCCGCCCACCGCACACCGGACGTGATGCTCGACTACGCGCGGACCGCGGCCGACCGTGGGCTCCGCGTGATCATCGCGGGTGCCGGCGGGGCGGCCCACCTGCCGGGCATGGTCGCGTCCGCGACGCCGCTGCCGGTGATCGGGGTACCGGTGCCGCTGCGCCACCTCGACGGCATGGACTCGTTGCTGTCGATCGTGCAGATGCCGGCCGGCGTACCGGTGGCGACCGTGTCCATCGGCGGAGCCCGCAACGCCGGCCTCCTAGCCATCCGCATCCTGGCCGTCAGCGACGCGGCGCTCCGCGCCCGCGTCGCTGAGTCCATGGCCGCCCTCGCTGCGCGAGTGGCGGCCAAAGACGCGTCGATCAAGGAGAAGTCAACATGGTTTGGAGATCAAACCACGTTAACTAGTCCTTGATCGACGGAGAGGGGGTGGAGCTAGCGCAGGCGCGTCAGCGTGGCGCGGACCTTGCGGCGCCGCTTCTCGTTGCTGGCACCGAGGATGAGCAGCAGTACCCCGACGGGGATCAGGACGAGCCACACGCTCGCCAGGAACAGCTCGTGGACGGCGGCGATCGTGGTCACCACACCGCCCACCCAAACCGGTGCCTGCTGTCGGCGCATCGAGCCGGCGATCAGCGTGCCGGCCGCGGCCAGCAATAGGACGACGCGCCGAGTCGGGTCGGAGTCGGTGACGAGGACGATCGCCAGCGTCGGTACGAACGCCGCGACGAGCGCCGGCCCGTACGCCGCCCAGCTACCCAGCTCCGGATGCAGCCGCAGCTCGATCACGCCGACGATCAGCGCCAGGCCGGCGAACGGCAGCGTGTACGCCTCGGGCAGCGCGATCTCGGCGGTGCTCGCCAGCAGCCACCAGGCGGCCACCTCGAAGCCGGCCGCCGCCCACAGCAGCGTGCGCCGCTGCCCGACCGATCGACCCTGGCGGACCGCGGCGACACCGAGGACCGCGCCCCACGCCGCGAGCAGAGCGGCCAGGTGCGGCGTCGAACGGGCGGCCAGCGCGAGGGCGAGCAGCGCGCCGGCGTACCCGCTCCACTCCAGTACGCTCGCCTCGCCCCGGGCTTCGGCGGTGGCCAGGCGCGGCAGGGTAGCCGCTACCACGAGGACGGTAGCGGCGACCGCCAGCACCCCGAACGCCGACCAGTGCGAGGGCAGGCCGATGGCCAGGCCGCTGACGTACGCGAAGAAGTACGCCGAGATCGAGGCGGCGGCCCAGCCGAGGATGCGGGCCGTGCGCGTGGTACCGCGCAGCGCGGCCGTAGCGCCGACGACCGCCGAACCGCCGAGCGTGAAGAGCGTCGTCGACCGGGTCGCGAGGCTGCCGGCCAGTCCCGCGCCACCGGCCGCGAGGCCGATGCCGAACACGATGCCCCGGGTCGCCCGTAGGGCCCGCGAGGCGATCGTGGCCGGCGGGGGCGGGCTGAGCGCCACGCCGAGCATCGAGATCGTGTAGACGCCCAGCGCCGCGAGGGTGCCGGCCGGCCACGGCAGATGCAGCCCGTACGGCGCGATCAGCAAGGTGATCGCCAACCCGGGCAGCACGACGGGGAGTACGTACGCCCGCGCCCCTCCGGCGACCGCGACGAGCGCGAACGCCAGCGTCAGGACCAGCGCGGTGAGCACGCTCGACCCGTCCCCGAACGAGCGGCCCGTCCAGTCGATCCCGGCTGCCTCGGGCCCTTGCCAGATGTGCCGCAGGGTCTGGTGGGGCATCGTCAGCGCGGCGAACAGCGGCGGACCGATGCTGACGATCGCGAGAATCGTCGGCACACCGGCGGCGGCCAACAGGCCCGGCGTCAGGACGCCACCCGGCTCGCGGGGCGGGACCGTACCCGATCGATGCAGTTCGGCGAGCACACCGAGCAGGGCGGCCGCGGCGGCGTACCCCCCGAGGGGTTGTCCCAGCGGCCACGCGACCAGCGCGATTGTCGTCGCGGCGGCCGCGATGCCGATCGTCGCGTAGGTGAGGTAGTCGCCGGTGAACCGGCGCGCGGCGGCGATCACGGCTAGGCCGATGCTCGTCGCGGCGAACGCGGCGGGCAGCGCGATGTCGGCCGGTCGGCCGGTCGCCGCGGCGAGGGACGCGATGGCACCGGGCAACGCCAGCAACGCGCCGGCGACCGCGACACCTCCGACGGGAACCAGGTGCGAGACCGACTCCGGCGGGTCGTTCAGCCGGATCGCGCTCGCGAGGCGGGCGAACGTGGCGACCAGGATCGCGATGGCGGTCACGCCGAGCAGCGCGCCCGCGGTGGCCCACTCGTCCACGAGGCCGGCACCGACCGCGAAGCCCGCGAGCACGGCCGCCACCGCGGCTCGGGTGATACCGGCCCGCGGCACGGCCGTCGCCACGGCGGCGACCCCGAACGCACCGGCTCCGAGCAGGCCCAACGGAACGGGCGTCCACCAGAGCAGCCCGAACGCGGCCGGCGCCCCGGCCACGGCCAACCCGAGCGCGATCGGTACGACCACCACCCGGCTCGCCTTCGGCAGCACGGCCATGGCGGCGAACGCCAGCAGCACGAGGGCCAGCGGCGGTTGGCCACCGAACAGCCGCCCCGCGGCGACCGTGGCCGGCCACGCATCGAGGTCGGCGTGCCAGGTCGGGCTCGTAGCCAGCAGCACCCGCAGCGCGCCGAAGGCGGCGGCGTAGGCGGCCAAGACGCCGACGAACCCACCGGCCACCGCACAACCGAGCACCGGCCCGCGTCGCGACTGCTCGGGCACCAGCCGCACGCCGAGGGCGACCGCGAGGACGAGGGCGGCGGGCATCGCCAGGCCGATATCGGGCACCAGGAGACTGGTGACTCGGGTCAGCGCCCCGATCGTGCCGGCCGTGACCGCCGCGGCGGCCACATCACTGCCGTCGAACCGGCGGGAGGTCCGGCCGGCGTCCATGGCCGGGGCGAACCACAACAGCAGCGCTCCGACCAGCAGGGATAGCGCCACCAGCGCATCGAACACGGTCGCGCCTTCGGCACCGAAGGACGCGATGGTCACGGCTAAGGCGCCCGCGGTTCCGCCGGCGGCGAGGGGCGCACTCGTCCGCCGCTGCCCAACCGTGATCATGGCGGCGGCGCTCAGCGACCCGGCGACCGCGAGGAAGCTCGCGCCCAGTATCGCGACCGCGCTCGCGCCCGGCACCCACGCCACCACCGACGTGGCCGCCGCACCGGGCAGGGCCGCGGCCGCTCCACCGAGCGCGGCATCGGCGGTGATTCGCTTCGCTGCGTCCGCTGGCGGCCACCAGCGCGGTGCGGTGCCGATGACGCCGCCGGCGAACGCCAGGCCGGTGAGTACACCGGCGGTCAGGTCCGGCCGCGCGAGGCTCGTGGCCGCCGCAGCGAGCCCAACGACGAGAGCTGCCCCGACGTGGACCCGCGCCGCCTGGTCGGTGGGCGCACCCAGCCCGGCGGCGCCGATACCGACCGCCGCCAGGAGCAGCACCCACGGGGTCGTGCCCCACGCCAGTCCGAGCGACGCGGGTGCGGCCAGGGCCGTCACCGCCACGCCGGCGACCGTCGCCTCGCGCGCCAGATGCTCCGGTACCGCGAGCGCGGCGGCGACCGTCAGCAACGCGGCCGCCGCGACGATCTGCCACCCGGCGGGCTGCACCGCGTCGGCGAGCCGAGCGGCGTACGCCCCGAGGTCCGCGTGCCACACCGGCAGGACGGCCCGGATCGGGGCGGCTGCGGCGCGCAGAGCAGCTCCCGCCACCACGACCCCGACCACCCCCAGCGCGCCGGACGCCGCGTACTGCGGCCCGCGCCGCGCGGTATCCGGCAGCGCGCGGACGACGAGGCCGGCCACCGCTACCGCGCCGGCGATCAGGACGAGCGCCCGGCCCGGCAGCGCCACCGTCGCCACCCGCGAGGCCGAGCCGATCAGCGCGAGCGTCATCACGCCCGCGGCGACATCGGGCAGTGGTCGCTGGCGCAGCGTCAGCGCGCCCACCAACCCGATCGTCGCCGAGCCGACCAGCGTCGCCGCCGCGAGCGCCGCGGACGACAGCGTCTTGGCGTCGGCCAGGGCGACGACCGAGTACACCAGCGCCGCGCCGATCGCGGCGCCGTGCAGCACCCAGACCACCTCGCGCAGCCACCGCGCGGTCGGGAGCGTGCTACGGCTCAGACCGAACTCGAGGGCCAGGTCCAGCGCGGCCACCGCGGCGAGCACCAGCGCCCAGCCGGCCGGGCTGACGATCCACGGGTACGCCAGCAGCGGTACGACGGGTTGCAGGGCTCCCACGGCCACGTACCGCGGCGCGGTCAATCCGGTCATCGTGCGGTAGGCAGCCGCGACGGCGGCGGTACCGGCGAGGATCAGGCCGGTGAACGTCGTACCGGGCGGGTCGAAGATGTTCCGGATCGGATCGATGTTCCAGAACGCGTACCCGGCCAGCGGCACCATGACCAGTCCGACCGTGGTCAGCGTCTCCGCCGTCGAGGTCAGCTCACCGCGGAGCAGGAACGGCGGGACGAACAGCACGAGGACCGTCGCCAGTACGAGGATCGCCGCGCGGGCGGTCTCGTCCAGGAACGTCGTCGCGACCGCGATGAACACCGCCGCGGCGAGGCCGATCAGCAGACCGCCGAGCGTCAGCAGGATGTTCTGTACCGAACGCGAGGACGCCTCGGGTCGTAGCCCGGCTTCCGGCTCGGCCTGAGGGATGTCTTCGGCCACGGGGAGAGGCGGCGGCGGTGGTCCGGACGGCTGTGCCTTGCGCCGGAACGGGACCGTGCGCTGCTTCGGCATCCGCCGCATCCGCTCGGACTGCGCACCGACCAACAAGCTGCGCTGGTGGAGCGCGGCCTGCATGGTGGCCGAGAGGTTGGCCCGCTCGCGCTGGATCGAGAGGTCCCGCGCGCTCATCTCGGCGATCTCGCGGTTGAGCCGTTCGATCTCTACCGCCAGTGGCGGCGGCGGCTCACCGCAGTTCGGGCAGCCCGAGGTCGGGTCCGCCGGGTAGCCGCACCGCGTGCACTGGTACACACCCGAAGCATGCCCAGTTTTGTCGCGTTTGAACAGTCCCCAGTGGAGGGTGGAGGTCAGTCGGCGACGGGTCGACCCATCCCGCGGTACTCCCAACCTGCGCGTACCCAGACCGTCGGATCGAGGCAGTTGCGCCCGTCGATTACCCGCTTGCCGGCGACGAGTGCCCCGAGCGCGTGCGGGTCGGCGTTGCGGAACTCCTCCCACTCGGTGAGTACGCAGACCAGGTCCGCGCCGGCCACCGCCTCGGTGAGCGTCCGGGCGTACGTCGCCTCGGGCGCTTCGCGCTGCGCGTTCTCCCCGCCCTCGGGGTCGTACACGGTCACCTGGGCACCGGTCCGCGCCAGCCTGCGTACGACGGATAGGGCCGGCGAGTCCCGTACGTCGTCGGAGTTCGGCTTGAACGTGGCGCCGAGCACGGTCACCTTCACGCCCGACAGGTCGGGCCCGTTCGGCCCGTTCGCCCGGCCCAGCAGTTCGGTGGCCAGTTGCACCACGCGCTGCCGGCGCCGCTGGTTGATGAGGTCGACCTCGTGCAGGAACCGCAGCGCCTCGCCGACGCCCAGCTCCTGCGCCCGCGCCTGGAACGCCCGGATGTCCTTGGGCAGGCATCCGCCACCGAAGCCGACGCCGGCGCGGAGGAACTTGTTGCCGATCCGGGAGTCGTACCCGATCGCCTTGGCCAGCTGGGTGACGTCGGCGCCGGCGGCCTCACAGACCTCGGCCATCGCGTTGATGAAGGAGATCTTCGTAGCCAGGAACGAGTTCGCGGCGACCTTAACCAGCTCGGCGGTCGCGAAGTCCGTGATGACCACCGGCACCTCGCGGTCCTCCGTGGCGGCCAGGTCGAACACTCCCTTGTGGACGGAGTAGAGCATGTCGCAGGCCCACTCCGACTTGACCCCGAAGATCACCCGGTTGGGCCGCAGGACGTCCTCGACCGCGTAGCCCTCCTGCAGGAACTCGGGGCTCCACGCCACCTCGAGCTGCGCGTCCTCCGGCGCGTGCTTGAGCACGAGCTGCTCGACCCACTCGGCGGTACCGACCGGCACTGTGGACTTGCCGACGATCAGCGCCCGGCGCGCCACGTGCGGGGTGAGCATCGCCACCGACGCCTCCACATAGGAGAGGTCGGCGGCCATCCCGTCGGGACGCTGGGGCGTACCGACGCAGATGAAGTGGACATCGCCGAACTCGGCCGCCTCGGCGAAGTCGGTCGTGAAGCGCAGCCGGCCGGTGGCCAGGTTCTTGTGCAGCAGCTCGTCCAGGCCCGGCTCGTGGAAGGGCACCGTGCCGTTCGCGAGCTTTTCGATCTTGGGGCCGTCGACGTCGACGCCGAGCACCTCGTACCCCAGCTCCGCGAAGCAGATCGCGTAGGTGGCACCGAGGTACCCCGTACCCAGGAACGTCAGCCGCGGCCGCTGAGCGCCGGACGGGGGCTTCACCGTGCCGAGGTTCTGCCTGCTCTGGTTGCTGGGGTACGGGATCGTCACGCCTGTTCTCCGCTCGCGCTCCGGGTTCGAACACACTGTCGTCGGGTAACCGATCGCTATGAGATCGGCACCGCGACGATAGTCGGTCAGCCTACGCCGCGCTTCACGGCGCATCGGTTACCGGTGGGTACCAGGCAGACAATGGGGAGTGTCACATACGACGACCGTGGTCCGTCCAGTTGACGTGCGGCGAAAAGCGTCGGATGCGACGAAGGAGAGCCAATCATGACAATGCCCATCTTGGTCACCGGCGGTACCGGTACCCTCGGCAGGCGGCTCGTGCCGCGCCTGGTCGAGGCCGGTCGTACCGTCCGGGTCCTCGCCCGGCACACCCGGGCCGACGAAGAGGGCGTGCAGTACCTCGCTGGCGACCTGGCGACCGGTGCAGGCGTCGAGGCCGCCGTCGACGGCGTCGGAACCATCGTGCACTGCGCGGGCAGCAGCAAGGGCGACGACGCGCTGACGCGGAACCTCGTCCAGGCGGCATTGCGGGGGCGGACGCCGCATCTGGTGTACATCTCGGTCGTCGGCGCCGACCGGATGCCGATGGCCAGCGCGGTCGACCGGGCGATGTTCGGGTACTTCGGCTCCAAGTTCGCGTCGGAGCGGGTCGTCGAGGAGTCCGGGTTGCCGTGGACGACGTTGCGCGCGACACAGTTCCACGACCTCGTGCTGACCGTCGCGAGGCAGCTGGCGAAGCTGCCCGTGATACCGCTGCCGTCCCGGTCGGCGTTCCAACCGGTGGACACCGACGAGGTCGCGGCCCGGCTCGTCGAGCTGGCGCTGGGGCAGCCGGCGGGCCTCGTACCCGATCTGGCCGGACCCCGGGTGTACTCCGTGGCCGAGCTGATGCGCGCGTACCTGCGGGCCACCGGTCGCCGCCGGCCGATCCTCTCGGTACGGCTGCCGGGGCGGGCCGCGCGAGCCGTGCGCGAGGGCGCTGTCCTCGCCCCGGATCGCGCCGTGGGCAAGGTCACGTGGGAGGAGTTCCTCGCCCGGTCCGTATAACGACCCGGTCGAGGTAGAACAGCTGCGCGATCGCGAGCCCCGCCGCGAACAGCACGATGGCGGCGCCCGGTAGCGCCACACCGGTTTCGATCTCGGACCTTCCGTAGGTGTTCAACTGGTTCAGCAACACGTACGCGCCGTTGCGGTGGTCCTTGGACGCCGCGAGCAGGGCCCACGCCAGCTCCTGCGCCTGTACCAGCCAGGTGGCCGCGCCAACGATCGCGACCATCGGCAACGCCGCCCGCCGGAACCCGCCGGCGGAGGCCTCGAGGCCGCGGGCCAACACGGCGAAGACGACCAGTGCGGGGATCGCCAGCCAGGTGGGTGGCACGAGTACGGCAAAGGTGTCCAGCCGGCCGCCGAGTCGCGCGGAATCGTAGTTGGCGAGGGCCAGCGGTCCGAGGCCCACGAACAGCCACGGCGCGAACGGCAGCAGCAGCGCCTCGCTCCACCGCCCGAGCGGACGCAACCCGCCGATCCCGAACCCCGCCGCGGCTGCCAACGTCACACCGACCACTGTGGACACCAGTGGCGGCAGCCAGGTGTTCACGACGACATCTGCCTCCACAGTAGACGTGCCGAGGTGGGCGAAGAGCGGCCACAACCCGTACGCGGTGACGGTCAGGACCACGAGCAGCCCGGCGCCGCCGATGAAGGCCGCGGTGACGCGGCCCGGAGTCCAACCGGCCGGCTCGTCGACAGGTGCCGGCAGCACCTCGAGCCGGAGCCTCGTGAACAGGACGATGGCCATCGCGGCGAGACCGAGCACCGCCAGCGTCGCGAGCAGGATCGTCATCAACACGCTGGCGAGGCCGAACGAGAACCGGCGGAACCCCAGGTCGAACGCGAGCGCGGCCGGCGTCGTCACGGTTCCCGTTCCGCGACCGAGGCCCAGCAGCCAGGGGAAGGCGAGCGCTTGGACGGCGACCGCCAGCGTGGTCAGCCCGAGCAGCCCGCCCACCGCCAGCACGGTTGACCACCGGCGTACCGCCGCCAGGTACACGGTCACCGCCACGCCGCAGACGAGCCCGACGGTGGTCAACCACATCGCGGCACCCACGCCGCGGAACTCGAGGCGACCGTCGGCCAGCCACGCGGCGGCCAGGACCGTGGGAGCGCAACACGCCATGGGTACGACGAACGCCAGTCGCACGACCCGGCGGCCGATCCGACCGGTGCGGTACGCGGCATAGGCCAGCGCCGGCGCCACCACGAGGACGATCAGCAGCGGCAGTATCGCGAGCCGGGCGGCGTACCCGAGCGATTGGGCGGCCTCGGCACCGATCTGGCGGTAGTTGTCCAGCCCGACGTCGTGTGCCGGGGTAATCAGGTTGAACCGCTGGGTGCTCATCCGCACCGTCCGGTACGTCGGCACCACGTAGCTGACCAGAAGCGCCACGAATGCGGGAAGCACGAGCAGCAGGCCGATGACCCGTCTCTTCATGGCGCTTGATTGTGCCGGTACACCGTTCGCCGCGCGGTCCCCCGAGAGGGCAGCCAGGACCGTCGATGCCCGCTACGATCGCATCGTGGCTTCTCGGGACTCTACTGTGGATAGTTGGCGGCCGGCGGGACTGATCGGGCAGTTCGCCTGGGAGGCGATCCTGCTCGTCGCCACGATCGCCGTAGCGGTGACCGCGGCGTTGGACGTGTCCGGAATACTCACGCGAAGTCTGGTCATCGACCAGATCGCGGCGCTCGGTCTCATGGCGACCGGGTTCGCGCTGTCCCTGCGGACGGGCACGCCGAACCTCGCGGTGGCCGCGATCGCCGGGTTCAGCGGTGCGCTGGGGTTCGAGCTGGCGAACCACGACTGGTCGTACCCGCTGGCGGTCCTGCTCATCGTGGCCGGCGCGCTCGTCGTCGGAGCGATTGTCGGGGTGTTCGCCGGGCTGACGTCGGTACCGGCGTGGGCGCTGACCCTCGGGCTGGCCGCCGCGGTGTCCGCGGTAGGCCTGGCGATCGTCGGTCCGCTACCCATCGCCCTGCGGGAGCGGCCGCTGAGCGACCTGATCGTCAACCTGTGTCTGGTCGGGTTCCTGGTGATCTCGCTGGGTGGCGGCGCGCTCTGGCTGATCCCCGCGGTGCGCCAGGCCTTGTCCGGCCCCGGGGTGGTGGCGGCCGTGGTCGGCCTGGCCGGCTCCTCGGCCCTCGCCGCGCTCGGCGGAGCGCTGTACGCCCGGTTCGTCGGGGCGGCCCTGCTCCTCGGCGGCCCGGACATCGTCTTCGCCGTCGGTGCGGCGCTGCTCGGCGGGGTGAGCGTGTTCGGCCGGCGCGGTGGAGTCGCCGGCACCGCGCTCGCGGTCAGCCTGATGACGATCCTGGCGACCTGGCTGGCGGCCAGCGCTGCGCCGAGGTGGCAGATCAACTTGCTGTCGGCCGTCGCGATCGTGGTCGGCCTGGTGGTCAGTGTGGTGCTGCGGCAGCTGGGCCGGCCGAGGTCAGAGGACGTCGCGGACTAGCTCCGGGAAGACCTTGGCGACCTTGCCCAGCAGGTAGTCGCCGTACGTACCGGTGAACGCGCGCAGGTCCTGCCCGTCCCAGCGCCGCTCGCCGCCCGCTCCCGTGGCCGCCCGCCCGGGCAGCGGCGGTACCTCGGCGGTGAAGTCCGGGTCGAGGAAGAACGGGAACGAGAGCCGCTCGTTGCCGCTGGTGTTGCGGACCCGGTGCGGCGTCGAGCGGTACCAGCCGCCGGTCATCCGGTCGAGCATGTCGCCGATGTTGCAGACGAACGTGCCGGGGATCGGTGGCGCGTCGACCCAGCCGGCCGGCGTACGCACCTGCAGCCCGCCGTTGTCGTCCTGCAGCAGGATCGTGATCAGGCCGTAGTCCGTGTGCTCGCCTACTCCCCAATCCTCACTGTCCGGTGTGGACGGTGGATAGTGGAAGATGCGGAACAGCACCGTCGGATCGGCCGTGTAGCTGGTGATGAAGTAGTCGGCGTCGAGGTCGAGGCTGCGGGCCACCCCGCGGAGGACGTCCTGTGCTGTTTCGGTCACCGCGTCCAGGTAGGCCAGCACGGCGTCACGCAGCGCGGGCACCTGGCGGGGGAACAGGTTCGCCCCGTGTAGCGGTACGCCGGCGCGGACCCGTGGATCGTCGTCGGGCAGCTCGGTACCGAAGTAGATGCCCTCCTTCAGGTCCGGCCGGCCCGAGGTCAGCTCGGCGCCGACCGGGAAGTAGCCGCGCCACGCCGGCCCGCCGCGGGCCATCGCGATCTCCATCTTGTCGTCGTCCGGCAGCGCGAAGAACTCGCGGCTCGCGGCGTCCAGTTGCTCGATCAGCTCGGCCGGTACGCGGTGCCCGGCGATGTAGAAGAAACCGCTCTCCCGGCACGCCGACTCGATCTGCCGCGCGATGTCCCCAGGCGGGCCGGCCAGGTCGATGATCGGTAGCGCCACGCAGAACAGTCTGCCAACGTCCGCGGTCGCTACCTCGTCTTATTATCACTTATAGGCTAAGTGAGAGTAAGGTTGGGCCATGGCGTCAGATGACGAGCTCGAGTGGCCTGCTCTCGGATACGAGACGCTGCCGTGGGTGAGCCGCCTCGGCCGCGGCGTGGCTCCGCGCAACCAGCTGCGTCGACACCAGGGTCCCTACCGAGCCGCTGTCCTGCCGCAGATCGCTCGCAGGCGCCCGGTGTTGGCCAACGACGTGCTGGCAGAGGCCGAGGACGCGTCGAACGAGATCTCCCGTTTCGATGCTGAGATGAGCAGCGAGATCGCTCCCTTCGCCGCGGTACTCCTACGGTCCGAGTCCGCCGCCAGCTCGCAGATCGAGAATCTCACCGCCTCCGCTCGGGCCATCGCCGAAGCCGAACTCGGCAGCAGCAGTCGGCGGAACGCGGCACAGATCGTCGCCAATACGCGCGCGATGGAGGCGGCCGTGGCCCTGGCGGAGAAGCTCGACGGGGAGGCGGTTCTGGCCATGCACCGGGCATTGCTAGAGGCGAGCGATCCCGCCGAGGCGGGCCGGTGGCGGAGGGAGCAGGTCTGGGTGGGCGGGAGCAGTCTCGGTCCGCACGAGGCGGACTTCGTACCCCCTCATCACTCGCGCGTCGAGCCCGCGATCGACGACCTGGTCGATTTCATGGCGCGCAATGACCTACCCATCCTGATGCACGCGGCCATAGCTCATGCCCAGTTCGAGACCATCCATCCCTTCACCGACGGCAACGGCCGCACCGGCCGGGCGCTGCTGCACTCGATGCTGCGCAACAAGGGGTTGACTCGCGCCATCACGGTGCCGGTGTCGGCCGGACTGCTCACCGACACGGCGGCGTACTTCGACGCCCTCGGGTCGTACCGCGACGGCGATCCCGCGCCGATGGTCCGGCAACTCTCGCAGGCGTCCTTCAACGCGCTGGCGAACGGCCGCCAACTCGTCGCCGAACTACGGGAGATCCGTGCCGGTTGGGGCGCACGCATCACCGCCCGTCGAGACTCCGCTGTTTGGCGGGTAGCGGATCTGTTGATGCGACGGCCGGTCGTCAACGCGCCGTTGTTGATACGTGAGCTGGGTATCACGTCCGGCAACATCTACCGCCACGTCGATCAGTTGGTCGACGGCGGGGTGCTGACGGAGTTCACGGATCAGCGACGGAATCGGGCATGGCGAGCCGCAGAGGTTTTGACCGCACTGGATTCCTTCGCCGCTCGGGCCGGCCGACGTCGCCTGTCCGGCTGAACGACCACTCAGCCGCCGGGCGGGAGAGGTTTGGTGTCCTCGGGGTCGTACGCAGGTGGATAGGGTGGCGGCGGGTTGTACGTCGGCGGGGTGGCCCGAGGGCTCCCGTACACCGACGGGTAGGTGGCGCGGTCGTACCGCCGCCAGCGGCGCGGGCTGAAGACCGTCACGATCAGCGGTACGGCGAGCAGCGCGGCGGTGCCGGCGGCCGGCAGGTACCCGGCGTTGGCCACCCCGATGACGTCCCGCGACAGCGTGTTGCCGAACGATGTCGGGCCGATCAGCCCCCACATCGTGAGCCCGAAGAACGCGAAGCCGGTGAGCGCCGGCCCGACCGGGGACAGCCGGGCCAACAGCAGCAGGGCGTAGCCCGCCCCGGCCATCCCGATGGCGAGCATCCCGACGAACGCGGCGAGGTAGTCGGGATCCGCGGTGAGCCCTTCGGCGAACTTGCTGAGACCGATGCCCGTGGCGATCCAGATCACCGGCGCCAGGACCATCGAGAGCAGGAGGCTGCCCAGATGCCGCATGGCCCGGACGGTACCGCTATGCCGCAAGCCCCTCTGCGTTGATCATGAAGTTAGTCGTTCGACACGCCGTCGAACCCGAAACTAACTTCATGATCAACCGCATGGGGGCAGGGGCAGGGTCAGTCCTCGCGGCTGGGTGGGCGCGGCGGCGCCGCCCACGGCGAATCGGAGATGGGCTGGTCCCGATCGACGTTCTCGGATGGCGGCCAGGTCGGGGGAGGCGGTGGCGGCGGCGCCTGCTGAGTCGGCGGGGGCGGGGGTGGCGGAGGCGGTGGCGGCGGCGTGGGCTGCGGAGCGGTCACCGGAGGCGGCGGGGGCAGGGTCGGCTCCTCGGTCGCCCGGTGGCGGGGTGCCAACGGAGGGGGGCCCGGGTCCGGGAACATAGGGGGTGGTGGCGACGTGACCGGAGCGCTCGCCGGCGGCACGGTCATCGGCTGCGTCGGCTCGGTGGGCGCCGACGGCGGGATCCACTCGAAACGTTCGGTCGAGGTGGCCGCCTCGACCGGTTCCCGGGGCGCGGGGACGGCCGGGGCCACCGGCGCCGAGAGTCCCGGGGGAGACACGGGGACGGCCGGGACCGGTTCGGCTACCGCGGGAGCCGGTGAGGTCGGCTCCGCCACGGCCGCCGGCTCGAAGGACGGCCAGCGCCGCCACCGGTGGACGCTGGCGACCGCGACCAGCAGCAGCGCGCTCAGGACCAGCCCGGTGCCGTTGACGACCGGCGTGAACAGCGAGAACTTCTGCCCCGCGAGGTTGGTCTCCGCCGGGAAGGCGTCGCGTACGGACATCGGGTCGATCAGCACCCCAACTGTGGGTGCCAGGAACAGCAGGCCCGCGACGAGCGGGCCGAGTGGTGAGAACCGCAATGTCGCGATCAGACCCAGGAGGACTCCCGCGGCGGCGAGGTAGGCGGCCGCCTCGAACAGGTCTCCAGTGAAGATCGTCTCGCTCTGTTCCCACTTCGCGAACGTCGCGACGGAATCCGCTTGCCCGAGCGCAAGGAGTCCCCAGACCAGCGGCGCGATCACGATTCCGGCGATCAGGCTCCACACATGACGCATGGCCGCACCGTACCGCCTTTCGCAGGACGGAGCAGCCCGCCAGGCTCAGCGCCAGCGACGGTGGTAGTGGTGGTGCCGCCAAGGCCCGCCGTACCGGTACCAGGCCGCCCGCCGGCCCAGACCCAGCAGCAGGAACGCCAGCGGGATCGCGGGCCAGAAGAATCCGGCGCCACCGAGGGCCCACAACCCGATCAGCAACACCGTCACGAACGCGATGAACATGCCGCGGCCCGCGAGGTGCCGCCGGGCATCGGCGGCGAGCCGCGCCTTGCCCTCCGGCGTCCGCATGACCGCCATTCGGCCGCCGTCGGGCAGATCCGCTGTGAGCGGGCCCAGCTCGTCGCGGAACTTTGCCGCGTACGCCGATGCGATGCGCTCTTCGCCCTCGTCGAGGGTCAGCCGGCCCTCTCCTATCGCCGCGCGCAGGATAGTGACGATCTCCTCCCGTTCGGCGTCTGAGGTACGCACCCGGGGCTGCGTCATGGTCTGGCCTCCTCCGATTGGTTCTGCCTCTCCAGAGTCGCCCGCGCCCGCCAACCCGGCGTCGCCCAGCGGAAGGCATTCGGCATACTCCCGCGGGAGTACGAGAGGATGGTTGCCATGATTCTGTGGACGCCACCGGATGATGTCCTGCAGACGTCCCGGATCGGCCACTACCTGTCCTGGCTCCGCGAGCACCGGGGGCTGGACTTCACCGACTACGCCTCCGTGTGGCAGTGGTCCGTGGACGAGCTCGCCGGGTTCTGGCGCTCGATCTGGGACTACTTCCAGGTCGCGGCGTACACCGAGCCGACCGCGACCCTGGCGAGCCGGGTCATGCCGGGTGCCCGCTGGTTCCCCGGCGCGACGCTCAACTACGCCGAGCACGTGCTGCGTACTCCCGGCATCGCCGACGACGAGCCGGTCGTGCTCGGGTACTCGCAGACCCGCCCGCCGGTCGTCCTGACCGCGGCGGAGGTGCGCGAGCAGGTGCGCCGGGTTCGGGCCGGGTTGCGCCGGCTCGGCGTCGGACCGGGCGACCGGGTGGCCGCGTACTCGCCGAACATCCCCGAGACGTACGTCCTCATGCTCGCCACGGCCAGCCTCGGCGCCGTGTTCTCGTCGTGCGCGCCGGAGTTCGGTACGCGCTCGGTCGTCGACCGGTGGCAGCAGATCGAGCCGTCCGTTCTCGTCACCGTGGACGGCTACCGGTACGGCGACAAGGTGATCGACCGGCGGGACGAGGTACGAGCCATCCGTGAGGCGCTGACGTCCGTCGTACACCACATTGGACTGTCCTATGTGGGTGACAAGGGTGACGGCTGGTCGGAGCTGGCCGCGCCGACGGACGAGGAGCTGGTCTTCGCGCCGGTACGGTTCGACCACCCGCTCTACGTGCTGTACTCCTCGGGCACCACCGGGCTGCCGAAGCCCATCGTGCACGGGCACGGCGGCATCCTGCTCGAGCACCTCAAGATGCTGGCGCTGCACCACGACCTCGGTGCGGGTGACCGGTTCTTCTGGTTCACGACCACCGGCTGGATGATGTGGAACTTCCTGGTCTCGGCGCCGGCGGTGGGCTCGGCGATCGTTCTCTACGACGGCAACCCCGCTCACCCCGACCTGACCACGCTGTGGCGGTTGGCGGAGGAGGCCGGGATGACGTACTTCGGCACGTCCGCACCGTTCCTGCTGGCCTGCCGCAAGGCCGGGCTGGTACCGAAGTCCACTGTGGACCTCTCCCGGCTGCGCGGGATGGGGTCGACCGGTGCGCCGCTGCCGGCCGAGGGCTTCCGCTGGGTGTACGAGGCGGTCAGCGACACGCTGCAGCTCAACTCGCTGTCCGGCGGTACCGACATGTGTACCGGGTTCGTGGGCGGCTCGCCGCTGCTGCCCGTGTACGAGGGCGAGATCGCCTGCCGCTGCCTGGGCGCGAAGGTGGAGGCGTACGACCCGGAAGGCCGGCCGGTCGTCGGCGAGCTGGGGGAGCTGGTCATCACCGAGCCGATGCCGAGCATGCCGGTGGGCTTCTGGAACGATCCGGACGGCGAGCGGTACCGCGAGGCGTACTTCGACGTGTTCCCGGGCGTATGGCGGCACGGTGACTGGATCACGGTGACCGAGCGGGGCACCTGTGTGATCACCGGCCGCTCGGACGCGACCCTGAACCGGGGCGGCGTCCGCCTCGGTACCGCGGAGTTCTACTCGGTGGTGGAGGGCTTCGACGAGGTCGTGGACTCCCTCGTGGTGCACCTCCCGGAAAACGACGAGCTGCTGCTGTTCGTGGTCCTCGCGGACGGGGTCGAGCTGGACGACGGGCTGCGGAGCCGGATCGCGGGGCAGTTGCGGACCGCGTTGTCGCCCCGGCACGCGCCGGACCAGATCTACCAGGTGCGCGCGGTGCCGCGGACGCTGAGCGGCAAGAAGCTCGAGGTACCGGTGAAGCGGATCCTGCAGGGCACACCCGCCGACCGGGCCGCAGCCAAGGGCGCGTTGGTCAACCCCGACTCGCTGGCCGCGTTCGAGCGACTCGCCGTCAGTAGGTAGCGGTCACTCGCTCGGCCGCGACCCGACCGGCGACCGCGGCGGGATCGAGATGTCTACAGAGGACTGTCGTGGCACCGGCCGCCATCGGCGCCAGCAGCCAGTCGACTGGGTCCGGATGGGCGTCGCCGTCGACGAGTACCCGCGCGCCGGCGGTCAACCCCACCTCCGCCGCCCGGCGGCAAAGATCACCGTGCGTGACGCCAGGAAGCGCCTCCGTGGTCGCGGTGGCCGGGACCGCCGGCCGGTACTCGTCGCCGTACGCCCGCACCTCGAGCACGTAATCCTGTACTCCGTTCGGGGGACCGGGCCGAATCGGCGCGGCGAGCGGGGCGAGAGCCAGGCCGAACACCTCCGTCGCCCGCGTGTCGCCCAGCCGGTCGAGGGTGACGAAGGCCGGATCGCCGGAAGGATCCACCGTGATGCCCGCCATCCAGCAACCCAGCAGGACAGCGGCGGTCTGCCAGTGCGCCGGGAGCAGCACCGCGGCTCGGTCACCGGGTGCCAGGCCGCAGCCGTCGACCAGCAGGTTCGCGGTCTTGGCCACCCAGTTTGTCAGGGTCAGCCCGGACAGCTCGGTGCGCTCGCCGGTCTCGTCGTCGTAGAACGTCAGTACCGGTCGCGCTGGATCCGGGTGAAACCACGCCGCGAAGAGAGCGCCTATCGTGTTCACGAGCGACCATTCTCGCCAATCCGACGCCCGCGCGTCGCGTCATGGACATCTGTGGCGCGACCACGCGGCGTAGGCTTGCCGTCGAGAGCCCCGACCCGAGGAAGGGTTGTACCGTGACCGCCGGCCGTCCGCCCCGTGTACTCGTTGACGCCACGAGTGTCCCGGCTGACCGTGGCGGCGTCGGCAGGTATGTCGACGGCCTGCTCGGAGTGCTGGGCCGCGCGGGTGGTGGGGGCGTCGAGCTGGTCGTGGTGGGCCAGCGGACGGACTATGAGCGGTACACCCGGCTGCTGCCCGGCGCCGAGGTGCTGGCCGCGCCCGCGGCCGCCGCGCACCGACCGGCCCGGCTGGCCTGGGAGCAGACCGGCCTGCCGATGCTGGCGCAGCAGACCGGCGCGCAGGTCCTGCACTCGCCGTTCTATACCTGCCCGCTGCGCGCGAGCTGTCCGGTGACCGTCACCGTGCATGACGCCACGTTCTTCACGGAACCGGAGCACTACGACAAATCGCGACGGACGTTCTTCCGGTCGGCGATCAAGACCTCACTGCGCCGCGCCGCCCGGGTGATAGTGCCGAGCAAGGCCACCCGCGACGAGCTGATCCGGCTGCTGGACGCCGATCCCACCCGCATCGACGTGGCCTACCACGGGGTCGACCCGATCGCGTTCCACGCGCCGAGCGATGACGAGAAGGCGAGGGTACGGGCCCGGCTCGGGCTCGGTGCGACGCCGTACGTCGCGTTCCTCGGCGCGAAGGAGCCGCGCAAGAACGTGCCGAACCTGATCCGCGGCTGGGTGATGGCGGTCAGCGAGCGGGAGTCGCCACCGGCCCTGGTCATCGCCGGCGGGCAGGGGCACGACGACGAGATCGACCGCGCGGTCGCCGAGGTGCCGGCCCACCTGCGGCTGCTCCGGCCGGGGTACCTGCGCTACGCCGACCTGCCGGGTTACCTGGGCGGTGCGCTCGTGGCGGCGTACCCGTCCTATGGCGAGGGTTTCGGCCTGCCGATCCTCGAGGCGATGGCGTGCGGAGCGCCGGTGCTCACCACGCCGCGCCTGTCGCTGCCCGAGGTCGGTGGCGACGCGGTGGCGTACACGAGCGAGGACCCGACGCAGATCGCGGCGGACCTCGCGGCCCTGCTCGACGACGAAGCGCGCCGGCTCGCGCTGGCCAAGGCCGGCTCCGACCGGGCCAAGGAGTTCACCTGGGAGTCCAGCGCGGAGGTCCACGTGGCCGCCTGGTCCCGGGCGACGGCCCGCTGATTAGGCGGTTGACCCTTTTGGGGATGATGGTCGGATGTTGTACGCCGTCATTCCCGCCGGCGGCAGCGGGACCAGGCTCTGGCCGCTGTCCCGTGCCGACCACCCGAAGTTCCTGCACCCGCTGACCGGCTCCGCCGCGTCGCTGCTGCAGGCGACGGTCGAGCGGCTCGAGCCGCTGGCACCGGCGGAGCGGACGTACGTCGTGACCGGCCGTTCGCACGCCACCGCCGTGGCCCGCCAGCTGCCCCACCTGCCGGACGGCAACATCCTGATCGAGCCGAGTGCGCGGGACTCGTGCGCGGCCATCGGACTCGCCGCGGCCGTCATCGCCCGCCGGGATCCCCGCGCGGTGATGGGGGCGTTCCCCGCCGATCACCTGGTACGTGACCGCGAGGCGTTCGTGTCCACCGTGCGCGAGGCGATCACCGGCGCGGAGCGGGGTCTGCTGATGACCGTGGGCATCACGCCGACCCGCCCCGAGACCGGGTTCGGGTACCTGCGGCGCGGCGCGGGCTCCGGGTCGGTCCGGCCGGTCGAGGAGTTCACCGAGAAGCCGGCGTACGACCTCGCGGTGTCCTATGTGGACTCCGGGCGGTACCTGTGGAACGCCGGCATGTTCGTCTGGCGGGTCGACGTGTTCCTGGGCGAACTGGCCCGCCAGCAGCCGGTGCTGCACGCCGGGCTCGAGCGCATCGCGGTCGCCTGGGACACCGACGAGCAGGACGACGTACTCGACGAGGTGTGGCCGACCCTGCCCAGGATCTCGGTGGACTACGCCGTGATGGAAGGCGCCGCCGGCGCGAGCCTGGTCGGCACGGTACCGGGCGACTTCGGCTGGAGCGACGTGGGCGACTTCCACACGCTCGCCGAGGCACTACCGGCCGACGCCGCCGGCAACGTGGTCGTGGGTGCGGTGGCCGACGACAAGGCGGAGGTGATCCTGCGGGACTCGACCGGCACGGTGGTCGTACCGTTGTCCGGCCGGCTCGTAGCCGCCCTCGGCGTCTCCGACCTGGTCGTGGTGGACACCCCGGACGCGCTGCTGATCTGCCCCCGCAGCCGCGCGCAGGACGTGAAGCAGCTGGTCGATGAGCTCAGGGAGCTGGGCGAGACGGCATACGTCTGAGCAGACCTAGGGCCGGCTCGATCAGCGTGGCCGTGGCCGGAGCGATCGGCTCGGGCAGCGCGTCGTACGGGAACCAGGCCAGGTCGGCCGACTCGGGGCTGATCCGCGGTTCCGCGCCGGGCGGGGCCACCGCGCCGTACCGGACGTCGAAGTGCCGCGAGGGGCCGGCGGAGCACCGGACCGGATGGATGTCGACGCCGATCGGCTCGGGCAGCAGCCACAGGTCCGCGATACCCGACTCCTCGGTGGCCTCGCGCAGGGCGGCACCGGCGAGCGTGTCATCCTCCGGCTCGCAGTGACCGCCCATCTGGACCCACCGGCCGAACCGGCGGTGCAGGCACAGCAGCACCCGTCCCTCGTCCGGGTCCAGGATCAGCGCGCTCGCCGTGAAGTGGTCCGGCGAGCCGTCCCGGTGCAGCACCGGCGGGCCGGCGGCCAGCAGGGCCAGCATCTCGTCACGGGTGGCAGCGGCGGCGGCATCCGGCGGGGTCCACCCCTCGAGCGTTCGCGTCGCGTCGGCGTGTAGCGCCTCCATCACCCGGCTCACGATAGGCTCCTCAACGAGGACATGACCGAAAGCCTGGCGCGGGATGGCCTGACCACCTCGCGCGCCCGCGTGCTGTGGGAGCTGCGGCAGCGCGGCCCGACGACCCAGCGCGCGCTCGCCGACGCCCTCGGCGTCAGCGCCCGGACCGTCACCGGGCTCGTCGACGGGCTGGCCGCCACCGGGTTCGTGACCCGCGAACCCCATCCCACCGATCGTCGGGCGACCCACGTGACGTTCACCAAGCACGGGATACGCACGGTCGAGGCGATGGAACGAGAACAGCAGGAGTTCGCCCACCTGCTGTTCTCGCAGATGCCCGCCGAGCGGTTCCGGTGCCTGTACGACGGCTTGGGCGACATCCTGGACCGGCTCCGCGAGCAGGGTCTGACCAACACGATCCGCGAGGGCGACCGGTGATGCTGACGCTGGTTCGCAAGGCGGTTTCGTTCGAGCTCGGGATGTGGCGCAGCCTGTACCGCTGGATCCTGCGCCGACCTCCGGCGACCGGCACGGTGTTCGGCTACGCGGGCGCGGTGACCCCGATCTTCGGGGTCTTCATCGGCATGTCCATTGTGGAGGTACCGATCCTGCACCTGATCCTGCCGTGGCCCACGGCGCGGTTCATCTCCCTGATGCTGGGCGCGTACGGCGTGTTCTGGATGGTCGGTCTGCTCGCCAGCATGCGGGTCCATCCGCACCTCGTCGACGACTCGGGTCTGCAGATCCGGTACGGCCTGTCGGTCGACATTACGGCCCCGTGGGATCACATCGCGGCGATCCGGAAGCGGTACAACACCCTCCCGATGGGACGGACCGTCCGCGTCGAGGACGGCGCCCTGCACGTGGCGGTGTCGAACCAGACCAGCGTCGACGTCGTCCTGCGGGAGCCGACGGTGTTCGCCCCGTCGAAGGGCGAGCACGTCAGGGAGGTCCGCATCCACGCCGACGATCCGGACGCGCTCGTCCGCCGCGTACGTCAGATGGTCATACTGCCGTGATGACTCGTGAGATCACCCAGCTCAATCCCGCCGAGCTACACAAGACGGCCGGCTACCACCACGTGACCGTCGTCGGGGCCGGTCGGCTGGCGTTCCTGGCTGGCCAGTGCCCGGTCGACCCGTCCGGTGCGGTGGTCGGAGTGGACGACGTCGGCGCCCAGGTCGACCAGATCGCGGCGAACGCGCTGACCGCGTTGACGGCGGTTGGGGCCGTACCCGAGCAGGTCGTCCGGTCCGTGATCTACGTGGTCACCGACGACCGCGCGGTACTCACGGCGGTCTGGCGGCGGCTGAACGCCTCGGTCATCGGTCCCGCCTTCGTCTCGGCGAGCACGCTGCTCGGCGTGGCCCAGCTCGGGTTCCCGGATCAGCTCGTGGAGGTCGATCTCACCGCGGCACTGTCCGGCTGAGGCCCTCCCACGACCAGCGCGGGACCGGTAGATCGGCCGCTACCACGGAACCGCGGGGCGAGTACGACATCACGTCGCCGACCGCCCACTCCATGTACGCCCGCAAAGCCGCCCGGAACTCGGCGTCGGCTGGCAGGCCCGCATCGTCGGCCGCCTGGACGAAACAGTCGACGAACCGGTGGCCCAGCTCGTCCTCGGCGCCCTGGCCGGCGTGGACGGTGAGCATCGCCGAGTGGCCACCGCAGGAGTCCGAGTACCGCGTCGGGCCGCCGAACACCTCGGCCCAGTAGTTCGCCAACCGCTCGACGTGGTCGGGGTGGGTGCCGTGCGAGAAGGGGTGGTTCAGTACCGGGTCGGCCAAGCAGCGCTCGTGGTGCGCGGCGGCGAGGGCGCGGAACGCCTGCTCACCGCCGGCGAACTCGAAGATCGACGGTCGCGACACGGGATCACTCTGCCACAGGTTTGACATGCAGCCAGTTGGCTGCCTATGGTGAAAGGCAGCCGAACGGTTGCATATTCAGGGGACGGCGTGGACGACGTGTTCAAGGCGCTGGCCGATCCCAGCCGCCGCCAGCTGCTGGACAGCCTGAACGCGCGCAACGGGCAAACCCTACGCGAGCTGTGTGCGGGGCTGGACATGGCGCGGCAGTCGGTCAGCAAGCATCTGGCGGTGCTGGAGGCGGCCAACGTGGTGACCACGATCCGGCGGGGCAGGGAGAAACTGCACTACCTCAACACAGAGCCGATCAACGCGATCGCCGATCGCTGGATCCGGCAGTACCACCGCGAGCGGGTCCGCGCGCTTGCCGACCTGAAGACAGCATTGGAGCAGGAATCGATGTTCGCGTACACGACATACATCCATACGACTCCCGAGCGGCTCTGGCAGGCGCTGACCGACCCGACGTTCACCCGGCGGTACTGGGGGGTCAGCTTCGACTCGGACTGGCGGGTCGGGTCGGCGATGACCTGGGAGCAGGACGGCGTGACGATCGTCGACCCGGCCCAGGTCGTGCTCGAGTCGGAGCCCGGCCGGCGCTTGGCGTACACCTGGCACACGTTTACGCCGGAGTTCGGCAAGGCGGTAGGGCTCGACGACGAGACCCTCGCCCGGATCGCGGGTGAGCGCAGATCCAAGGTGACGTTCGTGATCGAACCGGTGGATCGCATGGTCAAGCTCACCGTCGTCCACGACGACTTCGACGCTGGCAGCACCGTGCGGGAGATGGTTCAGGAGGGCTGGCCACGCCTGTTGTCCGACCTGAAGACCTTGCTGGAGAAGGAGGTTCAGCCGTGACCACGATGAAAGTGGGAATGCTCGTCCGCAGACCACCGCATGACGTATTTCAGTCCTTTGTGGACCCAACTGTCACGACGCGGTTCTGGTTCACGAACAGCAGCGGTCCGATGGTGCCCGGCGCGGTCCTGCGCTGGGACTGGGCGATGTACGAAGTGTCTACTCGGGTCACCGTGCGGGAGGTCGAGGAGGATCGACGGATCCGCTTCGAGTGGAACGACGACCAGCCGACAACGGTCGAACTGCTGTTCGTACCGTGGCAGGACGACACCACGTACGTCCGGGTCACCGAGACCGGCTACACCGAAGAGGGCGAAGCACTCGTCCAGCGCGTGGCCGACTCCACCGGAGGGTTCACCACCGTGTTGTGCGGACTGAAGGCATTGCTCGAACACGACATCGTGCTCGGCGTCATCGAAGACCATCACCCGAAGGGGCTGAAGGTCTGAACCGCTGCGCGAGGTACGCCGAGAAGTATTCGCCGTACCTGCGCTGCAGATCCGGGCGTTGCCAGTCCCGGCCGCCGACGACACCGCGGCACGAGTCGGCGCCGCAGCGGCACTCCATCTGCCCGTCGTAGTCGTCGAACAGTGCGTAGTCGGTGGTCAACTCCTCGCCGGCGGCGATATCACGCATGGCCACGAGCACGATGTTGCCGGCGAAACCGACGTTCGGTTCGCACGAGTGGTTGAGAAACAACATGACCGGCTCGTACTCGGCATCGTCCAGCGCGACCAGGTGGAAGCCGTCGGCGACCTGGATGTCGGAGTTACGCAGCTTCTCGGGCAACCCGCGCAGGGTCGCGGTATCGACGATGTGGCCACCCTTGATGGCTACGATCTCGTTCTTGGCGATCGGAGCCACCGCGGTCAACCCGCGACCCTCGATCGCGCTCGGTCCGCCCTTGACGGCCTTCGGCGAAATGTAACTGGAAACCACCACAGGCGATAATTCAACCGTGACGCGTCAAGTTGCGGTGTGTGGCCCGGCGGACTGTACCGAGGCGGAGGCGGCACACGCGCGACGCGTCGGGGAGCTGCTGGCCGAGCGCGGCGCGGTCGTGCTGTGCGGTGGCGGTACCGGGGTCATGGCCGCGGTTGCCACCGGTGCCCGCGCGGCCGGCGGGATCGTGGTGGGCATCCGGCCCGGACCCAGCCGCGAGGACGCCTCGCCCGACCTGTCGGTGACGATCGTGACCAACCTGGGGGAGGCGCGGAACGCGGTACTGGTGTGGAGCGCCGACGCGGTGATCGTCGTCGGTGGTTCGTGGGGCACGCTCAGCGAGGTGGCCCTGGCGATGCGGCGCGGCGGGGTGCCGGTGATTTCGTTGGGCGGTTGGCGGGTCGTGGCCGCGGACGGATCACCGATCCCCGGTGTCGTGCCGGTGGACACTCCCGACGAGGCGGTCGCGCTCGCCACCGACGATTGACGCTACGCACGTTTCAGCGTGCGACTGGCCCCCGCGACGACCGCCGCGGCCAGCACCCAGCCGAGTACCACCAGGGCCAGGGCGACCGCCTGATCGATACCGCTCGGGTCGTACGCCCGCTCGTGCCCGAAGTCGACCAGCGGCACGATCAGGTCGAGCGTGTAGACCAGCGGCTGCCAGGTCGGCGCCTCACCGGCGATCACCGGGTCGAGCCGGTGCCCGCTGAAGTACGCCGTGCCGAAGGCCAGCAGCGCGGCCAGCCAGAGCAGGGCACGACCCGGCGCGTACCCGAAGCCGACCGTCACGTGCTGCACCCAGCCCCAGAGCTGACCGGCCGGACCGAGCTGGCGGTGCCGGCGCAGTTCCTTGTTCCGCAGCACGTACCTGGCCTCCGCCTCGTGCCCCTCGCGCCGGTACGTAGCGGCCAGTTGCTCGTACCCGCTCGGCGAGTAGCCGGCGGTGTGCTTCTCGATCCAGGTGACCCGCGCCCGCGCCGGCCACGCCCCGTCGGGCACGATACGTTCGACCGTGAACCCGTCCAGATCGAGCGTGCAGCCGGCCGGCCAGTCGCCCGGGCGCAGGTAGAACCGGCCGAGCCGGGCATCGGTGAGGTCGACGTTGCCGGTGGACGAGGCGGTCAGGCGTAGCCGGAGCCGTTGCGCCTGACCCTCCACGAAGGACAGTGCGCCGTGCAGCGTTGCCCCGTCGAGGTTCAGGTCACGGCCGACGCGCGCACCGGCCAGCGAGATCCCTCCGGTAGCGGTGAACCCGTCGTTGGCGAGCAGGTCACCGTCCACTGTGACGTTGTCGGCGTACAGGCAGTCGCCGTCCGGGTAGGTGAGCGTCGCGCCGCTGAGGTCGATGTTGCCGTCGACCCGCGTACCGCGCAGCCGCAGTTGGCCGGTGATCCGGACCTTCCGGGCCAGTAGCGAACCGGCGATGTGCGCGTCCTGGGCGACCACCCCGGACAGCGTCGACCTGTCGAGCACCAGGCGCAGCGTCGCGCCGCTGAGCATGATGGGCTCGGCGAACGAGCAGTCGACGAGCAGGACGAGCAGTTGGGCGCCGACGTCGCGCAGGTCGAGTTGGCCGGTCACCTCGGCGCCGGACAGGCGCAGCCGCGCGACCCGCCCCTCGACGGACGGGGTGGGGCCGAGCAACAGATGCTGCAGGACGCTGGCGCGGATCGTGGTGTCCTCCTGCCCCCGCAGGTCGTACCACCCGGCTTGATGGAAGGCGTGCCAGAGGCCGCGTTCGGGCTCGGTCCAGTCCTGGGGAGGACTCACAGCATGTGGCGGGTTCACTGTGGATAGCCGACGGTGAGGATGCCGTCCTGCCAGCGGGTGGCGAGTCCCTCCGCGGCGAACGCCGCCCGTAGCCGTTGGACGCCCATGCCGAGCGCGACGAGGTCGCCGTCCAGGCGGCAGGCGATCCGGCCGCCTCCCAGGTGAACGAATCCGGTACCGGCCACCACCCTTTCGATGACCGCCGGATCGACCGGGGCATCGCTCAGCTCAGCGTCGCCCAGGACCGCCGCCTCGCGCAGGCCGGCCGCGCGCGCCTCCGCGGTGCCGAGCGAGAACAGGTCCTGCTCCGCGGCGCGGACGAGTGCCGTACCGCCTGGTCCGTCCGACGTGGACAGTCGGGAGTAGCCGCGAATCACCACCACCGGCACCTGGTCGTGCTTGTTCTTCACCAGCTCGGCCGCACTGGCCAGCTCGTCGGCGACCGCCATCTGGGTGATGTGCAGCTCGTTGCCGTACGCATCCACCTCCCCGCGGTAGTCGCGGATCGGCTCGAGCCCCGCCACGCCGAGCGCGACGTCGATCAGGCCGGCTCGCCACGGCCGGCCCATCGTGTCGCTGACGATGACCGCCACGTCGACGCCCAGCCGGGAGCGCAAGGCCGCGCGCAGCGAGCGGGCGGACAGGTCGGGGTCCTTCGGCAGCAGTACCAGCTGCGAGCGGTCCACATTGGACGCGTCGATGCCGGCCGAGGCCATCACGAAGCCGTGATGCGTCTGCACGATCCGGGTGTGCCCGCGGCGGGCTACCGCCCGGGCGGTCTCCGCGCCGAGGATACGATCGCGGGCCGCCTCGCGCTCCGGCCCCGACGTCGGTACGTCGACGAGCTGACCCTCCGCTTTGGACACGACCTTGCTGGTGACCACGACCACGTCGCCGTCACGCAGCCAGGGGGCCGCATCGGCCACGAGGCCAGCGAGGTCGTCACCGGGGCGTACGTCCCCGATTCCGGGTACGGGGATGATCTCCAGACTCATACCAGCTCCAGCGCTTCCCGTACCATCGCTTCGGTCTTCTGTTCGTCGGTCATCCACAGTGGAGCCGCCCGGACCGTCAACCCGTCCACCCGGGTGTCCGCGTCTGACGTGTCCACCAGCCACCCGTCGAGCAGGCCACCGGCGGACCGGGCGCCGTAGAACCCGCCCACGCCGGCCGCGGTGCACGCCACTCCCATGGCGGCCAGGCACTTGTCCGCCATGCCGCGGACCGGTGCGTCACCGATGATGGGCGAGACGCCGATCACCGGCGCGCGGTTGGCCGACAGCGCCTCGCGCAGGCCGGGTACCGCCAGGATCGGGGCTATCGAGACGACCGGATTGCTCGGCGCCACCAGTACGACGTCGGCGGCGGCCAGCACATCGAGTACGCCAGCCGCCGGCTTGGCCTGCTCGGCGCCCACGAACACGAACCGGCGCGCCGGCAGCTGGGCCCGGTGCCGGATCCACCATTCCTGGAAATGCAGCACGGTCGGACCGTCCACAACCACGTGGGTCTCGACGTGGTCGTCGGTAGCCGGCAGCAGGCGGATCCCCGGTTGCCAGCGCGCGCACAGCGTCTCGGTCACCGCGGAGAGCGGGTGGCCCGCGTTCAGCATTTGGGTACGCACCAGGTGCGTAGCCAGGTCCCGGTCGCCGAGCCCGAACCAGGTCGGCTCGGCCCCGTAGGCCGCCAGCTCTTCCTTGACCGTCCACCGTTCGTCGGCGCGTCCCCAGCCGCGCTCCGGGTCGGCGCCTCCACCGAGCGCGTACATCACCGAGTCGAGATCGGGGCAGATGCGTACCCCGTGGATGGTCAGGTCGTCGCCGACGTTGACGACGGCGGTCACCTCCGCGCCGGTGGCCCGGGCGTGTTCCCGGACTCCCGCCAGGAAGCGGGCGCCGCCGATGCCTCCACTCAGGACGACGATGCGCTGTCCCGGTCCTTCGCTCGCGGCTGCGGGGCTCGCTCCGCTCACTCCTCGCGCTCGCATGACTGGCATCCTCGCGCACTCGCCATTCCCGGCGGTGCCCGGGTAACGAGACTATGCTCACGCGCTATGACGACTGCGCCCCAGGACCCGCAGAGCGACTCCGCCGCGGAGAAGCAGGCGAGCCAGTTCACCAAGCCGTTCCGCGAGCCAATCGCATTCATACTTCTCGGCGTTACCGCGGTACTGCTCTTCCTGGCCCTGATCAGGCTGATTCCCGGGGGATACAGCGGCCCGCTCGGCGGGTACCTCGACCTCATCGGCGGCAACTTCGCCGATTTCATCAACCCGTTGACGATCGTGTTGCCACTGCTGGCGGTGCTGCTCGCGACGCACATCCAGCCGATGGTCGGCCGGGCCAAGTTGATCACGATCGCGGCCCTCGCGCTGTACGCCGTCGCCACCTTCTTCGGAGTGATCTTCGGCCTGTTGCTGGGCTTCGCCGCCGACCTGAGCGACGAAGGGCTGAACGTGCCGATCGAGAGTGGGTCGGCGCGGGGGGCGCTGCAGCTCGCGCTGGAACGGCTGGCGGTACTGGCACTGCTGGCGATCGCGGCGTTCATCGTGTTCCGGGTGTGGCAGGGCATGTTCTACGTACCGAGGCCGAAGCCCGTGCCCGCCCCACCGGGCGTATACGGCCAGCCGGCCTACTACCCGCCACAGCAGTACGCCCAGCCGTACCAACAGCAGCAGCCGGGGGCCTACGGCCAGCAGTACCCGTCGTACGGCCAACAGCCAACCGTGTACCAGCAGCAGCAGCCGGCGGGCTACCCGCAGCAGACCGGTTACCAGCAACCAGCCCCCCAGCAGCCGGCCCCCCAGCAGCCGGCCGGGTACCAGGCCGCCGGCGGTTGGCCGGCGACACCGACGTACCCGGCGAGCCAACCGGCGGCGTCGCCCCAACAAGCGGCCTCGACGAGCGCACCGCCGGCCACCAGCGCGCCGCCGGCCACCAGCGCCCCGCCGGCCACCAGCGCCCCACCGGCCGCCTCGACGAGCCCGCCGCCCGCAGACGACTCGCCGACGGTGACCCAACCGGCTACGCCACCGCCGCCTCCGCCTCCACCGGCCCAGCCGGCCGGGAACGACGAGCCGACGACCAACGTCACCGCGCCGAGCGAGGACAACGACAGAACCCAGGTGATCCGCGACGACGACGCGACGCGCCGCTGGTCGACGTGAGTACCTCGCGGGAAGCTTCCGCTCGCTCGCTCTCCGCGCTCGCCTAGGCTGCAAGACGTGCCTGCGGAGCAAGCGGGCCTGCGGCGTGCCCTGCGGCGGGCGGTCGACGGCCGGACCCTGGACGCCGCCGAGGCCGCCGTGCTCCTGCACGCCCGCGGTCCCGAACTGGACGAACTGCTGGACTGTGCCGGCGCGGTACGCGACGCGGGTCTGGTGGCCGCCGGTCGGCCGGGCGTCGTCACGTACTCCCGTAAGGTCTTCATCCCGCTGACCCGGCTGTGCCGCGATCGGTGCCACTACTGCACGTTCGTGACGGTGCCGCACAAGCTCGCCGCGCCGTACCTGGAGCGCGACGAGGTCGTACGGATCGCCCGCGACGGCGCGGCCCTCGGCTGCAAGGAGGCGCTGTTCACGCTCGGCGACCGGCCGGAGGACCGCTGGCCGGTAGCCCGTCAGTGGCTGGCCGAGCGCGGTTACGAGTCCACAGTGGACTATCTGCGCGCGTGTGCGGTAGCGGTACTGGAAGAGACCGGTCTCTTGCCGCACCTCAACCCGGGCGTGCTGACGTGGGCCGAGTTGCAACGGCTCAAGCCCGTCGCGCCGAGCATGGGCATGATGCTGGAGACGACCGCCACGAGGCTGTGGGCGGAGCCGGGCGGCCCGCACTACGGCTCGCCGGACAAGGAACCGGCGGTACGGCTGCGCGTGCTGGCCGACGCCGGCCGGGTCGGGGTTCCGTTCACCACCGGCATCCTGATCGGTATCGGCGAGACGCCGACCGAGCGGGCCGAATCGCTGTTCGCTATCCGCCGGATTGCCCGGGAGTACGGGCACATCCAGGAAGTCATCGTGCAGAACTTCCGGGCCAAGCCCGACACCGCGATGCGCGCCGCACCCGACGCGTCGGCCGAGGACCTCGCCGCGACGGTGGCGGTCGCGCGGCTCGTTCTCGGTCCCAAGGCGCGCATCCAGGCGCCGCCCAACCTGATCGACCCCCACGAGATCGCCCTGCTGCTGCGGGCCGGCATCGACGACTGGGGCGGCGTCTCGCCGCTGACCCCGGACCACGTGAACCCCGAGCGGCCCTGGCCGCAGATCGACGAACTGGCCCGGCTCAGCGCCGAGGCCGGGTTCACGTTGCGGGAACGGTTGACGGTCTACCCGCCGTACGTCCAGTCGCCCGATCCCTGGCTGGACCCGCGACTGGCCGGGCACGTGGCCGCGCTGGCGGACCCGGAGACCGGCCTGGCGCTCGAAGCGGCCGTCGCTGTCGGCCGGCCGTGGCAGGAGCCCGACGGCGGGCTGGTCGGCGCCGGTCGCGTCGACCTCTATACGGAGATCGACACCCAGGGGCGGACGAGCGATCGGCGGGGCGACTTCGACTCGGTGTACGGGGACTGGGCGTCAGTCGCGGCCCGGGTCGACAGTGTCCCGACGAGGATGGACGGTGACGTGTTGGCGGGCCTGCGACTGGCCGCCGACGACCCCGCCGCGCTGCTCGAACCCCGGCACGAGGCCGCGACGCTGGCGCTGTTCGAGGCCGACGGCGCCGAGCTGGACACTCTGACCCGGCTCGCCGACGACGTGCGCCGGGACGCGGTCGGCGACGACGTCACCTACGTCGTCAACCGCAACATCAACTTCACCAACGTGTGCTACGTCGGTTGCCGGTTCTGCGCGTTCGCCCAGCGCGAGCGGGACGCAGACGCGTACCGGCTCAGTGTCGAGCAGGTCGCCGACCGCGCCGAGGAGGCGTGGCGGGCCGGCGCGACCGAGGTGTGCATGCAGGGCGGCATCGACCCGAAGCTGCCCCCGTCGGCATACGCCGACCTGGTCCGGGCGGTGAAGCGGCGGGTACCGGAGATGCATGTCCATGCCTTCTCCCCGATGGAGGTGGCGACGGCGTCCGCCAAGGCGGGCGTGAGCATCCGGGACTGGCTCTCCGAGGTACGCGACGCCGGGCTCGACACCATCCCCGGTACCGCCGCCGAGATCCTCGACGACGACGTGCGCTGGGTGCTGACCAAGGGCAAGCTGCCGGCCGCCGCCTGGGTCGAGGTCGTGACGACAGCCCACGAGCTGGGACTGCGGTCCAGCTCCACGATGATGTACGGGCACGTCGACCACCCGCGGCACTGGCTGGGTCATTTCCGGGTACTGGCCGGCGTGCAGGACCGCACGGGCGGGTTCACCGAGTTCGTGGCCCTGCCGTTCGTCCACCACAACGCGCCGATTTACCTCGCCGGCATCGCCCGGCCGGGACCGACCCGCCGGGAGAACCGTGCCGTCCACGCGATGGCCCGCCTGCTGCTGCACGGGCGGATCCACAACATCCAGTGCTCCTGGGTGAAGCTCGGTGACGAGGGCACGGTGACCATGCTGGGCGGCGGCGCCAACGATCTCGGTGGCACGTTGATGGAGGAGACGATCTCCAGGATGGCCGGCTCGGAGCACGGCTCCGCCCGCACGGTCACACAGCTGCGCGGGATCGCGGCCGCCGCGGGCCGCCCGGCACGGGAGCGGACCACGACGTACGCCGCCCGGTAAAGGGCTAAATCTGGCGACTCGCCGGGCCGCGCGTTACCTGCTGCGGGGCTGGATCGATAGGGCAGTGGCACGCGCGTCGTGTCCGCCACTTGGGATGAACGTACTCATTTACCAGGTTCCGCTTGACGGCGCACGCATTACACGCGTGTAATTTCACTGGGGTTGTTCGACGGGGGCGGTGCAAATCGCCGCCGATTTGTACAAGAAGGACAGGCCTTCCGCGTGGGGGGTTCACCGGCACCGCGGCCGGTACGCAAGAAGGAGGCGCCGATGGACGGCCGTCTTACCGTGGCCGACCTGTTGGGAAACGCGCCGGAGTGGCAGGAGCGCGCACTGTGCTCCCAGACCGATCCGGAAGCGTTCTTCCCGGAGAAAGGGGGGAGCACCCGGGAGGCGAAGCGCATCTGCACGCGCTGTGAGGTGCGGGCCGAGTGTCTCGAGTACGCCTTGGGACACGACGAGCGCTTCGGCATCTGGGGTGGGCTCTCCGAACGCGAACGCCGCAAGCTCAAGCGCCGCGCGGCCTAACTCTGCGTCCCCCGGGTGTGCTCCGGTGCACCCGGGGGAGCGGACTCGCCGACGGGCAGGAGTTACGAGATCTCGTCCGGGTCCACGCCCAGCAGGTTCGCTACCTGCTCGATGATCACGTCGTGTACGAGATCGGCGAGATCGTCACGATCGAGGGCGCGGAACTCCAGCGGCCGGCGGTAGAGCACGATCCGCGGCGGTACGCCGTGCCGGCCCGGCCGACCCGGCAGCAGGCGGGCGAGCGGCACGTCGCCGTCCTCCAGGACGTCGGAGTCGTAGACGTTCAGTTCGGGCGGTACGTCCTCTACCGCGAACTCCACGCCCGCCAGCTCCTGCGCATACTGCCGTTCCAGACCTTCCACCGCATCCAGGACGAGTTCGTCGAAGATCTCCGCCCTGGTCCGGGACAGCGGGACGGTAGCCGGTACCAGCCTTCCGCGCAGTCCCCGGCCGTGCCGATCGCGCCAGGGCCGGCGGCCAGCACCGCGCCGACGGTCGGACTCGGGTCGGCGACGGTCGGATTGCTCCCCGCGTGGGCCAGTCACGCCGCCAATGTAACGCTGCCGAGCCGCTGGACGTCGGGTGTGTTCGGCGAGTCACGCTCCGGTACCACAGGTAAGGCCCGGCGTGTCGCGCGGCCAACCCGGCGGTGTATGGAGGGCGCGAGCGATAGCGTGCCGCCGTGAGGTCACAGGCCCGGCGCTGCTCCCGCAACGGCTGTCCCAGGGCGGCCGTCGCCACGCTGACCTATGTCTACGCCGAATCGACCGCGGTGGTCGGCCCGCTCGCTGCGTATGCCGAGCCGCACACGTACGACCTCTGCGAGGCTCACGCCCGCACGCTGACCGCTCCCCGAGGCTGGGACCTGGTCCGACACGACGGCGCGTTCACCCCACCACACTCCGCGCCCACGAACGACGACCTGGTAGCGCTGGCCGAAGCGGTCCGCGAGGCCGCCCACCCCCAGCTGCCCGACCCCGCCCAGGTAGCCCGCCGCGCCCACCTCCGCATAATCCCCGACCCCGGCTGACCCCCCCGACCCCCGGTTGATCATGAACTTTGTTTCACCCTCGACGGCGTGTCGAGTCACCAACTTCATGATCGACGGTGGGGGATCAACGGACTAGGCGGGAGAAGATCGCGGCTCGGCGGGACGGGCGGGAGGTGCGTTCCTCCTCGGCGTCGGCGGCGGTCATCAGGCGCAGGCCGGCGTTGACGGCCAACCACCGCAGGGGCTCCGGCGCCCAGCGCGGTGACCGGTGGCCGACCCAGGGCAGCGCGGTCAGCTCGCTCGATCTGCCCGTGATCAGATCGGCGAGGGTCCGGGCGGCGAGGTTCGACGTACCGACGCCGTCGCCGACATAGCCGCCCGCCCAGGCCAGCCCGCGAGCCCGGTCCAGGCCGACCGAGGCACACCAGTCCCGGGGCACCCCGAGCGGCCCACCCCAGGAGTATTCGACGGGAAGGTCCACGCCGGGAAACAGGTCCGCGAGCGCGTCCCGCAGCAGCCCGAAGACCCGAGGCGACCGGTCGTATTCGGGCCGCACCCGCGACCCGTAGTGGTAGGGCGCGCCCCGCCCGCCGAACGCCAGCCGCCCGTCCGCCGTCCGCTGACCGTAGATGATCAGGTGGCGGTAGTCCGTGAACGTCTCCCGCTCGGCGAGCCCGATCGACTCCCACACCGACGAGGGCAGCGGCGCCGTGGCGACCATCAGCGAATAGACCGGCGCGAGCGTGCGCCCGTACCCGGGCAGGCCGGCCGTGTACCCCTCGGTCGCCCGCACGACGACCTCGGCTCGCAGCTCGCCCGCTGGCGTGACCACCGCCCCCGGCCGCACCCGAAGGACCGGCGTCCGCTCGTAGATCGTCACACCCCGGCGCTCCACCGCGCGGGCCAGCCCGCGCACGAGCGCCGCCGGATGAATCGCCGCGCAGTGCGGCGTGTAGGTGCCACCCAGCACCCCGGTGGCCCCGCACCGGGCGCGGGCCTCCGCCGCACCGAGCAGGACCAGGCCGTCCAACCCTAGCTCCGCCGCCTCCGCCGCCTCCGCCTCGGCCCGCTGGAACTGCACGGGGGTACGGGCTAAGGCCACGGTCCCGCCCTTCGCGAAGTCGCAGGCGATGCCCTCGGTCTGCGCCACCCGACCTACTTCGTCCACAGTGGACACCATCGCGCGGTGCAACGCCACCGTCGCGTCGCGACCGTAGCGGCGCGCCAGGGCAGTCGACGACTTCGGGAACAGTGCCGAGCACCAGCCACCGTTGCGCCCCGAAGCGCCGTACCCGGCGATCTCCCGCTCGACCACGGCGATGCGCAACGTGGGGTCGGCGGCCGCGAGGTAGTAGGCCGTCCACAGTCCGGTGTAACCCGCGCCCACGATCGCGACGTCGACGTCGCGGTCGCCCGGCAGTCCCGCCCGTGGCGACAGCTCGTCATCCACAGTGGACATCCAATACGACAGGTTCAGATACGTCGCCATGCCTCGCTCAGCACCGACCGCAGAATCTGCTCCATCTCGGCGAAGTGGGACTCGTCGCAGACGAGCGGTGGCGCCAGTTGGACGACGGGGTCACCGCGGTCGTCGGCACGGCAGTAGAGGCCCGCGTCGAACAGCGCCTTAGACAGGAATCCGCGCAGCAGCCGCTCGGATTCGTCGTCGGTGAACGTCTCCCGGGTCGCCTTGTCCTTGACCAGTTCGATGCCGAAGAAGAACCCGTCGCCGCGGACGTCGCCGACGATCGGCAGGTCGTGCAGTCGTTCGAGGTACGAGCGAAAAGTGTCCGATGTGGACCGTACGTGGCCGCACAGGTCCTCGCGCTCGAAGACCTCGAGGTTCGCCAGCGCGACGGCGGCGGCGACCGGGTGGCCGCCGAACGTCACGCCATGCGCGAACCAGTTCGTGTTGTGCAGGAACGGTTCGGCGAGCCGGTCGGAGGCGAGCATCGCACCGAGGGGTACGTATCCCGACGTGATGCCCTTGGCCACGGTGACGATGTCGGGCTGGTAGCCGTACCGATCGGAACCGAAGTACTCGCCGAGCCGGCCGAACGCGCAGATCACCTCGTCGGAGACGAGCAGGACGTCGTACGCGTCGCAGATCTCGCGTACCCGCTGGAAGTAGCCGGGCGGCGGCGG
>DASRII010000126.1:0-23917 GCA_035650075.1 Micromonosporaceae bacterium | reverse complement strand
GCACATGAGCCCGTACGCCGACAAGGGCAACGCCAACCGAATCAAAGATCAAGAGCCAGATGTACGGTCGGGCCGGTTTCGACCTGCTCCACAAACGGATCCTCTACGATGACCATCCACATTGGCCGATCACTGAATGAGCGCCAGAGCCAGTTTCAGGCGGAGCCGACAGTCCGGGCTGACATTCGGCATGGTCGCCATGCCTGCCCTCGCGATCAGCGCGCCCTCCCAAGGGCCGACACGAAGATGCCCGCACCGCGACATTCGCGGGGTCGGTGCTTCCAGGGGACCGGGTCTTGGCGCTCCTGCACGGCTACCAGCGGCGCGGTTTGTCTTGACCGTTTCGCGAAGGTGACGTCTGACCCCGGCCGGGGCGGCCCGGGGCAGACGTCGCTGGATGAAGCGTTAGGTGCGCACCTTATCCGGGATGACGGTCGCGCAGAGCGAGCCGCCGGCACCCTTGGTCGGGTCGGGGAACTCGTAGCTGGTGACCTCGATCGTGGGCGTCCCGCCCCGCTGGGCGATGCTGTACTGCTCGCCGGTGGTGGGGCAGAACGGAAGCTCGTCCCATCGCTTGGCGAAACAGCTCCAGCTGCCGTCGAAGAAGGCCGCGGCCGTGTCGTGGACGAACTTGTGCATCTCACCGGCGAGGATCGACCGGCCGTTTCCGTACGTCTTGCGGGCCGCGAGTAGCGCGTTGAGGTCGGCTTGGTACCTCTTCTTGACCAGCTCGCCCGCGCCGTCGCCTGGCTTGGTCAAGTACAGTCCCGTCTCGTCCGTGCCCTGCCACCAGCTTGCGTGGTATGCGCCCTGGTAGCCCTGGACCAGATACCGGCGCCCGTCCGAACGCACCTCGATGATGAACGTGTGCACTGCCGGGAACGAGCAGTCCAGTAGCAGGACGTTTCCCTTGGATGGTGCCGCGCCCAGCCGGTACATGAGCTCCTCGCGGCTGTCCGTGTCGAATTCCTCGGCCTTGGCCGAGACCCGCAGCCCGGCCAGTTCGGGCACGACGGCTTCTAGCCCGCTCAGCACGGCGGCCGCGGTCTTGCCGCAGTTGCTGAACGCGAGTGCCTGGACGTCGGGGGCATCGGCTCGGCTCAGCACACTCGACAGGCTGGCTTGGCTCTCCTCGCTTACGATCACCTGCGGCCGTACGCCGACCCCCTGCGAAGCCATCTTCTGCTGCGCGGTGGTGTGCTGGAGCAGGGCCGCGGTGGCCGCCGCATGCCAGGTCGGGTACGGGCGCGGGGTCGGGTCGCCCGTCCAGGTGACCAGGTCGCCCCAGATCGCCTCGAGCGCCTGCTCGGAGCCCGCCAGGATCTGGAACTTCGCCCACACGTAGGCATACGCCTGCTCGTTCTCGCCCAGGTCCGGAATCCGGCCCACCTCCGGATACTTGGCGCTTTCCTCGGTGATGGTCAGCATGGTGTTCTCTCCTCGAGTCGGGGATATGCACGGTTATCGAGGTGAGTCACCGGAAGGCATCCTGATACCGGGCGTCGGGTTTCATACTCGGCGCTGCCGTCCACCGCAGCGCTGAAGATCGCAGCTCGCCGCTGGGTACGACGAGGAGGTCGCACACCTCGTTGTGGATTTGCGGATGATCGAGTGCCTCGGCGAGCACACGTGGATAGTCCGGACCGGAGGCCCGAATGAACGCCAGCGCTCCCGGACCTGGAGCGGAAGACTCTCGATCTAGCTGTCGTCGCGGACCACGCCGTCACCGACCAGGACGGCTCGACCGGCGCCCTACCGGAATGCTGGTCTCCTGCTGCGCAACCCGACGACCATGTCGAAATCATTGGCACTCCAGCCCCGCCTAAGGCGGCGTCACCGTGCACCACCTGTCGCCTGGTTCGCCGGTCGCCACCCTGGACCGGTTGCTGAGGGAGCGAGCCGGGGAGGCAGGAACGTGAGTGCGCTAGATCGTCTCCCAGTTCTCTCCCGACAGCGCCCCGGAGATGACATCAGGGCCGGTCTCCCCTACCGGAGAACTGGCCCTCGCCTGCGGTTCCTCTGGTCGGGACGGCGGGATTTGAACCCACGACCCCTTGACCCCCAGTCAAGTGCGCTACCAAGCTGCGCCACGTCCCGATGCCACCCCAGCAACCCTCACCCGGCGGCCGGTACAGCGTAACGCAGGAGCGACTCGACCCACACCCGCCACACCCCGTACGGCGTCCTAGGAAGCTAGGAACAGGAAGAAACAGGGAAGAACAGGGAAGATCAGGCAAGGAACGGAGATCAGCGGTCCGACGAGCGCTTCCGCGGACGTACCGAAATATGCACCGGACTGCCATCGAAGGTGAACTCCTCGCGGAGCTTGCGCTCGACGAACCTGACGTAGCCAGGGTCCAGCGCACCGGTCGTGAACAGCACGAACCGGGGCGGGCACGTACCCGCCTGGGTGGCAAACAGCACGCGCGGCGCCCGCCCACCGCGCACGGGGTGCGGAGTGGCCTGAACGAGCGCCGTGAGCCACTGGTTGAGCTGCCCGGTCGGTATCCGCTTCTCCCAGCTCGCCAGCGCGGTCCGCAGTGCCGGCGCGAGTTTGTCGACGCTGCGGCCGGTCCGGGCGGACACGTTGACGCGGATCGCCCACGGCACCCGGCGCAGCTCGCGCTCGACCTCGCGCTCGAGGTAGTACCGGCGGTCCGCGTCGACGAGGTCCCACTTGTTGAAGACGAGCACCATCGCCCGGCCGGCTTCGGCGACCATCGTGATGATCCGCTGGTCCTGCTCGCTGATCGGTTCGCTGGCGTCGATCAGGACGACGGCCACCTCGGCGGCGTCGATGGCGCCGGCGGTGCGCAGCGAAGCGTAGTACTCCGTCCCGCTCGCCGTGCCGACCCGCCTGCGCAGCCCGGCCGTGTCGACGAACAGCCAGGTTTCGCCGCCGATGTCGACGAGGCTGTCGACGGGATCGACGGTCGTACCGGCGACCGGGTCGACGACCGCCCGCTCCTCCTTGGCGAGCTTGTTGAGCAGGCTGGACTTGCCGACGTTCGGGCGACCGATCAGGGCCACGCGGCGCGGTCCGCGCTCCCCTGCCGGAAGGTCCGGGATGGCGGCCGGCAGTGCCTCCAGAACCGCGTCGAGCAGGTCGCCGGAGCCACGTCCGTGCAAGGCGGATACGGCGTACGGCTGGCCGAGCCCCAGCGACCACAACCGCGCCGACTCGGCGTCGACGGCAGCGTTGTCCGCCTTGTTCGCGACCAGCAGTACCGGTTTGGCGCTGCGGCGCAGCATCCGTACCGCCGCTTCGTCGACGTCTGTCGCGCCGATCGTCGCGTCGACCACGAAGAGCACGACGTCCGACATGGCGACCGCGGCCTCCGCCTGCGCGGCGATCGCGGCCGCGCGGTCACGCGCGTCCGGTTCCCAGCCGCCGGTGTCCAGCACCGTGAAGCGGCGGCCGGACCACAGCGCGTCGTACGCCACCCGGTCGCGGGTCACCCCTGGCGTGTCCTCGACGACGGCCTGCCTTCGGCCGAGGATCCGGTTGACCAATGTGGACTTTCCGACGTTCGGCCGGCCGACGACGGCGACGACGGGCACCGGCCCGGAGTCCACTATGTCCACAGTAGACGGCGACAGTTCGGTCACGAACCGGCTCCCAGCATGTGCACGAGGCGCGTGACAACTTCGTCGATGCCCAGTGTGGTGGTGTCGAGCACGACCGCGTCCGGCGCACGGCGCAACGGGTCGGTGGCGCGGGTCGAGTCGAACTGGTCGCGCCGGGCGAGATCGGCCGCGGTACGGACGAGGTCCGCCTCGTCCTCGGCGCTGCGCCGCCGCGCCCGCTCGTCCTCGGACGCGGTCAGGTACACCTTGAGGTGCGCGTCGGGCGCGACGACGGTACCGATGTCGCGGCCCTCGACCACGATTCGGTCGGTCGCCGCAATGATCTTGCGCTGCTGGGCCACGAGCAGGCGACGCACCTCGGGTACCGCGGCCACGGCCGAGACCGCTGACGTCACGGCGGGACCACGGATCTCGGCGTCGACCGGCTGACCGTCCACCGTGGTGTGGGCCGCGCGAGGATCGGTACCGACCGCCACCTCGATATCGGCGGCCACCTTCGCCACTGCCTCGGCGTCCCGCGGGTCCACGTCCGCGCGCAACACCGCCCAGGTCACGGCCCGGTACATCGCCCCGGTGTCGAGATAGCGGGCGCCCAGCAGCTCCGCCAACCGCCTCGACACGGTCGACTTCCCGGATCCGGACGGCCCGTCGACCGCCACCACCAACTCGGACATGCCTCAATCATGCCGGGTGTACCGTCCGGGCCGCCCGGCGACACCTCGCAGCGCGACCCGCGACACAGTGCCGAATCGCGCTCGCCTTCGCTCGCGCGGGCCGGGAACAGGCGGCGCAGGGTCAGCGGGGGCGGGCGCGGGTACCGGCGGGGTGGTCGGCGGCCTGGCTCACGCGGCCCTCGCCGACGGCGGCGAACAGGGCGGCGACCTCGGGCTTGTTCAGCCGGCGGATGTGGCCGGGCTTGAGGCCGCCCAGCTTCACGGGCCCGATCCCGGTACGCACCAGCCGGGCCACCGGATGGCCCACCTCGGCGAGCAGCCGTCGGACGATGTGCTTGCGCCCCTCGTGCAGGACGACCTCCACGAGCGCGCGTCCGGCCACTGTGGACACCACGCGGAACCCGTCGGCGGCCGCCGGCCCGTCGTCGAGCGTGACACCGGCCAGCAGCTTGCGGCGTACCGACCCGGGCACCGGTCCCGGTACCTCCGCCAGGTACGTCTTCGCCACGCCGTACGACGGATGCGTCAGCCGGTGCGCCAACGCCCCGTCATTGGTGAGCAACAGCAGCCCTTCGCTGTCCGCGTCGAGCCGACCGACGTGGTACACCCGCTGGGACAGGTCCGCCACGTAGTCGGCGAGCGCCGCCCGGCCCCGTTCGTCGGCCATTGTGGACACCACGCCCCGGGGTTTGTTCATGGCCAGGTAGACGAGCGTGGCGTCGACGACCACCCGGGCGCCGTCCACGTGGATCTCCGCCTGACTCGGGTCCACCCGGTCCCCGAGCGTCGCGACCCGACCGTCCACTGTGACCCGTCTGGCGGCGATCAGCTCCTCGCAGGCACGCCGCGAACCCAACCCGGCCGCGGCGAGGACTTTTTGAAGGCGCTCAGGACTGTGCATCGGCGATTTCGTCGACGTCGTCCGGCAGGAACGGCGCCAGAGCGGGCAGTTCGTCGACGCTGTCCAGGCCGAGCTTCTCCAGGAAGAGCGTGGTCGTCCGGTACAGGTATGCGCCGCTGTCCGGCTCGGTGCCGCACTCCTCGATCAGGCCTCGGGACACCAGGGTCCGGACGACGGCGTCGCAGTTGACGCCCCTGATCGCCGAGATGCGTGACCGGGTCACCGGCTGCTTGTACGCCACGACCGCGAGCGTCTCCAGTGCCGCCTGGGTGACGCGTACCTGCTGACCGTCGAGTACGAACCGCTCCACATAGGACGCATAGTCGCCGCGGGTGTAGAGCCGCCAACCGCCGGCCGCGCGGCGCAGTTCGAACCCGCGCCCGGTCAGCGTGTACTCGTCGGCGAGCGTGTGCAGCGCCTCGGTCACAACCTCCTTCGGCTGCTCCAGCACCTGGGCGAGGACGATCTCGCTGACCGGCTCGTCGACCACCAGCATGATGGCCTCCAGCGCGCCCCGGATCTGGGCCGGCGCCATGACCGGCACGGTCGGCTCCGGCTCACGCTCGGGCTCCAGTTCGACGACGGGCTCGGGCTCCGCCGCGACCAAAGGCTCGACGAACGGCTCCGACTCGTCGACGGGCTCCGACTCGAGAGCAGGCTCGGCCACAGCCTCGGGTTCGGCCTCGACCTGCGGTGCGGCGGCAGGCTCGTCCGCGTCCGGCACCTCGCCGCGTTCCCACGGCGGTACCCACGCGGCGGCCCGATCCGCCAGCGACTCCGGCTCGTCGCTATTCACGCCTTCTGCTCCTCTTCCGCGCCCGCCAATGCCGGCGTCTGGTCGTACTCGTCGAAGTCCAGGTCGCCCAGCGTGTCGTCGGCGCCGGTCCAGCGGACCGTGAGCTCCCCCAAGGCCTGAACCTGGTCGAAGGCGACCAGGCCCTCGCGGTACAGCTCCAGCAGGGCCAGGAACCGCGCGACGAGCTCGAGCGTGCTCTGGCAGTCGGCGCACAGCGCGCGGAACGTGGCCGTCCGGGCCCGCACCAGCTTGTCGCGCAGGATCGCGGCGTGTTCCCGCACGCTGACCCGGATCTGGTGGATGTGCTCGGTCGATACGACCGGCTTGGGCCTGGGCGTCATCGCGGAGGCGGCCAGCTGGGCCAGGCGGTCCGGGCCGATGCCGAGGACGAGATCCGGCAGCGCCTCCGCGTAACGCGGCTCGAGCGGGACGGCCCGCGGGTAGCGGCGCGCGGCGAGGCTCTCCAGCAGGGCGAGGTGCGCCGCGGCCTCCTTGAACGCCTTGTACTGCAGCAGCCGGGCGAACAGCAGGTCACGCGCCTCGAGTAGGGCGAGGTCCTCCTCGTCCTCGACCTCGGCCGCGGGCAGCAGCCGGGCCGCCTTCAGGTCCAGCAGCGTGGCGGCGATCACGAGGAACTCGCTCGCCTCGTCGAGGTCCCAGTCGTCGCCCATGGCCCGGATGTACGCGATGAACTCGTCGGTAACCCGGTGCAGCGCGACCTCGGTGACGTCCAGCTTGTGCTTGCTGATCAACTGCAGCAGGAGGTCGAACGGGCCGGTGAAGTTGGACAGGCGCACGGTGAAGCCGCCGGAGGGCGTACCGGCCTCATCCGGCGTCACGGGCTCCACGGCACTGGTCACGGACTGAAAATAGCTCACCGCGTCTCCACCGCTCGCTCCGCGCCGCCCAAAGGCGACGCCTTCCCTCCGCGCCACGCAACGAGCTGCGCTCGGCGTGTCGCGTCAGTCCAGGCGCCGCCGGCGCCGCTTCGATCGCCCACCCTCAGACCCACGCGCGCATCAGGGGGGTGGCGACCACGTCGAACGCCTGGAGCATCAACGGAGCCCGGGTACCGAGGGGCACGCTCACCAGGATCAGCAGCGCCACGACGCCGATGTGATGGTCGACGAGCACCCGGCGCGCGCGACGCGCCCGCTCCCCCGGCTCGGCCATCGACAGCCACCACAGGCCGAAGCCGTCCAGCGGAGGCAGCGGTACGAGGGCCAGCAGCGCGAAGCACAGCAACCCGACGCCGACCGAGAGCAGCACCTGGGCGGCTACCGAGTCGATGACCACGCCACGGAGTACGTCGGACGGGTAGTTGACGAGCAGCGCCGAGCGGTCGTCCGGGCTGGCGTACCGGTAGCCGGCCAGCACACCCTGGCTGGCGGCGACGACGACGAGCGGCCCGGCGACCACGACGGCGGCCTGGCGGCCGCGACCCAACCCGTCGACCGAGAGTGCCACCCGGCCCCACCCGGTACCCCCGAAAAGCGCCGCGAGCGCGCCGAACGGGTCCACGTCGCCCCGCACCCGAGGCCGAATCGGACCGGCCACGCCGAACGAACGCGCGGTCAGCCGCTGCGCTACGACCCGCAGCCCGACACCGAGGAGAAACGCGCCGAGGAGGCCGGCGGCGGCCGCGGGCTGACCCAGGGCCCAGAGCACCGCAGGGCTACCTGGCCAGCCGATCGGCGTGAGCCGCGATCACCTCACGGGCGAGCTGGCGGTAGTTGCGGGCGCCCGACGAGGACGGGTCGAGCGACGTGATGGGCGTACCGGCCACAGTGGACTCCGGGAACTTCACCGTCTTGGTGATCACCGTCTGGTACACCTTGTCGCCGAACGCCTCGACCACCCGCTGCAGCACCTGCCGGCAGTGGGTGGTGCGGCTGTCGTACATCGTCGCGAGGATGCCCTCGAGCTCGAGGTCGAAGTTGAGCCTCTCGCGGACCTTGTCGATCGTGTCGAGCAGCAGCGCGACGCCGCGCAGGCTGAAGAACTCGCACTCGAGCGGGATCAGCACGCCGTGCGAGACGGTCAGCGCGTTGATGGCCAGCAGGCCGAGCGATGGCTGGCAGTCGATGAGGATGAAGTCGTACTCCCGCAGCACCGGCCGCAGGATGCGGGCCAGTGCCATCTCCCGCGCGACCTCGGTGACCAGCTGGATCTCGGCGGCGGACAGGTCGATGTTGGCGGGCAGCAGGTGCAGCTGGGCTACGTCGGTCTTGATGAGGATGTCGTCGATCGAGATATCGTCATGCATCAAGAGGTTGTAGATCGAGTAGTCCAGATTATGCGGATTTACCCCGAGACCGACCGACAGCGCGCCCTGCGGGTCGAAGTCGACGAGCAGGACCTTTCGCCCGTACTCCGCGAGCGCCGCGCCCAGGTTGATCGTGGTCGTGGTCTTGCCGACCCCGCCCTTCTGGTTCGCCATCGCGATGATCCGCGCCGGCCCGTGGCGATCGGTGGGCATCGGCTCCGGGATCGGGCGGCGCATCGTGTAGGCGGCCGGGTCGGCAGGTCCCAATTCCGCGCCGAAGTCGAGCGCGGACTGTTGCTCCGCTCGGAGCGTCGAGGTCCACGCCTCGGCTTGGTCGCTGATGCCTGCCATCTCCTTCTTCGCCCCCGGATGCCTCGCGCTGGACCCAGCGCTGTGGCCCGACTGTACGGCACATCCGGCGCGTCACCGTGGAGACGACCCGGCGTGTCGAACTGCCTTAGGAAAGAGCGCGCGGGTGGCTGGTGGCGTACACCTCGCGCAGCCGGTCCACCGTAACCAACGTATAGACCTGGGTTGTGGTAACGCTGACGTGCCCGAGAAGTTCTTGCACGACCCGGATGTCGGCACCGCCGTCGAGCAGGTGGGTGGCGAAGCTGTGGCGCAGCGTGTGCGGCGATACCCGGCCCTCGTCGAGTCCGGCCTTGCCGGCGGCCTCGCGCAGGATCGTCCAGGCGCTCTGCCGCGACAGCCGGCCGCCGCGCCGGTTGACGAACACCGCCGGCGTTCCCCGGCCCACCGCCAGCAGGCCAGGGCGAGCCCGGACGAGGTAGGCCTCGAGCGCCGACCGGGCGAAGCCGCCGACCGGAACCAGCCGGGAGCGACCGCCCTTGCCGTGCAATACGGCCGTGCCCTGCGCCAGGTCGAGGTCGTCGATCGCGGCTCCGACCGCCTCCGAGATGCGCGCCCCGGTGGCGTACAAGAACTCCAGTAGCGCCTTGTCGCGCAGATCATCCACAGTGGACAGAAGGCGCTCGACCTCCGTGACCTCGAGCGCCTTGGGCAGCCGGCGCGGCGGCACCGGCGGGCGCACCTCGCGCGCTGGGTCGTTGGCACACAGCCCTTCGCGTACCGCGAACCGGTGCAACCCGCGCACCGCGCTGACCGCGCGCGCCGCCGACGCCGCCGACAGCGGTGGGTGCTCGGCGTCCCCGTCGCGCAGCCGGGCGAGATAGGCCGTGACGTCCGCGGGCGTCACGGCCTCGAGGTCCGTCACGGTCTCCGCATACCGGGCCAGATCCCGCCGGTACGCCGACAGCGTGTTGCCGGCCAGCCCGCGCTCGACGCTGAGATGGTCGAGATACGAGCGGATGACCTGGCTGACTGTCAGTTGAGTACCTCTTCGAGCTTCACGCTGCTCATCCCGTGCGCCTCGGCAACCGGGCCATATGTCACCGCGCCGGCGTGGGTGTTCAGTCCGAGGGCAAGCGCGCGGTCCTTGCGCAGCGCGTCCCGCCAGCCGAGGTTGGCCAGCTCGAGGGCGTACGGCAGCGTGACGTTGGTCAGCGCGTACGTGCTCGTGTGCGGCACCGCGCCGGGCATGTTCGCCACGCAGTAGAAGACGCTGTTGTGCACGCGGTAGGTCGGCTCGGCGTGCGTGGTGGGACGCGAGTCCTCGAAGCAGCCGCCCTGGTCGATCGAGATGTCGACGAGCACGCTGCCGGGCAGCATCCGCGACACCAGCTCGTTGGAGACCAGCGTCGGGGCCTTCGCACCGGGAACGAGTACCGCGCCGATCACCAGGTCGGCGTCGAGGACGGCCCGCTCGACCTCGTACGCGTTGCTGGCCACCGTCTGCAGGTGGCCCTGGTAGATCGCGTCGGCCTGGCGCAGCTTGTTGATGTTCTTGTCGAGCAGCAGCACCTCGGCCTGCATGCCCAGGGCGATCGCCGCCGCGTTCATGCCGGACACGCCGGCGCCGATGACCACGACCTTCGCGGCGTACACGCCGGAGACCCCGCCCATCAACACGCCGCGGCCGCCGCCGGAGCGCATCAGGTGGTACGCGCCGACCTGCGGGGCGAGCCGGCCGGCCACCTCGGACATCGGGGCGAGCAGGGGCAGCGACCCGTCCGGCGCCTCCACGGTCTCGTACGCGATGCCGGTGACCCTGCGGTCCAGCAGCGCATCGGTGCACTCCTTGGACGCCGCGAGGTGCAGGTACGTGAACAGCACCTGGTCCTCCCGCATGCGCGGGTACTCCTCCGCGACCGGCTCCTTGACCTTGAGCACGAGGTCGGCTTCGGCCCACACCTCGTCCGCGGTCGGCAGGATCGTGGCACCCGCCGCGGCGAACTCGGCGTCGGTGATCGACGAGCCGACCCCGGCGCCGGACTCGATGAGCACCTCATGATCGCTGCGGGTGAACTCGTGTACCCCGGCCGGCGTGATGGCGACCCGGTACTCGTGGTTCTTGACCTCGCGGGGGATTCCGACCTTCACTGTGCGACCCCTCTTTCGGCGTCCGAGCCGGCCTCGTTGCCGGTCGGCGAGCGCACTCTGCCCATGGCAGCTTAAGACGCGTTCAGGTTGATCACAGGGACCAACTTGACAGGCGGTCGCCCTGTCCCGTTACACGATGTCAGGGTAGCGGACTGTCCAATGGGCGTAGGCCGGCCCAGCCGTTGTCCCGCACCCGGGCCGTGGACAGGACGCCCACCTGGCACACGGCATTGGTGATCTGGGCGCTGAGGACCATGTCGACCGCTTCGTCCAGTGGGATGCGATGCGCGGTCAGCTCGGCCTCCTCGTGCGTGCGCTCGTACCGCCCGCCGTCCGGTACCGCGCTCAGGTCCCGGGCGAGAAAGAGCCGCACGAGCTCGTTGGAGCAGCCGGGCGAGGTGTTCACGTCGGCGAGCAGGTCGTACCTGCCCGCCACCAGGTCGGCCTCCTCGGCCAGCTCCCGCGCGGCCGCCGCGACCATCGGCTCGCCGTGGACATCGACCAGCCCGGCCGGCAGCTCCCACAGCACCCGACGTAACGGATGCCGGTACTGCCGGACCAGCACCACCCGATCCGCCTCGTCCACGGCGACCACGCCCACCGCCCCGATGTGCACGATGTAGTCCCGGTCGGCGACGCGCCCGTCCGACATCGCCACCTCGTCCGTGACCACCGAGAACACCGGCCCGGCGAACCGCTCGGTCCGGGACAGCACCCGGTACCCGGCCACCGCTTCGGTCACGGTGAAACCTCGACCGGCCGACCACTCGGCTTGCCGTTGCGCCCGGCGACGTCACCCGGCGGAGTGTGCGGAGTCGCCGGCAGCTCCATGGGCAGCCGGCCGGCGGCGGAGTACGCGAGCGCGGCTCCCACGAAGCCCACGAACAGCGGGTGCGGCCGGGTCGGCCGGCTCTTCAGCTCGGGGTGGGCCTGCGTGGCGACGAAGAACGGATGCACCGCCCGATCCAGCTCGACGAACTCGACGAGCCGCCCGTCCGGCGACGTACCCGAGATCGCCAGTCCGGCTTTGGTCAGCCGGTCGCGGTACGCGTTGTTCACCTCGTACCGGTGCCGGTGCCGCTCGCTGACGTCGATGCCGCCGTACGCCGCCGAGACCAGCGAGCCCGACTCGAGCCGAGCGGGGTACGCGCCCAGCCGCATCGTGCCGCCAAGGTCGCCCTTGCCGGCCACGATCTCCTGCTGGTCGGCCATCGTGGCGATGACCGGGTGGGCCGCGTCGGCGTCGAACTCGGTCGAGTTCGCCCCCTCGAGGTCGGCCAAGTGCCGGGCGACCTCGATGGTCATGCACTGCAGGCCGAGGCACAGGCCCAGGGTCGGGATGCCGTTCTCCCGGGCGTACCGGGCCGCTCCGATCTTGCCTTCGATCCCCCGTACGCCGAACCCGCCGGGAATCACCACACCGTCCACACCGGACAGTGCTGACGCCGCACCGGTCGTGCTGACGCATTCGTCGGCCGGTACCCAGCGCAGTTCGACCCGGGTCCGGTGGGCGAACCCGGCCGCGCGGATCGCCTCGCTCACCGACAGGTAGGCGTCCGGCAGGTCGACGTACTTGCCGACGAGCGCAACGGTGATCGCCTGCTGTGGATGGTGCACCCGGTCGAGCAGGTCGTCCCAGCGGCTCCAATCCACGTCGCGGAACGACAGGTTGAGCCGACGCACCACGTACGCGTCCAGCCCTTCCCGGTGCAGCACCTTCGGGATGTCGTAGATGCTCGGTGCGTCCGGCGCGGCGATGACGGCCTCGCGGTCGACGTCGCAGTACAGGGACAGCTTGTGCTTGAGCTTGTCCGGGATCTCCCGGTCCGACCGGCAGACGAGCGCGTCGGGCTGGATACCGATGTTGCGCAGGGACGCGACGGAGTGCTGGGTGGGCTTGGTCTTCAGCTCGCCGCTCGGCGCGAGGTACGGCACGAGCGAGACGTGCAGGTAGAAGCAGTTGTCCCGGCCGATGTCGTGGCGGATCTGGCGGATCGCCTCGAGGAACGGCAGCGACTCGATGTCGCCGACGGTCCCACCGACCTCGGTGATCACTACATCCGGTACCCGACCGTCCTCGTCCGGTGCCGCCATCGCGCGGATCCGCGCCTTGATCTCGTTGGTGACGTGCGGGATGACCTGCACGGTGTCGCCGAGGTAGTCGCCGCGCCGCTCCTTGGCGATCACCTCGTTGTAGATCTGCCCGGTGGTCACGTTGGCGTTGCGCGACAGGTCCCGGTCGAGGAACCGCTCGTAGTGCCCGATGTCCAGGTCCGTCTCGGCCCCGTCGTCGGTCACGAACACCTCGCCGTGCTGGAACGGGTTCATCGTCCCTGGGTCGACGTTGAGGTACGGGTCGAGCTTCTGCATGACGACCCGCAGGCCGCGCGCGGTGAGGAGGCTGCCGAGGCTGGAGGCGGTCAGGCCCTTGCCCAGCGAGGAGGCCACGCCCCCGGTGACGAAGATGTGCTTCGGCGAGCTCGCCGTCCGCGTAGGCGCCAAGATCCTGCTCCCGTGGTCGTCTCTGGGTGGTGACCGTTTCCGGTCACCACAGGAACGGCGCTAGATCACCCGATCCACGGGATTTCACGGTAACACGTCGAACGCGGGGGACGCCGAAGCACGCGCCGCGCGTTTCGGCTCCTCGGCTGGTTGGACAGCCACTGTGCGCTCGTCGGCGTGGAGGAGCACCCGCAGCGCCGCGATCGTGGCCAGGGGCACCGCGGTGGCGGCCGCCGCCCCGGCGACGTTGAGCGCCGCGGCGTCGAGCACGCCGGCGATGACGCTCGACACGGCCAGTCCGGCCAGTGCTGCACGAACCGCCGGATACAGGCCGAAGAGCCGCTTCAGTCCTCCCCACGGCCGTAACAGTGCGAAGAGTACGAAAGCGGCGGATCCGATCGCGAGGATGGTCAACGGACTGTTCATGAACGTGACCACGTTCGCCGACCCGCCCCGGCTGAGCGACAGCCCGCCGGTACCGTCCTGCACGTCGGTGAGGAAGCGGCCCAGCCGGCCGCGGTCCTCGACCGGACGCCGCAGATCCATCAGCGCGAAGCCGGCGGTCACCGCCAGCCCCGCGAGGGTCGCCCAGACCAGCCGGGCGAACGTCAACCAGCCGCCCGTCGCCAGTACCGCGGTGATGCAGGTACCGGCCGTCAGGGCGATCGCGCCGCCGGCATCCGCGCCGAGATACGGGCTGCCGATCAGCACCACGCCGATCCCGCCCAGCACCGCCACCAGGGCGGGGCGCCAGCGGCGTACCACCCGCTGCGCCAGGCACCCCGCGGTCAGCAGCAGCCCCGCGATGAATACGCCGAGGCCCACCGTGCCGAGGCCGGCGTATCGGCCGCCTTCCAGTGCCGAGTACCCCGCGACGCCGTTGAGCTGCAGGGACGCGCCGGTCAGCAGGTCGGTCGCGACGACCACCAGCCCGACCGCGGCCACCGTGACGAGCGGCCCGAGCGTGCGCCGCCACAGCGGCGCGAGCCGCACCGCCGCGGTGAACGCGACCAGCACGCTGAGCATCACCGCCGCGAAGAACGGCCCGGGCCGCGCCGACCGCCACCAGGGGATGGCGTCCGCCACCAGCGCCGCCGGGATCGCCAGCGCCGCGGCCACCAGCGCCACTTCGAGGATCTTTCGAGGTACGGCGGTCCGCCGCGGCTGCCGTGCGAGTCTCAGCACGGGTACCGCCAGCAGCAGGAGCAGGAGCTGGACGACGCCGAGTGTCCCGAACAGTTGCACGGCGACCCGGCGCTGGGCCCGCGCCTCCTGGTCCGCGTCGGCGAGGCGGGCACCGGCCGCCGCGAGGTCGGTGGGGCGCCCACCGATGCGGTCCACGGGATGCCCGGCGAACAGCCCGTAGGGCGGCGGCTCGGCCAGTGCCGCGAGCGCGGTCGGCGCCAGGTCGGTCAGCTGCAGGTAACCGGTTCTACCGGTACTGGACGAGGTCAGCCAGCCGCCCTCGAACCCGGGACCGTTCGCGATCGCGACGTGTAACCGGTTGATCCGGTTCGTGTCGGAGAGCCCGGCCACGATCACCAGCGACCGGTCCGGGCGCGCTGCCAGCAGGTTGGCCAGGGCCGCGTCGACCTGGCGGGCCGCGGCACGGCGGACGGTCGGGTCCTCGCCGGCGACCGTACCGAGGTCCGCGATGCTCAGTACGCAGGCGGCGAGCAGCGCCCTGGCGAGCGCAGGCGGCGGCAGCGCGGCGGTGTACCGGTCCACCCGCCCGAACGGCCGGGCAGCGGCGATCGCCCCGCCCTGGCCCACAGCCAGCGAACAGCGCACCGACTCGGCCAGGGCACCCGGTACCGCTCCCCACGGCAGTCGCTGGTTCCTCAGCACCACGGTCTGCTGGTCGGGCAGGTACGCGCCGATCCGGTCCGGGGTCTCGACCGTGACGTGCGCCGGTGGGCACTCGCCGGCCGTCGTACCGGTCGTACGCCGGGCGAAGTTGCCGGCGCCTAGCGTGACCCAGCCGTCGACCGGGCAGGTCGGCGTGTGCGCGGACCGGACCGCGAGCGCCCCGATCGACCCCTGCTCGGCCAGTGCCCACAGCGTCGGCGTGTCCGTACGGCTCACGTCGTCCCAACGCAGCCCGGGCGCGCCGGCGATGACGACGTAGTCGACTCTGGTGTGCTCCGGCGCGCCGGTCGCCGGCCGGCCCGCGAGGCCGAGGATGCTCGACGACGCGACCACGACAGCCACCGCGCTCGAGAGGCACGCGGCCGGCGCGACGCGCTGCCGGAAGGTCAACGCGATCCGGCCAGTTCCGCGTAAACGGCGCGTACCGCGTCGACGGTGTCGCGCTCGGTCGGCCACGTCTTTGCCTGCAGCGGTCCCCGCTCGGCGTACTGCCGACGCAGCGCCGGGTCGGACAGCATCCGCCAGACGGCGCTGTCCAGCGCGGCGGCGTCCCCCGCCGGTACCAGCAGCGCGGCGTCCCCGACCAGCTCCGGGATCCCGCCGACCGCCGTGGCGACCAGCGGGACGGCCGCGCGCAGCGCCTCCTGCGCGAAGAGCTGGCGCGCCTCGGCGTTGCTGCTCACCACGGCCAGGTCGGCGGCGCCGAGCAGATCCGCGACGTCGGTGCGGTGGCCCAGCAGCAGGACGGGCGCACGGTTGTGCGAGATCTGCGCGGTCAGGTCGAGGTACTCGGGTCCTTTGCCGGCGATCGCGACGAGCGGTACCGGGTCGAGGTTGCGCCAGCGGGTGGCCGCGTCGACGAGGACGTCGAAGCCCTTCTGCTGGTGCAACCGGCCGACCGACAGGATCAACGGGCGGCCCTTGGCCAGTCCCAGCTCTTCGCGGACCTCGGCCCGGGTCCGGGCCGGCGGCGGCAGCTCCGGAGCCGCGACCTCGCACAGCCGGGCGTCGCGGGCGCCGAATGCGACGGCGCGCTCGACGAGGTCGGCGTACGCCCCCAGCGTCACGTCGGCCGACCGCGCCACCCACCGCTCGACGATCCGGTTCACCGGCCCGCCCAGACCGCCGGCCAGCGCCGCGTTGTGCCATGTCACGACCAGCGGTACGCCGCTGCGGGCGGCCACGGCCACGAACCCGGCGCGCATCCCGTGGGCGTGCACGACGTCCGGCCGCACCTCGGCCAGCACCCGACGCAGCACGCCGATCACTCTCGCGTCCCACGGCCTCGGCTTGGGCCGGATCTCGACGGGGTAGAACCGGGTCGCGCCCCGCTCGGTGAAGCGGAACTGCTCCTGGGTCGCCGCCGGCCCGCACACCGTCACCTCATCGTCGGCAGCCAGCCCGGTGACGAGCGACGCCACGTGGGAACCGATGCCGCCCGTACTGGAGGCGAGCACCAGCGCGATCTTCATGCCCTCTCCTTGCCCCGGATTCGCCGGCGGAGTCCTGCGATCACAGGTGCCAGGTCCCGGCGATCGGCCAGATACGCGACGCCGAGAAACACCGCAACAACAGTGACACCGGACAGCATGCCGGGTACCAGAGAACCACCGACACTCGGGGTTGCCGTCTGCGTACTGTCCGCCAGCGCCACGATGCCCAGCCCGGCCGCCGCGGCGACCACGGCGGCGACGAAGCCGGCCAGCCCCGCACGGCCAGCCCCGGCGAGGGCAGCCCGACCCGCGCGCCGGGCGACGGTACCGAGCATTGCCGCACCGAGCACCGTCATGCCGACCGTGTTGGCGATCGCGAGCGCGACCGCCCGCCGGTCGGCGGCGAGTGTGGCGGCCAGCGACAGGGCGGCAAGCATCACGGCGGCCCAGCCCACGACCGTGCTCACCACGGCCGCGACGGTGTCCCCTCGCGCGTAGAGGGCCCGGGTCAGCACGGCGAACAGGCCGTACCCGACCAGGCCCGGGGCGAACCCGGCGATGGCGCCGGCGAGCACGCCGGTGTCGGGGCTGCCCGTGGCCGGCATCGTCGTGACCAGAAACTCGGCCGCCGGTACCGCGAGCGCGATCAGGGCCGCCGCACCGAGGCTGGACAGCAGCAGGACGCCCCGGACCGCGCCGGCCAGGGTCGGCGCGTAGACGCCGGAGTCTCCCCTGGCTCCCGCGGCGGCCAGCGTCGGGTACGCCGCGACGGCCACCGGTACCGCGAGTACCGCCCACGGGAGCAGGAAGATCGCCTGAGCCAGGTTGAGCAGCACGAGCGAGCCCTCCGGCCCGGCCATCGCCAGGCGGAGTACGACCAACAGGGCGAGCTGCTGCGCGGCCACCGTCACCGCCCCGGCCAGCGCTAGCCCGCCGGCCGTCCGGCGTACCCCGGGCGGGAAGTGCAGGCTGGGTCGCGGCCGCAGCGCCAGCCCACGCAGCGGGATCAGCAGGCACAGCGACAGGACGGCGACCCCGAGCGTGGTACCGACGGACAGGATCAGCTCCCCCGGGATGCCCACCGTGGCGATCGGCGCTCCCCGGCCCGCCACGGCGGCGAACGTCAGGTATGCCCCGATCACCGTGAGGCTGGACAGAAGCGGGGCCAGGACCGGCCACGCGAAGCGGTGGTGTGCCTGCAGCACGCCGGTGAGCACGATGCCGATCCCGTACAGCGGTAGCTGCGGCGCGAACACCCACAGCATGCGTACACCAGTCTCGATCTGATCCGGCGCGGACCCCGCGGCCAGCGCGCCGATGATCGGCCCGGCGAACAGCGCGACCAGCGCGGCGGCCGGGACGAGCAGGCAGAGCGTCCAGGTCAGCAGCGCGGATGTGGTGGCGTCGACGCTGGTCCGGTCCCCGCGGTCGACCGGACCGGCCAGCAGCGGTACGACGAGCCCCGCCAGCGCCCCGCCCGCGACGATCTCGAAGATGATGTTCGGGATGGTGTTGGCGACGAGGTAGATGTCGCCCAGATCGGTCGCCCCGATCGCCCAGGCGAACACGACGGTACGGGCGAAACCGGCCACCCGGCTCGCGACGGTCAGCACCGCGATGAGGGCCGCCGCTGTCGCGATGCGCCGCATTTCTAGGTTCTTGGGTTTGATCTGCGACCGAGCTGGTCGATGGCGCGCAGAGCCGGCGTGGAATCGATGACCTTGGTGAAGCTGACCTTCTCGCTGGCCGCGGTGAGCGCGACGAGCCCCGCGAGGACCGCGGCCCGGCCAGCGGTACCGGTGCGCGCCGCGAGCCCGACGCCCAGCAGCGCCCCGAGCGCGTTGGCGCCGCAGTCCCCCAGCATGATCTCTTCGTCCAGGTCGTGGGGCAGCACCGCGGTGGTGGCCCCGACCGGCCCGGCCAGCAGCCTGCCGGTGGGACCGGACAGCATCGGCGTCGCGACGGCGAGCGCGACCTTGGCCGCCCGGCCGGGTCGCAGGTCGAGCAGGTTCACCAGGTTCGCCGAGCCGGCGATGACCCCGGCGCCGAGCAACACGTCGACGCCGCGGCGAAACGGACTCCGGTTCCGTGGCGGGAGCAGCGCGGAGGCGATCAACGCGGCCGCGCCAACTCCGGCGACCTTCACCAGTCCGCTCGTCACCCGGCCCTCGCGCAGCGCCCGGACATGCCCGCGGAAACCCTTGGCCTGCTGGCCCGGACGCCGCCCGACGACGTCGTCGTAGAGCCCGACCGAACCGGCGCCGAGACCGGCGACGAGGGCCGCGCTCGCCGAGGCTCGACTCGGCGCACCCAACGCGGACGTGGCCGAGGCGGCCAGGGCCAGAGCCGGTCCCCCGGAGAGGCTGACGGTACGGCCGCGGAAGTTGGTGCGGTCCAGCCCTCGCGCACCGCGCAGCGCGAGCAGGCCCGCACGGGCGGCGGCGACGCCCATACCGGCCAGCACGACCCGGGGCAGGTGCTGTCTGGACTGAGGAGCGCAGCGACGAGGGAAGACGGCACCCACGAAGCCCCGGGTCGCGCGCCAGCGAAGGCTGGCGCCAGTGTCATAGCCCTTTGGGATCACTCGGGCCGCTTGGGCATCAGCGAGGTGGAGCCGGGCTCGGTGCCGTAGTGGCCGGCCGGTTGGACTGACGCCGTAGTCCCGGGCCGGCGCTGCTCGGCGAGGGCGAGCACGGTGACGACCCGCCCCTGCGGCGTGGCCACATTGTCCACAGTGGAAATCGTGCGGGCGAGTGCCGGATCGTCGCGCACGTCGGCGACCGCGTTGCCGTCCCCGGCCACCCCGTTGCCGGCGAGCACGATCGGGCCGGCCTCGTCGAACTGGGTCAGCAGCGTCACGACGGCCGCGTTCTTGGTAGCCGCCTCCCGGTCGACGTACGGCGGTCCGGTCACCACGATCATGGAATCGGCGGTACCGGTCACCGGGCTCGCCTCGGCGAGGTAGTCCTGCACCTTGTACGCCGTCAGCACCGCCCGCTGGTCGGCCGCTGACACAGCCGGCGTGTGGTCGAGCAGCACCGCCGCCAGCAGGTCGCTCGACGTCTCGACACCGTTGCTGTTACGTGGCGGATCGGTGACGGTCGTCGGCATCACCTCGTGCGCGAGGTTCAGCAACGAGACGTTGTTTTCCGGGTTCGTGAACTTGTCCCGGATCTCGATCTTCCCGGTCACCTTCGCGCCGGCGACGGTCAGCATCTCCATCACACCGTCGGCGTGCTTGCCGTCCGCCGACGGCGTCGTCACCACGAGCACCCGACGACCGGCGAGCCGGCTGCCGAGCATGAACGGCGCGGCCTGCGTCGCGAAGTCTTCCTCGCGGGACACGTCCTCCTGCAGCTGGCCGACCTGGTCCCGCAGCTGCTGGTTCTGCTTCGTCAGCCCGTTGACCCGCTCGTTGAGCGAGTCGGCGAGCGGCCCGTTGAGCGCCGCCGTGCCGACGACGAGGCCGATCGCGAGGGCGAGGAAGACGGCGGTCAGCGACACCACGTGGTACCGAAAGTTGATCACGAGAAAACAGCCCCTGAGTCTGTCGCGACAGCTAGAAGAGCTGCCCCAGCTGGAACATCAAATTGTCCCACCACTCGGCGAGGACGGCGAGATAGGCCTTGCCCACAGTGGACACGGCCACCGCGGAGGCCATGGCGGCGATCGCCGACAGCACCAGCAACAGCAACGACGAACCGCTGATGCTCTGCCGGTACAGCCGACTCACCCCCTTGGCGTCAACCAGCTTGCCGCCCACCTTCAGCCTGGTCAGGAACGTCGACGCCATGCCACCGCGGCCCTTGTCGAGGAACTCCTCGAGGGTCACGTGCGTGCCCACGGCGACGATCAGGGACGCGCCCTTTTCGTCGGCGAGCAGCATCGCCAGATCCTCGCTAGTCGCGGCGGCCGGGAACACCTCGGCCGCGACCCCCAGCTGCTGCAGCCGGGCCTGGCCCGGCGAGCGCCCATCAGGGTACGCGTGCACGATCACCTCGGCACCGCAGCGCAGCACATCGTCGGTCACCGAGTCCATGTCCCCGACGATCATGTCGGGCGTGTACCCGGCCTCCACCAGCGCGTCGGCTCCGCCGTCGACGCCGACCAGTACCGGCTTGAACTCCCGGATGTACGGCCGCAGCACGTCGAGATCGGCCTTGTAGTCGTAGCCGCGCACGACGATCAGGCAGTGTCGCCCAGCGATGCGGGTGCGGATCTCCGGCACGCCCACGCCGTCCAGCAGCAGGTCGCGCTCCTGCTTCAGGTACTCCATCGTGTTCGCGGCGAACGCCTCCAGCTGGACCGACAGGCCCTCCCGGGCGTCAGCCATAGCCTTGGCCACCGACTCCGCGTCCTGCCGGACGCCGTGTGCGATCGGGTCCAACCCGCGGTACACGGTGTTGTCCTCGATGCGAACGAGATCACCCTCGCGCAGCTGCTCGAACAGGCCCTCGCCGAGATCGTCGATCAGCGGGATGCCCGCCTCCACGAGCACCTCCGGGCCGAGGTTCGGGTACCGCCCCGACACCGACGGCTTCGCGTTGAGCACCGCCGCCACACCGACGGCGACGAGCGAGTCGGCGGCGATGCGGTCGAGGTCGACGTGGTCGATCACGGCGATGTCGCCCGGACGGAGCCGGCCGACGAGACGCTTGGTCCGCCGGTCGAGCCGCGCGGTCCCAGCGATCATGCCCGGTTCGGCGCTCCGGGTCCGGCGCAACGTGGGAAGTCGCATCGCTGCAATCCTGGCATGGAACGCCTGGCTTTGCCGCGTAACCGGACCGTGTCGGTGATCATTCACCCACGCAGAGTGTTGCGGTGCTGGCTGGGTCGTGCCGCGTCCGCCCCGATGGCGTCGCCTTCCCTCGGCGCCACGCCACGGGCGGGGCGCCCGGCGCGTCGCCTCAGTCCAGGCGCCGCCGGGCGGACGCGGCACTCCCTAGACGCTTTTCTCTCGCGCTGCGACTGCGAGAAGTTCTTCGGCGTGGGCGATGCCCAGGTCGGAGTCGGGGAGGCCAGCGAGCATCCGGGCCAGCTCGCGTGCCCGGTCCGTGTCCTCGACGACCCGGATGTCACTCGTTGTCACCGCGCCCCCGGTGTCCTTGGCGACCACGAGGTGCCGGTCGGCGAACGCGGCCACCTGTGGCAGGTGGGTCACCACGAGCACTTGGTGGCTGCGGGCGAGGCGGGCCAGCCGCCGCCCGATCTCCACCGCGGCGCGGCCACCGACGCCGGCGTCGACCTCGTCGAAGACCAGGGTCGGCGGACCACCGACGCCGGCGAACACCACCTCGATCGCGAGCATCACGCGGGACAGCTCGCCACCGGAGGCGCCTCGCTGCAACGGCAGCGGCGGCGCGCCGGGGTGAGCCAGCAGCCGGATCTCCACCTCGTCCGCGCCTTCCGGGGCTACGCCGACGTCGATGCCCGCGACGGTCAGCATCGGCTCGCCCCGGGTGACGGGGCGCGGCAGCACGGCTACCTCGATCCGGGCATGCGGCATCGCCAACCCGGTCAGCTCGGCCGTCACCTCGTCCGCGAAGCGCTCCGCGGCCTCGCGGCGGGACACGGACACCCGGGCGGCCAGTTCGGCCACCTCGCCGGCCAGCCGCTGGCGTTCCCGGTCCAGCTCGTCGAGCAGCTCGTCGGACGTGTCCAGCTCGGCGAGCCGCGTGCGCGCCCGATCCGCCCACGCGATGACGCCGTCCACGTCCTCGGCGTACTTGCGGGTCAGCCCGCGCAACTCGGCCCGGCGCTCGTACACCGCCTGTAGGCGGGCCGGGTCGGCGTCCAGCGCGTCGAGATACGCCCCGAGCTCGGCGGCCACGTCGCCGACCAGGGTCGCGGCTTCGACCAGCCGCTCGCCGAGTTCGCCGAGCTGTCGGTCCACAGTAGACTGTGCCTCGAGGATCCGCCGGGCCGAGCCGAGCAGGCCGACGGCGTCCGGCGAGTCGTCGCCGCCGTCACTTCCGCCGAGCGTCTGGTACGCCAGCTGAGCCGCTGTCCGCAGCCCCTCGGCGTGCTCCAGCCGTTGCGACTCCTCGCGCAGCAGTTCGTCTTCGCCGGGCTGCGGGTCGACGCGGGTTATCTCGTCGAGCCCCAGCCGCAGGAGGTCGGCCTCCCGGCTGCGCTCCCGGGCGTTGCGCCGCCGGTCGGCGAGGTCGTCCTCGACCCGGCGCCACTCCGCGAACGTCTCGCGGAACTTCGCCAGCAGCTTCTCGTGCTCCGGCCCGGCGAACCGGTCCAAGGAGCCGCGCTGCTCGGCCGGGCGCAACAGGCGCAGCTGGTCGGACTGACCGTGCACGGCTACCACGTGCTCGCCGAGCTCCCCGAGCACCGCCACGGGCACGCTCCGCCCTCCGACATGGGCCCGCGACCGCCCCTCCACCGTCACCGTCCGGCTGAGCAGCAGGCTGCCGTCCACATCGGCCTCGCCGCCCGCGTCGACCACCCGCGCCTGCACGACGGACGCCGCGTCACCGGCCAGCCGCAGCCGGCCGTCGACCACCGCACGCCCCGGCTCGGCCCGCACCCGTCCCGCGTCGGCCCGGCCGCCGAAGAGCAGACCGAGCCCGGTGACCACCATCGTCTTGCCGGCGCCGGTCTCGCCGGTGATGACGTTCATCCCACGGGTCAGCGGCAGTGTCGTGTCGTCGATGACGCCGAGTCCGGTGATACGCAGTTCCTCGAGCACAGCCACAGACGCTAGACCGACGGTACGACAGAATCCAGCACATACGTTCGGTTGGTGCCTCCGTGTCGAACTTATGTACCGTTACCGCGCCAGCCTTCGACGGGAAGTGCGAACTTCGCCACCAGGCGATCCGTGAACGGGCGGGGGCGGAGGCGGACGACACGTACCGGCAGCGCCCCGCGGCTGACCGTGACGGTCGAGCCCGGCGGGAGGCCGAAGACCCGGCGCCCGTCGCAGCACAGCACCGCGAGCGAGGCGTACGGCTCGACGGTCACGACGATCGTCGACGTCGGCGCGGTCACCAATGGCCTGCTGAACAGCGCGTGCGCGCTGATCGGTACGACGAGCAGCGCCTCCACCTCGGGCCACACGACGGGACCGCCGGCGGAGAACGCATACGCCGTCGACCCGGTGGGCGTGGCGCAGACGACCCCGTCGCAGCCGTACCGGCTCAGCGGCCGGCCGTCGACGTCGACGAGCAGTTCGAGCATGCGCTCCCGGGCGCCCTTCTCGACGCTCACCTCGTTCAGCGCCCAGGACTCGGCCACCACATTCCCGTGGAGGTGGGCGGTGACGTCGATGGTCAGCCGTTCGTCCACTGTGTACGCCCGAGCGACGACATTGGCCACCGCCTGGTCGAGGTCGGAGATCTCGGCCTCGGCCAGGAAGCCGACCTTGCCGAGGTTGATGCCGAGCAGGGGCGCCTTTGCCGGCCGGGCCAGCTCCGCGGC
>DASRII010000125.1:0-7263 GCA_035650075.1 Micromonosporaceae bacterium | reverse complement strand
GCAAGCCGAACACGTACCGTGCCCGAGTAGCCGAGATCCGTGAGCGGATCGCGGCTCGCCTTACGGGGCGAGCCCGCTACGTTGCGGTTGGAGCCGCCGCCTTCGTCGGCTTCGGCCTCGCCGCCACCGGTGTGGTCGTCGCAGCCAATGACGATCCTATTCCGGTAAGCGCGGCGGTCGCTCAGCAGGGTGCCGCGGACCGCGGTGACGCCGCGAACCGCGCCGACAGGTCGACCCGTACCAGCCCGAGCGCCTCGCCGAGCCAGGCCAAGCCGAGCGCGACGAAGGCTCAGACAAAGGCCCCCACCAAGGCCCCCGCCACCAAGACCCCCACGAAGGCTCCGTCGAAGGCGGCGACGACCGCGCCCAAGCCGGCTCCGGCCTGGGTGCACCCGATGCCTGGCGCCGAGGTCACCTCCTGCTTCGGGCCCCGCTGGGGTACCGCGCACGAGGGCATCGACTTCGCGAGGCCGGCCGGCACGCCGATCCACACCATCGGTGCCGGGACTGTGGTCAAGGCCGGCGATGTCTACGACGGGTACGGCATCTCCGTGTTCGTCGACCACGGCAACGGCTACCTGACGCAGTACGCCCACATGTCGAAGACCGCGGTGAGCTACGGCCAGAAGGTCAAGCCCGGCCAGGTCATCGGGTACGAAGGCAGCACCGGCGACTCCACCGGCCCACACCTGCACTTCGAGGTGCACCAGGGCATGTGGAACCAGATCGAGCCGGCCGGCTGGCTGCGGGCGCATGGCGTCAACCCCGGTGGCTGCTAACCCCCGGATAGAAGCAACACCCCTTCCCCCGGATAAGCGAGCCCGGCCTGCGCCCCCCGCGCGGGCCGGGCTTGCTCCTCCGTGAGAGACCGATCGTCGAACGTCGTCCTACCGTTTGCCTTCCCGGCGACGTCAGACTTTTTCGATCGGCGCGTGCCGCAACACGATCCACATCACCTGGTCGCCGAAGTCCACCTGGGCCTGGGTGCGTGGCCCGTGCCCCTCGACACTGACGACCCGACCGAGGCCGTACCGCTGGTGGTTCACCCGGTCCCCCGGCGCGAGGCTCGGCACCCGGGGCAGGTCGCTCGCGGCCACGAGACCTGGGACACCCAGCCGATCGCCGAGCCGGCTGGCGCGGCCTCCGACGCCACCGTTGCTGCCGGACCACGACGTGTACGCCGCCTCGGTGCGCTCCCACCGGACGAGATCGACCGGCAGCTCGTCGACGAAGCGGGACACGATGTTGTACTGCGGCTGCCCCCACGCGCTGCGGGTCACCGCCCGGGACAGGTAGAGCCGCTGTCGGGCGCGGGTGATGCCGACATACGCCAGCCGCCGCTCCTCCTCCAGCTCGCGGGCATCGCTGAGCGAGCGCAGGTGCGGGAACACGCCCTCCTCGAGGCCGGTGAGGAACACGACCGGGAACTCCAGCCCCTTCGCGGTGTGCAGGGTCATCAGCGTGACGACGCCCTGGTACGCCGGGTCGTCCGCCGGTACCTCGTCGGCGTCGGCGACGAGGGACACCTGCTCGAGGAAGCCGGTCAGTGTGGCCTGCTCCTCCAGAGCGGCGGCCCGTTCGGTGTACTCGCGGGCAACGCTGACCAGCTCCTGCAGGTTCTCCACGCGCCCGGCGTCCTGGGGGTCGAGGCTCTCCTCGAGCTCCACGAGGTATCCCGAGCGCTGCAGCGCCACCTCCAGTACCTCCTCCGGCGGCGCGTCCGCGGCCAGCTCGCGCAGGCCGTCCAGCAGCGCCACGAAGTCCGCGATGCCGTGCGCCGCCCGCGCGGAGATGCCTGGCGCGTCCGCGGCCCGGCGCAGGGCTGCACCGTACGAAATCCTGTCTCGCGCGGCCAAAGCCTCGACGCACGCCTCGGAGCGGTCGCCGATGCCCCGGCGGGGCGTGTTGAGGATCCGCCGCATGTTGACCGCGTCGTCCTCGTTCGCGATCGCCCGCAGGTACGCCAGCGCGTCCCGGACCTCCTTGCGCTCGTAGAAGCGCACCCCGCCGACCACCTTGTACGGCAGGCCGACCCGGATGAACACCTCCTCGAAGACTCGGGACATCGCGTTGGTGCGGTAGAACACGGCCACGTCGCCCGGCCGCGCCTGACCGGCGTCGCACAGCCGGTTGATCTCCCGGGCCACCCAGTCGGCCTCGGCGTGCTCGGTGTCCGCCACGTACCCCACGATCGGCTCGCCGGCGCCGGCATCCGTCCACAACCGCTTCGGCTTGCGCTCGGTGTTGCGGTCGATGACCTGGTTGGCGGCGGTGAGGATGGTCTGGGTCGACCGGTAGTTCTGCTCGAGCAGGATCGTCCGGGCGTTCGGGAAGTCGCGCTCGAACTCCATGATGTTGCGGATCGTGGCACCTCGGAACGCGTAGATCGACTGATCCGCGTCGCCGACGACACACAGCTCGGCCGGTGGCGGCTCGCCGTTGGCCGGCCCGACCAGCTCCCGGATCAGCGCGTACTGGGCGTGGTTCGTGTCCTGGTATTCGTCGACGAGCACGTGCCGGAACCGGCGCCGGTACCGCTCGGCTACCGCCGGTTTGGCCTGGAACAGGTGGACCGTGGTCATGATGAGGTCGTCGAAGTCCAGCGCGTGCGACTCGCCCAACCGCCGCTGGTACAGCGTGTACGCCTCGGCGAGCGCCCGTTGCTGCGGTCCCTTGGCCGTCCCCGCGAACGTCTCGGGGTCGATCAGCTCGTTCTTGAGGTTCGACACCTGGGCAGCCAGGGACCGCGGCGGATACCGCTTCGGGTCGAGGTCCAGCTCGCGGGCCACGAGCTGCATGAGCCGGCGCGAGTCGTCCTGGTCGTAGATCGAGAACGAGGACTTCAGGCCGGCGTGTTGGTGCTCCGCGCGGAGGATCCGTACGCAGGCCGAGTGGAACGTGGACACCCACATCACCCGGGCCCGGCCGCCGACCAGGGCCGCGACCCGGTCCTTCATCTCGCCGGCCGCCTTGTTCGTGAACGTGATCGCGATGATCTGCGCGGGATGGACCTCGCGGGCGGCCAGCAGGTACACGATCCGGTGCGTGAGCACGCGCGTCTTGCCGGACCCGGCGCCGGCCACGATCAGCAGCGGTGACCCGACGTGGGTGACGGCCTGCCGCTGAGGCTCGTTCAGCCCGCGCAGCAACGCGTCCAGGTCGGTAGCTGGACGGCGGGCCCGGACCGGTTTCGTCTCGAGCGGCGGCGGTTCGAAGAGAGCGTGCATCTCGCCGGCGAGTCTATGCCGCCTGACGCCCTCCGGGCGGAAGGCATAGCCCGGACTAGACAGCGGACATCGAACGGTCACCTCGCGGGTCTGGCGATGTTCGATCGATAGGTGAACGATGACTGACGTTCATGTTCGTAACTGGGACCAAGGGAGGACCCCAGTAATGACCCGTTCGAGCCTGAAGATACTGCGGCTGCTCGCGGTACCCGCGCTAGCTGTTGCGGTGGTGGCGAGCCTGCCGGTCGGTCGTGGTTCGGCCCCGGCGGACGCCGCGCCTCGCTGGACACCGATGTCACCGGTGTCAGTGACATATGACGCGAATGTGCTCGCGGGGGACACCGCCAAGGGGCACCTGCTCGGCTTCAACGACTTCCACGGCGCGATCGACCCACCCATCGGCACGGTCAACGGTGTGCCCGCCGGCGGCGTCGAGTTCCTCACTACCTACGTCAAGCAGCTACGCGCGGCCGCCCAGGCCGGTGGCGCAAAGGTGATCACCGTTGGCGCCGGTGACCTGATCGGCGCGACGCCGCTGGTCAGCGCCGCGTTCCACGACGAGCCGTCGATCGAGGCGATGAACCTGCTCGGCCTGGACATCTCGTCGGTCGGCAACCACGAGTTCGACGAGGGCACCACCGAGTTGACGCGGATGCAGCTGGGCGGCTGCCATCCGGTCGACGGGTGCCAGGACGGGACCGGCTTCGCCGGCGCGGACTTCCCCTATCTGACCGCCAACGTGGTACGTCGCAGCAACGGGCTGCCGCTGCTGCTGCCGTTCACGATCCGCTTCATCGACGGCGTACCGGTGGCGTTCGTCGGCATGACCCTCGAGGCCACGCCCACGATCGTCAACCCCGCCGGCATCACCAGCGTCGAGTTCAAGGACGAGGTCGAGACGGCCAACCGGTACGCGGCACTGCTGCGGCTGGCCGGCATCCGGTCGATGGTCCTGCTGATCCACCAGGGCGGCTTCCAGAACCCGCCGCCACCCACCATCGACCCGAACTCGTGTGCCAACTTCACCGGCGATATCGCCCCGATCGTGGCGGGGCTGCGGCCCGAGTACGGCATCGTGGTCTCCGGCCACACCCACCGGTTCTACTCGTGCGCGCTACCGAACTCGTCCGGCGTGAACTCGGTCGTGACCAGCGCCGGCGCCAACGGCACGCTGGTCAGCGAGATCGCGTTCACGCTGAACAAGCACACCCGCAAGTTCGCCTCGATCGAGGCGCACAACGTGATCGTCGACTACGGCGTCAAGCTGCCCGACGGCACGTACGCGCGGGACGCGGCGGGCAACTTCGTGCAGAACCCGGACAAGGTCGACCCGGCCGCGAAGGTGCTCGCCGACAGGTACCGTGTCGCCGTCGCGCCGATCTCCAACCGGATCGTCGGCAGCATTAGTGCGGACATCTCACGGGACCCGGTCGCCAGCGGCGAGAGCCCGCTCGGCGACGTGATCGCCGACGCGCAGCTGGCGTACACCCAGTCGGCCGGCGCGCAGATCGCCTTCATGAACCCGGGCGGTATCCGGGCGCCGCTGACCTTCAACAACTCTCCCGGCGGCGAGGCGCCCGGCCAGGTCACGTACGGCGAATGCTTCACCGTCCAGCCGTTCAACAACCTGGTCGTGACACAGACGTTCACCGGAGCGCAGATCAAAGACGTGCTGGAGCAGCAGTTCGTCGGCTTCGGCGGGCAGACCACCCAACGCATCCTGCAGCCGTCGGCCGGATTCGCGTACACCTACAGCGCGGGGGCGGCGCCCGGCTCGAAGGTGTCCGGGATGACGCTGAACGGCGTGGCGATCGACCCGGCGGCGACGTACCGGGTCACCACGAACGACTTCCTGGCCAACGGCGGGGACGGGTTTACCAACCTGCGGTTGGGTACGAACCGCGTGACCGCACCCGGCTTCGACGTCGACGCGCTGACGGCGCACCTCGACCCGGGGCCGGTCGCACCCGGACCGGCGAACCGGATCACCCGGGTCGCCTAACTTGGGGACAGGGCGGGGTGTGGACCGCATGGTCCACACCCCGCTACACTTTTGCCCATGAAGGCGCGGTTCTACTTTTACTACGGCTCCGGGAGTCCGGCAGCCGTAGGTCGCGCTTGATCCAAGACCTACGAAGCCCCGGGCTCCGAGAGCCCGGGCTTTCTCGTCTCCGGGCTCCACGAACCCGAGGCAGACGCCCAGGGAGTACGAGATGAGCACACCGAGCACCATCGAGGCGGATACCTCCGCCGAGCAGATCGCGGCCCTCCGCAGCCGCATCGACGAGATCGACGACGCGTTGATCTCGCTGTGGCAGGAACGGGCCGCGCTGTCCCGCCACGTCGGGGCGACCCGGGTGGCCGCCGGCGGTACCCGCCTCGTCCTGTCCCGCGAGCGGGAGATCCTGGACCGCTTCCGCAGGGCGCTCGGCGCCGACGGTACGCAGCTAGCCCTGTTGGTTCTCCGCGCCGGCCGGGGGCCTTTGTAGTGTTGCTGGGGTGAGCTTTCCTCCTTCGCCCCCACCGCTGGACGACGTACAGCGCGTCCTGTGCGTGTTCGCCCACCCCGACGACGTCGACTTCGGCTGCGCCGGCACCGTCGCCCGATGGATCGACGAGGGTCTCGAGGTGGCGTACGTCCTGGTGACGCGCGGCGACGCGGGCGGCTTCGACGACACACCGCGCGAGCGGATGCCGGTCCTCCGGGAGGCCGAGCAGCGCGCGGCCGCGGCCGCCGTCGGGGTCAAGCAGGTGGAGTTCCTCGACGGGTACGCCGACGGCACGCTCGCCCCCACCCTGGCTCTGCGCAAGGACATCTCCGCGGCGATCCGCCGTCTCCGGCCCGACCGGGTGCTGACCAACTCACCACTGCGTCGATGGGACCGGCTGGCCGGCCCGAGCCACCCCGATCACCTCGCGGTCGGCGAAGCCACGACGTGCGCCATCTACCCCGACGCCCGCAACCCGTTCGCGTTCCCGGAACTGCTGGCGGCCGGACTGGAACCGTGGACGGTACGGGAGATCTGGTACAGCGGCGGGCCCAGCCCGGACCACCCGGTCGACATCACGGACACGTACCCGCGGAAGCTGGCGGCGCTGCACGCGCACGCGACCCAGACCTCGCACATGGACCTCGACGCGGTCCTCCGCACGCGGCTCGCGGCGGTTGCCGAGGCCGCCGGCCTATCGGCCGGACGGTTGGCCGAGGCATATACGATCATCCGGTCCGCTTGAGCTGATCGTTAAACCTGACTTCGCGCACCTTTCTGCCATGACATTCACACAAGTGAATGGTGCTTTCCTCACCGCGCACTGGTGACGTTGGACACTTGGGGACGCGGTACGCCATCGCCAGGATGTCCAACATGGACGACAGATACGACGCGTTCTGTATGGCGGACCCGCTGTTCTATGACGTCCTACATTCAGGGCAGTCGAGCGAACAAATGTTCGCTACCGCGACCCGTGCGTTGCCCGACGGGTGGACCCGGCACGAGCAGGACGACTGGGTGGTGTTCCGGTCCGCCCGCACAGACGTGCCGGCCCAAGGTTGGAAGATCCACGCATCGGCCTGTCTCGAGAATGCCGACCGCATTCTCGACGCCGTGTGGGCGTACTGCATTCCCCGTGGCGTCGAGTTCAAGTTCCTGCGGTCTCGGTCGGCGCTGTGGTCGCGGGTGTCCAAGTACGCGCCGCGCGGGTACAGCGGGAAGCTCGTCACCATCTACCCGGAGAACGACGCGGCGTGCGAGATCATCCTGCGCGAGCTGGGCGAGATTCTGTCCGGCGAGCCGAATCCGTACATCCTCAGCGACCTGCGCTGGGCGGACGGACCGCTGTACGTCCGGTACGGCGCGTTCCTCAAGCGGTACTGCGTCTCGCCCGAAGGGCAGATCGTCCCCGCCATCGCCGATGGTACCGGCACGCTGGTACCCGACCGCCGCGGTCCGACGTTCCACGTGCCGTCGTGGATCACGTTGCCGAGTTTCCTCGCCCCCCACCTCGCCGCCCGCAACGCGGTCACCGTGGCGGACCT
>DASRII010000124.1:0-3731 GCA_035650075.1 Micromonosporaceae bacterium | reverse complement strand
CCTGGCGGTCCTGGTGCTGATCGAGCGGCTGCATGGCGAGGTCGGCGGCATGCCGGACCAAGACCTGTCGCTACGCGTGACCCTCGTCTATCGCCGCGACCGACAACAATGGCGGCTGGTGCACCGACACGCCGACCCGCTGGTTCATGGCATCAGCCTGGAGCGCCTAGCGGCCCTTGCCCGCGGCGACTGACTCGCGTCCCCGCAACCTCCGCGTTGCGCCGAGCTGCTCGGCCGGCCCGTTGGTGGGTCAACGCTGATCGTCGCGCGGCGCCGGGTGCGCCAGATCCGGTGGGAGCGGCTCGGCCGGGGCGTACACCGGTGGCGCTGACCCGTCGGCCAGAGCCGCGGCAGAGTCGGTGAGGCCCAGCCGGTTCCGCAGCCGGTCGAGGAAGTCGAGCTCGGCCAGCCGGACCAGCTTGGCGCGCCGCGGGCCGGCGTAGACGCTGACCCAGTCGCCCGGGTCGAGCACGCCGCGTACCTGCCCGTCGACACTGACCACCACTTGCCCGGAGCGTTGGAGCACCCGTACCGCGACTCGTTCGCGGCTGGCCAAGACCAGACTGCGGTTGAAGACCATGTGCGGGGCGACCGGAGTGAAGATCAAGGCGTCCAGGTGCGGTGACGCGATCGGACCGCCGGCGGACAGACTGTACGCGGTGGAGCCGGTCGACGAGGCGACGATCACCGAGTCGGCGGAGTAGAACGCGAGCAATCGGCCGTTGACGTACACGGCGAGACTGGCCTGCCGATCGCGGGCGAGTTTCTCGAACACGACGTCGTTGAGGGCGAGCAGATCCAGCGCGACGCCCCACCCGACCTGGTCGGCGTCACCCGGCCGTACCTGCGGCGGAGGCAGCGCCGGGCCTCGCCCGTACCGCAGCAGATCCCTGATGCCGCTGGGTATCTCCAGGGGCCGGGAGGCCCGCATGGTTAAGGTCATCCGGTCGTCGACGTGGGCGCCGCCACGGTGTACCGCGTCCAGTGCGCTAGCCAGCTCCTCGGCGTTAACCTCGGTCAGGAACCCGACCCGCCCGACATCGACGCCAAGGACCAGCGCGCCGATCGGTGCGGCGATGCGAACCCCACGCAGGAGGGTACCGTCGCCGCCCACGGTGACCACGAGATCCGGGCTGCCTGCCCGCTCGGCTTCGTCCTGCTCCCCGAGCCGCTCGCCCTCGCCCCACACGTCTAGGTCCGCGCACGGTACGCCACGCTGCGACGCCCATGCCCGCACCTGATCGGCTGCGGCGCGCGCCGCCGACCGGCCGCGATGGACCACCAGACCAATGCGGGAGACCGGCATATGAGGAGCTTATGCCCCAACCTCCAAGACAGTTGTATCGATGATCGTGCACCGCTGGCCGAGGTGTAGACCCTCTTGATTCCGGAAATGGTCCGGCGACCCACGCATGTCGAAGCACATCGTCAGGCACCCTTGGGCGCGCCCGCTGCTGGATGCACCGGCACCGAGAACTAGGGCCACCATCTGGTCACGCCGTCCGACTGGCTGCGCGGACGTACCCGCGCCCACTCGTGACCTCCGGGGTGTGGAATGACATGTGGAAAGAACGGTGTGGTCGGGGGGCATGATGGATGCTGCTCGACCCGTTCAGGTCTCACCTCCGATGTCGATCTGGAACGCCTCGTAGCACAGATCCGAGCCGCGCTGGCGGTGGCGGAGAAGCCGCCCGAGCAGCGCCGTGCCAAGGTCACGAACGTGGTCGACATCCTGGCTGGCTGTCGGCGTACTCGCAGTGTCCACCAGGTCGCCGAGCAGACCTGTGATCATATTGTGTTCGCGGGTAAAGCGGGCGACGGCACCTGACAGTCGCGGCACCGTCTGCATGAGCTCGTGATACAGCCCGTCGGGACCCTCAGTGATCTTGATGTGCTCCCGGAAGTCGGCGGATGGCTCGACAGAGAGCGACGTGGACGCGTTCGGCCCATCGCGGGTGGCATTCCGGCGCGGGGGCGGCCAAGGCGAGTTCCAGCGCACTCATCGACTCGCGCAGCTCGGCACGGCGCCGGCGCAGCGCGTCCACGAAAGCCTACTCCGGCTTAGGCGGGCTCGGGTCCATCGATGTCTCCAGCTCGGATGTCCCGCCGAGGCTCTCTCCGGCAGGCTCGGCTAGGACATGAGGTGCTCCCCGGAATCGAGGGTACGCAAGCCTCACCTCGCCCGATAGCTCGTCGGAGTCTCGCCCGGGCTGCACTCGGCGAGCCGGTCGAGTCTCTGCGGCGGATCCGTGGAATGACATGTGGAATGAAACGGTGTCGAGGTGCCTGGTTTGAGGCGGCCAGAGTGGGTTCCGGGAAGACTCGTTACGCCTGAAGCGGCCTCGTGTAAGCGGTGAGGGATGCTCTGCGGATCACGTGGCCCGCCCTTCTCTCGCCATCAATGGTGGCTTATCCGAAGACAGCGCTGATTCGGGAGGTTGCACCGAGCGGGTATCGGAATTTGTTCAGCCGCGTTATGCGCGTCTCATCGTCTGCTGGCCAGTGAAACATTATCGAAGGAAGGCGGGTGCGGATGAGCGTGATCGCGGAGCCCCGGATGGTGGCGGCACCGTGTGGACCGTGCGCTACGTGTCGCGCGGCGGAAGATAGGGCGTTTGCCAGACGGCGTCGGGCCGTCTTACGGCGAGCCTCGAGGCAGATCTGCTGTCCCCGATGGAGGCGCAACATGTTATCTGTCATCGAACGTCATCGTCACCAACTCGGCCGGTACGGCACGTCGGTCGCAGCCCTCGCTCTTGCGGCGACCGCCCCGGTCGCTTTTTCCGGGCCGGCCACCGCCCAGCAGTCGGCGCCGCTGACCTGGACCTTCGACAAATGCTCGGCAGGAGCTGGCGTGTGGCAGGGCACCGCGACTGGCCCGACCGGTGTGGCCGAGCCACTCCAGACCCAGCTCACCGGTGCCCGACAGACCGGCAGCGTGCTGCAGGTCGAGTTCGACTGGCACGTGGGCACCGCGTATCTGGCCCAGCTGAGCGGTGTCCTCAACCTAAAGACCGGGGCCGTCGTGATGAACGGACCGGTCGCCGAAGGTCAGTACGCGGGCAGCCAAGTACACGAAGAAGGCCAGCGCTACGACCCGGCCAGGTCGTGCTTCGCCGGCACTATCCGCATGATGCCGGCATCTGGCTGACAGGACGCGTTCGCCGCAGCGGGAACAGGGAGCAGAGCGAGGACAGCCTCTGGAATCGGCCCGCTCTCGCCGGCGTCATCTGGGTCGATGCGGTCACCCATGCGGGTCCTTTGCATCTATCTATCGGCTGCTCGTGTGGAGGGCAGTCTGGCTGGTATGGCGAGTCTGCTCGGTGTCGGTCAGGTGCCGGAGGTCCCAGCAGCCGTGGCGACTATGGAACCTCGACCATCAGGCGCCGCCAGTTTGCGGCAGGATCCGCAGTCGCAGTCGCGGTCTCGGTCGCTTCAGAACTCGGCGCGACAGCGTTGATTACGAAGCGCTGCCCCGTCCGGCGTTGGATGAACCAGCCTCCGACGGCGGGCGGCGTCTGGGACATATTGGACGTAGTGGTTGCCTCGTGCTCGGTCTGGGGTTGGGTGTACCAGCCCTCGACGGCGTCGGCCGTCTGCGGCAGGGACGCCGTTTGGAAGGAGAGCACGGCGTCGCTGGCCGGGTCGCCCGTGCCGGCCGCAGGATTGGCTGCCGCGAGGACCGCAACGGCGGCGGCCGCGAGGGAGCCGGCGGCGAGCCGGCCGGAAGT
>DASRII010000123.1:0-5577 GCA_035650075.1 Micromonosporaceae bacterium | reverse complement strand
AGGTGCGCATGGACGTCGTACCCGTCGTGTTCGGGTCCGGCAAGCGCTACTTCGGGTCGGTCCACGCGCAGCACCTGTTGGAGGATCCTGACGTGGTGATTCAGAGCAACCGGGTGCTTCACCTGCGCTATCGGGTGCGCCATTGACCGATCTGAGGGTACGCGAAGAAGTCCACTACGAACGGTGACACGGATCCGCGGTCGATACGGCTGGACACACCGACAGCGTTGGGCCTGTGCTGGGCACGTTCCAGCGCGGGAGGAAGCACATGGAGGCAGTGATGAGCGTCGACGACTCCAAGCAGGAGCACACCATCCGGACTGGCGAGCAGGGGGTGCGGTGAGCGGTACCAGGGTGTTGGTGGCGGGGGCGAGCATCGCGGGGCCCGCGCTGGCCCACTGGTTGCGTCGGCGGGGGGCCGAGGTGACCGTGGTGGAGCGGGCCCCCGAGCTGCGTCCCGGTGGGCAGGCGGTGGACGCGCGCGGCGTGGCCAAGGAGGTCATCGGGCGCATGGGGCTGGACGCGGCGGTGCGCGCGGCGTGCACCGACACCGCCGGCGCGCACACAGTAGACGCGGACGGGCAAGTGCTGGAGACCTTCCGTGCCGACGACGACGGTGGCGACGGGTTCATCGCGGACATCGAGATCCTGCGCGGGGACCTGTCCCGGGTGCTCTACGACGACACCCGCGACGGCGTTGAGTACATCTTCGGCGACCGGATCGCCGAACTCACCCAGGACGCGGACGGGGTCGACGTGGCCTTCGCGGGCGGCGACCGGCGGCGCTTCGACCTGGTGGTCGGGGCCGACGGGCTGCACTCGGCGCTGCGGGCGATGGTCTTCGGGCCGCATGAGCGGTTCCTCCGCCACCTCGGGCACGTGCTGGCCTTCTACAGCGTGCCCAACGAGTTCGGGCTGGACCGCTGGCTGCTCGAGTATCAGGATCAGGAGTCCGGGCGCTCAGCCCTCCTGCGACCCATCCAGGACGCTACCCGGGCGATGGCGATGTTCTACTTCGCCTCGGCTGACTTCGACGTCGACTACCGTGACGTCGCGGCCCAGAAGGTTCTGCTGCGTGAGCGGATGGCCGGCCTGGGCTGGTTGACCCCGGACATCCTCGCGCACCTGGACGACACTCCGGACTTCTACCTCGACCAGGTCGCCCAGGTGGTGATGGACCGCTGGTCGAGCGGACGGGTGGGGCTGCTCGGGGACGCGGCGTTCAGCTCGTCGCCGATGTCCGGGCAGGGCACCGGGCTGGCCCTGGTCGGCGCCTACCTGCTGGCCGGAGAGCTGGCCGCCGCCGGGTGGGACCCCGACGCCGGGTTCGCCCGCTACGAGGCGCGGATGCGCTCGTTCGTCGAGGCCAACCAGGAGATCGGCCGGCTGAACGCCCGCAGCCGCGAGGTCCCCGGGCCAGACGCCGAGCCGAGCCCCGATTTCGCCAGCGAATGGTTCACCGAGCTGGTCGGGCGCGCGATCAACGGCATCGAGCTGCCCGACTTCGCGGGGGTGCCGGACTCCGCAGCCCCGGCCGGATCGCCGATCACCTCGTCGGCCAAGCCATAGGTGTCACATAACGTGTCGAGAGGGACCACGCTTCGGTAGGACGTCCGGCGCCGGGTGTGCCTGTGCCGCCTGGAGCCTGGGCCTCCACCGGGGGTGCTCGACTGCATCAGCGTGGGCTTGCCCAGCTCCGGGATGGACGCGGTCTTGCTGCCGGTCGCCCCGCTGGCCACCCCGATGATGGCCGGGTCGAGCACGCCGAGTGCGATCAGCGTGGCGGTCCAGGTGCCGGTGGAGAGGCCCAGGTGCCGGTGTGGATGAGGTCGACGCCGTAAACGTTGGCCAGCGGCGGCGGCGGGCCGGGACGGGGGCGGCGTGCATCATCACCACGCCCGGGCATCATGCTTGATCAGGCGTGACCATTGATTGCGCGTCGGCTCAAAGAATTGACCATGGAATCACAACATCGTCATAGCGATCGCTTAGTAATCACGAACGACTAGGCAATCTTCCACTAACCGTACATTGTTGATCATCGATTCGGGGTACCTAGTCTGGCCGGTGGGGCAGAGCCAACCGGACCGGAGGTCCACATGAACGCTAACGGAGCGGCCGAACCGATCACCGACATATACGACCAGTCACTCGCCGAATTGTTCCGGGCTCAGGTACGCCGCCACGCTGACCGGCCCGCGATCGCCGAAGTGGACGGACAACTCAGCTACGCCGAACTCGGCTCGCTCGCCGAGCGGTTTGCTCGCGGACTGCGGCACCTCGGGCTGCCCGAAGGCGCGGTTGTCGCGGTGGCTGGCGAGAGTCGCCAGGACTTCTGTGTCGCGATACTGGGCGCAGTGTGCGCCGGGCTCACGTACACGCCACTGGACCCGTCGCTGCCCGCCGACCGACAGCGCCGCGTGCTGACCGACAGCGGCGCGGCGGCGGTGGTCCAACTACCTGGTGCAAAAATCGTCGACGGACAGGTACTCGAGTTCGCCGACGTGCTCGACGCCGGTCGCTCAAGCGCCGATGGGCCGACGCCGAACACGGCGGTTCCCGTCTACGTGATGTTCACCTCCGGCACGACCGGCCGCCCGAAGGGCGTGGCGATCCCGCAGCGTGGTGTGCTAAGGCTCTGCATCGACAACGGTTTCGCGGACATCGAGCCAACGGACCGGGTGCTGCACGCCGCGAGGCTCTCCTTCGACATCGCGGTTTTCGAAATTTGGGCGACACTGCTGAACGGTGCCTGCCTGGTGCCGTGCGCCAGGGACGTGCAGCTGTCCGCGCCCGCACTGCACGCGGTGCTGGAACGGGAGCGGATCAGCGTCGTACTCCTGACCACGAGCATCTTCCACAGCCTGGCCGCCGCGCGGCCCGAGTTGTTCGCCGGGCTGCGGTACGTGATTGTCGCCGGTGAGGTGATGCGGGCCGACGCGGCCCGCCGGGTGCTCGAACACGGCCGGCCGGCACACCTCGTCAACGCCTACGGTCTGACCGAGATCGCCTGCTTCTCAACCGCGTACGAGGTCAACGACCTGCCGCCGGACGCGGTCAGTGTGCCGATCGGGGTACCCATCTCGGATACCACCTGCTACGTCGTTCGCTCCGACGGCAGCCTCACCGGAGACGGCGAGGAAGGCGAGTTGTGCCTCGGCGGTGGCGGCAACGCGACCGGCTACGTGAACCAACCGGAGGAGAGCGCCGCTCGCTTCGTCAACCTCCCGGTCGGCCCGGACGGTGAGCCCGTTGCGGTCTACCGCACCGGTGACATCGTCCGCCGGCGTGCCGACGGCGTGCTGGAGTTCGTCGGCCGTAACGACGATCAGGTCAAGATCGGTGGCTTCCGGGTCGAGCCGGGTGAGATCGCTGCCGTGCTGACCTCCCACCCCGGCGTCGCCGACGCCGCGGTGGTGGCCCGAGGGGACGGCGACACGCGCGTGCTGGCCGCGTACGTAGTGACCGACGGGCGGTCGACCCCTCAGGATCTGCTCGACTTCCTGCGCGCGCGGCTGCCCGAGTACCTGGTGCCGGCCACCATGACGGTGCTCGACCGGCTGCCGTTGAGGGCGAGCGGCAAGCTGGACCGCGACGCGCTGCCGTCGCCGCTGTGACCGACAGACGGTCGACCCCTCAGGATCTGCTCGACTTCCTGCGCGCGCGGCTACCCGAGAACCTGGTGCCGGCCACCTGGACCGCGACGCGCTGCCGTCGCCGCGTCCGGTGGTTGATTCAGCTACGCCCGACTGGCAGAGATGAGCTCACGGAATGAACCTCGATCTCGTGCAGGCGCGGGCGGACACGCCCGGCGTGAACCACGTCGCACACCTGAACAACGCTGGCGCCAGCCTCGCGCCGAAGCCCGTCATCGACGCGATGGTGGGCCATCTTCGGCTGGAGAGCGAGATTGGTCCTTACGAGGCCGCTGAACGCGCCCAGGAGGCAATCGAACATGGGCATGCCGCTGTCGGCGTGTTGCTCAACTGCGACAGCGAGGAAGTCGCCTTGTTCGATAGCGCCTCGCGGGCCTGGACAATGGCACTCGCCAGCGTTCCACTGCGAGCCGGCGATCGCGTGCTCGTCTCGCCGATGGAATACGGCAGTTGTTACCTCTCCCTGCTCCACCTGGCCAAACGCCACGGGGTGCGATTGGAGGTGTTGCCCGTGGACGCCGACGGTCTGGTGAGCGTGGAGGAACTGCGGAGCAGGCTGGACGAACGCGTAAAGCTGATCGCGATGACCCACGTGCCGACGCACGACGGTCTGGTCTATCCGGTGGCACTGATCGGCCAGGTGGCACGGCAGAACGGGATCCCGTTCTTGGCCGACGCCAGCCAGTCGGTAGGGCAGATGCCCATCGACGTCGAGGAGATCGGCTGCGACATGCTGGTGGGTTGCGGCCGCAAGTACCTGCGGGGTCCGCGTGGCACCGGATTCCTGTTCGCCCGCCGGGAGTTCGCCGAGCAGCTCACGCCTGCCATGTTCGGCCTGGACGGCGTCGAGTGGGCCGCCGGACGCTACCGGTTCGCTCCTGCCGCCCGCCGGTTCGACACCTGGGAGGCGAATTGCGCGGCCCGCATCGGACTCGGTGTCGCCATCGACTACGCGCTAGCCTGGGGAGTGGAGCACACTTGGCCGCGGATCCGGCAACTGGCCGCGGACCTGCGTAGGGCGATCACCCGCATCCCAGGAGTGACGGTGCTGGACCGCGGTCAGGAACGATGCGGCACCGTCGCCATCACGGTGCGAGGCTGGGACGCGGCGTCGGTCAGGGCGGAGCTGCAGCGGGCCGGTATCAACACGTGGGTATGCCTGGGGAACGCCGCATGCGTCGACATGCAGAGGCGGGGCCTCGATAGCCTGCTACGGGTGTCGGTGCACTACTACAACTCGTCGGAGGAGTTGGCCCGGCTGTGCTCGGTGCTCGAGTCACTGACTGTCGGCCGACCCGTGCGAGTGGCGGCCTCATGACGGGATCAGCATGGGGCAAGCCGCCGAGGAGGGCAGCATGGAGCGCACGCTGGCGTGGGACGACAGCATTGCTGGCCGCTGGCAGCATCGGCTACCTGGAGCCGGCTGGTGGTTTCTCGCTATGGATCGACCCGCGCCCATACCTGCCCACGGTGAGCGCCGCGGCCGAGCATGCGCTGTGGCAACGGATTCTGCGGTCCGCCCGGGTGAAAATCCTGCCGGGCACGGCGTTCGCGTGTCCGGAGCCGGGCTGGTTCCGGCTCTGCCACGCCACCGACGCCAGCACCGTCGCAACCGGCATCAACCGCCTCATCCGGGCGTTGGAGACGTCATGAACAGCCCCTTCGACCAGTGGTACGACGTCGCGGGAGTGCGGAGCGGGATCCGCCGGATGTTCGCCGACGAGACGGACGCCGGCAAGGTCTTCTACCCCCAGCGCCTTGTGCCATACCTCGCGCACGAGGTGCTCGCCGACCTGCCGGAGTCACAGCGGCGCGCACTCACGATCCGGCACCTGTACCAGTTTCTGATGTCGACCACGCACCTGGAGACCAGGGTCGTCAACACCGCCGCGGAGCTGATCGCCAACAACCGCGCGGGATT
>DASRII010000122.1:0-7629 GCA_035650075.1 Micromonosporaceae bacterium | reverse complement strand
GTCATGGTCCGTGGGTGTCAAAAAATCACAACTGCCATCGCCTGATGGTTACTTGGCTTCGACGCCCCGCAGTAGCCCTATTGCCACCCATGGGACATTCACGGCCTCGGTGCTCTGGTCCGCGGTACACGTTGCGGTCATGGTCATCATGTCCCAGTTCCCATGGTCCACTCGGATCCACCCATTGCCCGCATCGCCAGCAGTAGAACACCTCACCCTGTGCCATGCGGCGTGCATAGCTAGCCCTTAGCTTCTGATGGGACCACCCGTAACCCCGGGCTGTGGTGCTACCCCACTGCGGCATCGGTGATCCGTTGACGCCTCCCGCCACGGGCGAGCTCAGCGACGGTGTCGTGGTTGGACCACCAGCCAGCTTGGCGCAATGCGTCTGACCGCGCTTGCATTCCTCGGGTGAAGTTGCAGTTACGGCAGGACGGAACCAGATTCTCCGGGCGGTTGTCGTCACCGTAGCCGTTGAGGTGATCCGGTTGAAGGTGGTCTGGGTCTGACTTGGGGAGCCAATCAATGGTGCGGTTGCACCAGTGGCAGGTGTGGGGTCCTGGTCCGATGACGGCGTACAGGACGACGCGGTGTTCGTAGACCTTGCCACTCACTCCTGCTAGAGGGTGGTCAGGCAGGGTCAGGCTTTTGTACCGGCGGCCCTTGCTGACGGTAATGCGGGATGCGTGAGCGACCTTATCGATGCTGCCGTGGCGGTACCAGCGGTGATAGTGCATCTTGCACCATTCAGCCGCGCCGGACCGTGCCGGGTTGGTGCATCCCGGTACGGCGCAGGGCTTCGTCATCTTCGCCATGGGTACCCCCCCAGCAGTGGAGCCCCTGACCACGGGGGGGTCAGGGGCTCGAGGGTCAGCAGGCATACCTGTTCTGCTGGCACAGAGCGTGACACAGGTAGCCCGCCTACGCAAGTAGGCCCCATCATGCAGGCCTCACGTGGCACTCGCATCGGCATCGCCTAGGCTTCGTGGTCCCCTCTCGGGTGACCATACCTAGACACTTGTCATGCTGGGCTGCGATGCACTCGGCCAGCAGTATCGGGATAGGTGGCAGCTCAGATCTAGGTTCTGGCCAGCCACTGAGCCAGGCACCGAGGGTACGGATGCCGTCGACTACACCGGCTGAGACATCCTGAACGAAGCGGGTCGCATAGCCCATCGGTCATCCCACTTTCTGGGTCTCGTTGGCGAGTACGTCGAGTGCGTCGCCCACCCGGTACAGCGTGAGACCGACGGGCTTGTGGGTTCGGATGCGGCCTCGTTCAGCCCATTTGCGCACCCGGTCGGCACTGAGAGGTTGGCCGTAGAGCCAGGACACGGCGCGGGCGAGGGTGGCGGCGTTCACGAGCTGGTCTTCGGCCTGCTCGAGGAGCCATGCACGGCGGGCCGGGACATCGTAGGTGAGCTGACATTCGGGGCAGGTGACTGTAGGCGAACCGGTCCTTGCGTACATGTCGCGGCGGCAGGTGTCGCAGGGCCCGGCGTACCACCTGTCGCCGGGCCTGTCGACGAGTTGGCGGAGCCGATCCTCGAGGTGAGTGAGCTCGTCGAGGATGTCAGGGGCCCAGTCGGTGCAGCGGATGAGGGTGGGATACCACAGCAGCCAGCGGCAGCAGGCGACCACATCATCGGCCGGCAGGGGTCTGCTGGGCCAGCGGTCGTGCACCACCCGCACCCAGGTGGTGATGGTGTTGTGGACGGCGTCGACTAGCGCGGTGCCGGCGGGGATGGTGCAGGTGAGCTCGCCGTCGACCTGGACCCAGGCGTAGCGGGCGAAGCGCGGGTCGATGGGGAGGTGGTCGCCGTGCCGGCCGCCCTGCCCGCCGTAGCGGGTGAGCTTGGCGCGGACGTTGTCGAGGTCTTGCCAGTAGGAGGAGATGTTGACGATGGCCTGCTCGAGGGCCTTGGTGCAGGTGGCGCAGAGGGTGGCGCCGGTGATGGGCCGGCCGCAGGGGCAAGTCACACGTCCTCCTCGGGCACGACGGTCGACCAGCCGCAAGTCGGGCACATGTACTCGCGGCCACCGCCGTAGAGGTCGACGAAGCCGATCCTTCTGAGGCAGTCGGGGCAGGTGTCGACGCCTTCGGGCTGTTCCCAGCCGGGGCCGGATCCGGTGTCTGTCCAGGTGTCCATGGTGCTCCCTCGCGCGCGTTACGGCGGGTCGTGTGGATTCGACGGTTTTGGGCTGGGCCCCTTAAACAGCAACCACAGATAAGGGACGCCGCGTAAGCGTTAGTCTTCTTAGAGGTACTTCTTAGGACGCCTACGCAACCGACGTCGGATTCTCAGGCGCTTGTCCTCCTCGCTCTTTCCATAGGACCACTCCTAGACAGGTCTGCTGACTGGTCTGGTGTTTCGAGTGGTTCCTCGAACAGTTCCCACCGACTTGTCCACATGCCATGAGGGGTCTGGAACTTGCTGCGGCGCAGGTAGCCGCAAGTCTCCAGTTCGGTGAGGGCGGTGCGTACGGCGTCGCGGCCTTCTCGGGTCTGGGCGGCGATCCGGACGCTGTCGGTCTCCCAGTCGTCGCCCATGGACAGCAGGTAGGTGAGGAGGCCGCGGGCGCGGAAGCTGAGCCGGGCGTCCCGTAGGAGGTCGTTGTCGATGATGGTGAAGTTGTGGTCCTTGAGATGGCGATGGATCTTCATTCGGCGGCCTCCTCGAGGAAGTCGAACATGGATGCCTGCCCGTCGACCTGAACGGCGGGCTTGAGGATGCGCATGGCCCCGGCGAGCTGGCGTTGGTCGGTGGTGCGCCAACGGGCTAGGCGGCTGTAGTCGGCGGACATGTCGAGGGTGATGCCGTGGCGGCCGAGGGCTAGGGCTGCGAGGGCGGTGGTGCCGGTGCCGCCGAAGGGGTCGAGGACGACGCTGGGGCGGGTGGGTGCGGTGGGTTCGGGGCAGGCGCAGGCGTAGCCGGTGATGGCGACGATCTTGCTCAGATTAGGGGCACCTTCCCACGAGTGATGCCCGGGAACTGGACCCTTCTGTCCACGCGCGTATGAGTCGCCGCGAGTCTTGACGTAGCTGGTCGAGCTTGTTGGCGCCCGCCCCTCGCCGCAGGCGGTGCAGATGCCTGGTGGTGACCAGCCCTGGATGATGCGCCGCGGCCACTCGGTGGGGAACGCGGCGAAGTGGTCTATCTCGGGGCGGATGCTGGGCCGGCCACCGCGGACCCCGGTGCGGCGCGCGTAGCGCCAGGCGTCGAGCTCGGAGAAGAACCATGCCTCGGTCCGGCCGTTGCGGACGACGCGATGGGAGGGGACGGTGAGGGGTTCGGTGGGGATTTCCCAGACGCTATTGGGCAACTTGCCGAGGGGATGCGCTGCAAGCACTGTCGCGGTCTCGGTTCGCTGCTCGCCTTGGCGTGGTCCTTCTCCTAGTGCCTTGCGGTCAGACCATGAACGCCCGTTGTACTTGTCAACCCGCTCGCGGATCTCGTCGACGGCGCTGTAGTACCGCGGCTGCAGCGTGAAGTGGAACCACTGTTCGTGGCTGCGGCGAACCCGGTCGGTGACGGACTCGGGTAGTCCGTTGGGTTTGGACCAGATGACCTCGGCGCGGAGGATGAGGCCGAGGCCGGCCGACCCTTTCGCTGCGGCTTCCTCGAGGGCGTCGATGCGGCGATGGGCGGTGCGCTGGTCAATTTCACCGGCTGCGAGGTCGTCGATGACTTCGCGGACGGCCTCGACGTGGAGGTGGCCGGTGCGGGTGGTGTCGATGCAGCGCAGCGCGTACCGCCACGGGATACCCATCAGCGACTTGGTGGGAATGTCCGAGGCGCGACGTGGTGGTCTAGCCGCGCGGCCGGTCATGCCGTCGCTTGAGCCTTCGCCGCCGCCACCCGAGCCTGCGTACTTGTCGCCGAGGTTGATCCACAGCGACCCCGACGGCTTCAACACCCGCACGCATTCCCGCGTCACCTCGACCAGCGCGTCGACGAACTCGGCCGGGGTCGGCTCGCTGCCGATCTGGCCGGCGTAGTGCTCGCCACCGTCCTGGTAGCTCCGTAACGCAAAGTAAGGGGGGCTTGAGCAAATGAGGTCGACGCTGTCATCGGCCAGCGGTAGCCGGCGGGCGTCGCTGCGGATGACCTGCGCGCGGCCGGTCATACGTCGTCCGGCATGGTGAACAGGTCTGCGGGGATAGCGACGCGCCGCACCTTGCCCTGCTGGGTCCACTCGGCGTCACGGGCAGCCTCGGCAGCGGCCACCGACACGAACGCGTGCCAGTCGTCGCCCCTATTGCCGGCCGAGGCCTGGCACTGGTCGACCCGCAGCCCGCACACGTCGCAGCGCCACGAGTCCTCGAGGGTGGCCGGGCCGGGGGTGCGTGGCCCGTTGCTGGGCCGGGTGTGGAGGCGGGCGATGACATCGGGGGCCTTGATGGACAGGGTGACCGGGGCCCGGTTCTGCAGGTCGCGGGCGATGGCGACGCAGGCGTAGGCGATGTCGGGCTGGTTGTAGTCCTCGGCGAGCTGGGTGACCTGGTCGCGGACGGCCCGCTGGTCCCAGTCCTCTCTAAGGGTGCGGACCACGACGGTGAGCGCGTTGATGTCGGGGATCGTCATCATGAGGCGACCCCCAAGTGGTCGCGGATCTGCTCGCCAACCCACTGCGTGTAGGCGGGGGGGATGGCCTCGACCTGGTCAGCCCAGCGGGTAACCCACTCGGTACCCATCGCCTCGCCAGCTTCTTTCACGGTGCGCGCGGTGCGGCCACCGTCGGGGATTTCGTCGGCCGCTGAGCCGTAGACACCGACGGGACGGCCTTGCTCAGCGTGCCGACAGCCGGGCTGCAGACCGAGGGGCATGTTGGACTCGAACCAGCGATGGCGACGGACCTTGAGCCCGAACGCTGACCCGCACAGCAGCACGTCGGGCCGGATGGGAGCGCCGGGCACGTTCTCGATGACGTAGGGACCTCCCCACGCGGCCAGGGCGGCCCGTACAGGACCGATCAGGTCATGCGCGTCCTCACGTACCGTCCCGCCCTGCGCGGCCCGCAGATGCTTGGCGCGGGTGTGCTCCTGGCACGGTGGAGACGCGTGGATGACGTCGAACAGAGCGAGGAACGGCGCGTCCGTGAGCACGTCGAGCGCGTCGGCGACGGTGAGCCGGTAGGGGTAGTCCTTGTGCGGATAGAGGTCGACTCCCCACACGTCGTAGCCGGCGCGGTGGTAGCCGACGGAGCAGCCGCCGGCTCCACAGAAGAGGTCCAACAGGCGTGGTCTCATGCTGACACCCGGTTCGCGTCGTACCAGACGCCGCCTTGCAGCACCCAGGCGGGTTCGCGGACGATGAGCGAGTTGCCTGGGTTGCGGCACTTGTAGCACTTGTCGTGCTGGGTGCGGGTTTGTGAGCCGCAGGGGCAGTACCGGACGGGTTGGCGTCGCCCGGTGCTGCGTGCGGCTGTGGCGGCGGCGTGGGCGCGTAGGCATTTGTCGCAGGCGGGCTCCTTCAGTTGCCGGCGGTGGCGGTAGTAGCCGGAGTCGGTGCCGCACCGGGCGGTGCTCGGCCGGGTCACGTCAGCGTCTCCTGCCGTGTTCCGACCAGTCGCAGCTCGATCTCGGCACCGGGGATCGGCTGCGCGTGGGTGACGTAACGCTGCTGCACGTTGAGCTCGACAATCTGCGAGTCGTCGCGGATCACGCCGGAGTCCTTCAGTGCGTCGAGGGTGGAGCGCACGCACTTGTCGATGTCCGGTTTCTTGTCCATCCACTCAGGGGCGTCGTCGCGCAGCAGGTGGTCGTTGCGGCCGGTGCGGTAGTGGTACTTGGGGCGCTGGAACCAGAACACGATGTCGGCGCGGACGGGCCCTGGTAGCTGTTTGTGGTCCTCGGCGAGCACGGCTGCCTTGACCGCCTCGCGCCAGGGGGCGACCTTCTTGGACGACTCGACCTGGGCGACTTTGCCGGTGAACTCGCGGTTGGCGCCGCTGCCGCGCCAGATCGGGCGCGCGTGTTTGCTGCCCTGAGGCGCGGGGGTGCCGTGCACGGTGAACAGGTAGCTCGTCATCGCACCTCCTCGGACTGGCGGGCTGCGGCCCGCCGCCCCTCAGTGAAAGTCAATGAATCCGGAATCGGAGGCGAGTTCACATGCCTTGGTCCAGTCGTTGTAGACCTCGCGGTGGAAGTCGTATGTGTCGCCTTCACATTCGGCCTGCCAAGCCTCGTAGCCCGCATGGAAGTCGCCGAGCAGATCGGCTGCAGCGAGCGGCCCGATGTCACCCTCGTTGTCGGCGAACCAGATCAGCTCATAGAACGGCAGGTCAGCATCCCTGTGCGGGTTGAACGTCCCTGCTAGACGCTCACGCCACCAGCTGTAGCCGCTGTACGAGCCAGCCCGGAACGAGTGGGTCCTACTGTCGCTGATGTCATAGCAGCGTCCACCGATGAAGCCTTCGCCGCCGAGCGTGGTGAAACGGTCAGCGTCAGCGAGTCCCCGGTATGAGTGGCCGAACGAGTCGTAGGCGAACACCTGGCAATGGTCTTCGTCCTCGCACCACTCCCTCGGGAAGTCCACGTGGCGATCCACTAGGCGAGCATTGGAGTAGGCGGTGATGTCGAGCCCCATCAGGTGGTCTCCTCGGTGTCTTTGCTGAACGGGGGGGCGGCGGACTCGTCCACAGGCCGGTCCACAGGCTGCGCGTCCGACTTGCGGCCCGTGATTTCATCTGCCGTGACGCGATGCGGCGGGAACTCGTCGTCCTTCACGACCTCGCCGCGCTGGATCGACATGTACGTGATACCTGCCTGCACCACATCGTCAGCGGTCCACTGCCCGCGTTTGCGGCCGATCCGCTGTTCCAGCTGCTCGACCGTGACGTCGATCCCGCGGAAGCTGTCAATCATCGTCTGGATGCGCTCCGGCAGCGGCACCCCCTCACCGTTCTGGAGGGTCGCCCGGCACAACTGCTCGGCCTCGTCGGTCAGCCACTCCGGCAGCACCGAGAATAGGCACTCGCGGACCGCGCGGGCACCGATGTTCTGGTTGTTCAGGTACACGTCACCGAGGTCGGTGAGCTTCTTGCGCTTGCCGCCGGCCATCCGCTCGTGCGGCACCTGGAACGTGCGGGTGGAGCGGACGTTGGTCTGCTGGTCCCACGCGAATGCCTGGATCTCCGACAGGCCGGCGGCGTCGTCGCGGCGCAGTTCCCGGACGCCGTAGTCGAGGTTCCCCCAGATCCGGGCGAGTGCCCGGGCGAGGTGGACGGACTTGCCGGAGCCGCGGTTGGGGACGGCGTAGAACGCCTTGCTGGCCAGTGCGAGCCGGCCGCAGGCGTCACGCATCTCGTGCTGTGCGCGGGCCATGTCGCGGGGCATCTTCTGGGCGATGATGACCGCTGCCTCAACCTCGGCCGCGGCGCGGGACTGTTCGATCGCGGTCGTCTGTGTGACGGCGACGGCAGGGGCGCGCGGCGGTGGGGCGGCGCGCTCGACGTCCGTATGTGTCATGCCATCTCCTCCAGGTAGCGGTTTTCGAGCCATGGCGGCAGTGAGATCAGCTCGACCTCACGGGAGTACCCGGGCCATTCGCCGGTGCGACGGCACTCGGCGTAGATGTCGAGCGCGCGCCGGTTCAGGTGCTGGCCGACCCGCAGCGCTAGGCCGTC
>DASRII010000121.1:0-20727 GCA_035650075.1 Micromonosporaceae bacterium | reverse complement strand
ATCCAGCAGGTCGCCGAGCGCATCCGCACCTGGCTCCTCGCGATTCTCGTCGCGGTCGCCACCCTGTTCCTGACCGTGGGCGGGCTGCGCTACCTGGCCGCCAACGGCGACCCCGGCGAGCTGGAGAAGGCCAAGCTGGCGCTGCGCTCGGCCGCGATCGGCTACGCCCTTGCCCTGCTCGCGCCGCTGTTCGTCACCATCGTCGGTCAGTGGGTGGCCTGATGGCCGCCGTCAAGGTGCACCGGCGCCGGCTGTCTCGGCGCGCGAGGATGCTGCTGCTCGCCGTCACGGCCCTCGCCGGCCTGGCCCTGCTGTGGGTCGGCCCGGCGCTGGCCGACCCGAGCCCGGCCCCCGGCCCCGCACCGACTCCACCAGGTGGCCCCACCGCGCCCGCCTCCCCGACGACCCCACCAGGCGTGCCGGACCCCGGCGCCCCGCCGCCCGGAGCATCCCGGCCGCCCGGTGCGTCGCCGTCGCCGTCAGCGCCCACCACACCGTCTCCGATCCCGCCTCCTGGGCCGTCGAGCCCGTCCAGCGGTGACGACCCGGCCTGGTACGACGTGGGTGGCCAGATCCGCAAAGCCATCGCGGACCTGATCGCATGGGCCGCCGAGCAGGCCATTCAACCGGTCATGGAAGCCCTCGGCGAGTCGTGGCTTTCCACCCCGGACTTCACCGGCAATCCCGCCGCCAAAGGCATCTGGACCACCAGCCTCGTGGTCGCCAACGGCGTGTTCGTGCTGTTCATCGTCGCGGGCGGGTTCGTCGTCACCGCGAGGGAGACGCTACAAACCCAACACGGCCTCAAGCAGATACTCCCGCGTCTGGCCGTGGGTGCGGTCGCGGCCAATTGCAGTCTGATCCTGTTCCAGAAGTTGATCGAGTGGACCAACGCGCTCACCGTCGCCATCGCCGCGAACTCCATCGACGGTCCGACCGCCGCCGCCGCGATCCGCCAGATCGTCGACAACGTCATGAACGGCAACAACTTCCTGCTCACGTTGCTGGTCATCGCCGTGATCGTGATGTGCCTCGTCTTGGAGATCACGTTCGTGATGCGGCTCGCCGCGCTGATCATCCTGTTCGGGATCGCGCCGGTGGCGCTGATGTGTCACGCCAGCCCATACACCGAGGGCATCGCGCAGACCTGGTGGCGCGCGGTCGGCGCGTGCCTCGGCCTGCAGATCGGTCAGGCCATCGTGGTGATGGCCACGGTGAAGGTGTTCCTCACCCCGGCCGGGCCGACCGTCATGGGTATCCCGTCCAGCGGTGACGGACTGCTCGGCATCCTGGTCTGCCTCACGATGCTGTGGGTCCTGATCAAGCTGCCCGGCTGGATGAAGCAGTTCATCCTCGGCCCGCTCGGGCAGCGCCGCGGCCGGGGCCTCATCGGCACCCTCATCCAGGCGTACCTGATGGTCAAGACCCTCGGCGCGGCGGCCGGCATGGCACGCGGCGCGGGGACGGCCGCCCGCGCGGCGGGGACGGCAGCGGGACGGCCGGGGACGACACCTCGTCCCGGCGGTCCCCGCCCGTCCCCGACCGGCGGTCCCCGTCCCCGTCCCGGGCCGTCCCCGTCCCCGGCGGGACCGGCGGCGTTCAGCCACGCCCCGGTCACCCACGCCCCGCTGTCGTCCCCGGCGGGGACGACCGGAGCGCCGGTATTCAGCAACGCGCCGTCCCCGTCCCCGGTAGGGCCGTCCCCGTCCGGTGGCGTCCCGGCGGCGCAGTTCTCCCACCCGTCCCCGGCCGAGACGCCTCGCCCGGCACCGGCTACACCGGCGGCCCGGGTGGCGTTCAGCGACGCCGCGCCTGCCACGTCGAGGTCCTCGAACGGCGGTTCGGCACCAGGGGTGACGTTCTCGGCCGCTCCAGCGCCGCACAGCGCGCCGCGACGGCCACTCGCACCGGTCACACCGGTGTTCTCCTCCGCACCCGCCACGCAGGCAGGAGGCCCACGGCGTGGCGCGTCCCCGGCCAGCCGGCCCACGGCCGCCCGGCGCGCCACCCCACCCGCCCGTACGGGCGGCACGGCAGCGGCGCGCACCCCGAGCGCCAGTACACCCCGGCCGACTCCACCGGCCCGGCGGGCGGCGGCGCCGTCCCCGCCGTCCCCGACGGGACGGCCACCGGTCACCCCGTCCCCGCCGCCGTCCCCAAGATCGTCCCCGGCGGCGGGACGGGCGGCGCCACCGTCCCCGCCGTCCCCGCGCCTGTCCCCAAGATCGTCCCCGGCGCCGGATCCGTACCCGGTGTTCCGCGCGGCTCGTCCCGCGCCGTCCCCGCCGTCCCCGCCGCCGTCCCCGCCGTCCCCGCCGCCGTCCCCGCCGCCGCGGCGTCGTCCCCAAGATCGAGGTGAGCACCGATGAACCGCCGAACCGACGAGGCCCCGCTGCGGGCTCGGGTACCGATGGGGGTTTCATACTGCACCTCCCGCGTCTGTTCGTTGGGTTGGTTGCTTCTTGCGCAGGCTGGGGGTTGTGTCGATCAGTTCCTGGCAGCGGGCCTTGACGGTCGGGTTCCAGGGAATGTGCCAGTAACCCTGCGTAGTTCGGTGGGCGGGGATCTTGCCGGAGGTGATCCAGGCCAGGATGGCGCCGCGGCTGATGCCGAGCTTGGTGTGCAGCTGGCGGATGGTCAGTTCGCCCTGGCAGGCGACCAGTCCGCCGTGGTGGTCGACGCTGAGACGCACCGATGTGGCGATGAGTTCGCGGCACCGGGCCTCGACGGTGTCGTCGAAGCGGATGCGCCAGTGCCGCTGGATCGGGGTGCGGTAGGCGCGGAGTTTGCCGGTGCGGATCCAGCCGAGCACGGCGGTCGTACTGACGCCGAGTCTGGCGGCGAGGTCACCGACGGTGACCTCGCCCGGGCCCGGGACGTCGTCGAAGAGCCGGTTCGGGCGGCCGAGGTGTACGGAGCTGTCGATCAGCTCACGGCAGCGGGCGTCGACGTGGTCGTCAAAGGGGATGTGCCAGCGGCCGGCGCGGGTGCGATGTGCGTCGATCTTTGCGGTGTTGATCCAGTCGTAGACGGCCGAGATGGCGATGCCGTACCGGGCGGCGAGTTGTTTGACGGTGATCTCGCCGTCGTGGCAGGTTCCGCTGCTGCGCGGCGCGCGGATGCTGTTGACGTTGCGGGCGCGATGTACGGCTTCGGCATCCCAGTGCCGGCCGCGGCCGGTGGTGAAGCCGGCGGCGTTGAGTTCGGCGGCCAGATCAGCGTCGCGGGTGGTGGCCGAGCGGGTCCGGATGAGGTCCAGCGCTTCGGCCGAGGTGCGGCCGGGGCCGTAGCGGACGACGGTGACCTGCTGGGTGGCGCCGGTGTGCCAGCGGATCCCGATGACGGCGTGCTCGGCGTCATCACCGGGCATCACCATGACGTCGGCGATCAGGGCGCGCAGCAGCCGTTTGCGGTCGCGGTGGCTGGTGCCGGGTGCCCGCCACAGCCCGGGCAGGTCGGCGGCGATGGCCGCCAGCCGGACCTGGTCCGGTGTCGGTGGCCGGGTGGCCTGCGCCTGGTGCAGGGCGAGTTCGGCGTCGGTGAGTGCGGCGAGTTTGGTCTCCCACCGCTGTTCCAGGGTCCGGGCGACCAGCCGGTGTTCCGGCTCGACCTGGGTGAAGGCGCGTTCGGCCCGGTCGGCTTCATACCGGGCGCGTTGCACCGCCAGTTCGGCGGCGCGGTGGGTGCGGGTGTGCCGGGCGGCGACCTCGTCCGCAGCGGCCAGGGCCAGCGCGATCTGGTCGGGGGCGACCGCGGCCAGGAACGCCGCCTCGACGACCGGGTCGACGGTGCGGGCGGAGATGCCGCGGCAGCGGGGCTGCTGCGCGTGGTCGCGGCGGGCGGCCAGGCAGTCGTAGAGGCAGAACCGGCCGAACCGGTAGTGCGTGCCCATCGGCTGCCCGCACACTCCACAGTGGATGATGCCCTGGCACAACGGTTCACCCTCCCGCGCCGGGCGGCCATGTGCGCGGGTGTGGTTGGCGGCCAGCTTCGCCTCGTTGTCCAGATACTGAGTCCAGTCGATGTAGCCCTCGTGGTGGTCTTTGATCAGGACCAGCCATTCGGCGCGGGTCGTCTTGCGGTAGCCCAGGCGCACGGTGCCGTCCGGGTCGACCCGGTGCACCACCCGGCGCCGGCCGTAGCAGTAGGCGCCGGCGTAGACGGGGTTGGTCAGGATGTGCACCACCCGGGCGTGGATCAGCGGCCGGAACCGCAGCTGCCCGGCCCACACCCCGCCGTAGACCCGAAACGGGAACGGCCGCCCGGCGAACGCGCCGACCACGCCGTAGGCCGACCCGGTCGCGGCGAACGCGGCGAACACGTCGGCCACCGCTGCCCGGACCGCTCGTCGGGGTCCTTGACACAATGGCCGTCTTCGTCGCGGGTGTAGCCGATCGGCAGCGGCAGGCGCAGCTCGCCGCGTCCGGCGGCGGCCAGTTTCGCTCCGTGCAGCCGGCTGGCGATCAGGTGGAGCTCTGCTTCCGAGAGCGTGCCTTTCAATCCGAGCAGCAGCCGGTCGTTGACATCGCGCAGGTCGTAGACCCCGTCGGCGTCGATGACCAGGGTGTCGGTGAGCCGGGCCAGTTCCAGCAGCCGAGCGAACTCCGCCGAGGAGCGGGCCAGCCGCGACACCTCCAACCCGAGCACCGCGCCGACCCCGCCCAGACACACCCGCGACACCAGCTCCCGAAACCCCGACCGGTTCTTGCCGAAAGCTCCGGACACCCCGATGTCCTCGTCGAGGACGACCACATCGACCGCTGCCCAGCCCAGCTCCACCGCTCGGCGGGCCAGGTCGTACTGCCGGGCGGTCGACTCGACATGGTCCCGGACCTGCACCAGCGTCGACTGACGGATGTAGACCACCGCGGTCCGGTTGCGGTGCCCGGCCGTGATCTTCTCCACGCCCTTCATCACGCACCCCGCCGGCATCGACGTGATGCTCCCCGGCCGCATGATTCCCGACCGCAGGCTCGTAGGCCAGTTGCGCCTCGACCATGTTCGCCAACGCCATCACCGCGACCGCGAACAACCCCGCTGGTATGGCACGCCTCGGCTGCGCCTGTGTGGCCGCCTGGCTGGCGGACACCACCGCGAACCCGGGCACGAGTCACCATCTCCGGCCACCGCCGTCTGATCACGTCACCTCTGCGCCACGAGATCATGATCCACCCCCGTCGCTGGAATCGCATCCACGACACGCGATGGCGTCCAACACCTCACGCAACGCCGCAAGGGACTCCACCGACACCGGCCGCTCCGCCGGCTCCGGACCCCGGTCCGTCCACTCCTGCGGCATCCGGATCCGCACACCGTCCACATCGCAGAAGAACGTCAACCGCCCACCCCGCCACCGGCCGGCCAACACCCGCAACCGCCGGCCCCGCCACGGATGGAAAGGATGAGTGACAACCAGTGAACCCTGCCAACGACCGCTCGAATGAGCAGTTTGTTGCACGTGTCCCCGGAGACATCGAAAAGGCCGACAAACTCGCGTTCGGTCTGACCGGGCGGCAGTTGGTCATCCTGGCCGTGACCGGGCTGGTGTTGTACTCGGCGTGGACCGCCGTGGCGACGGTCGTGCACCCCTTGGTGTTCCTCGCCTGCGCCATGCCGATTGCCGCATCGGCGTTCCTGCTCGCGGTCGTACGCCGCGACGGGATCAGCCTCGACGCCTGGGTCCTGGCCGGGCTGCGGCACCGGCGCAGCCCGCACCGGCTCGTCCCGGTGGACGGGCCGATCACCCCAGCCCCGCCGTGGGTGAACACGACGGCAGGGCCGGGTGACCGGCTCCCGTTGCCCGCGCCGCTGCGCCTGCCCGCGAAGGGCATCACCGGTGACGGTCTGGTCGACCTCGGCGCGGACGGCAGCACCGGCCTGGTCGCCGCCTCGACGGTGGCGTTCGGGCTGCGCACGGCGGCCGAGCAGAACGGCCTGGTCGCCGGGTTCGCCCGCTGGCTGCACAGCCTCGATGGGCCGGCGCAGATCGTGGTGCGGGCACAGCGGGTGGACCTGACCTACCTCGCCGACCGGTACCTGGCCGCCGCGCCAGGGCTGCCGCACCTGGCGCTGGACGGGGCCGCCCGCTCGCACGCCGGATTCCTCGACGACATCGCTACACAGCGAGAGCTGCTGCACCGGCAGGTCACCGTCGCGGTGCGCAGCCGGCGCGGCGCCCACCACACCGCGCACGCCGCCGCCGAAGCCGTGCGCGCGCTCGGCGGGTGTGAGGTTCCGGCCCGCGTCCTGGACGGTCCGGACGCGGCGATGCGGCTCGCGGCCAGCCTCGACCCGACTGCCCCGATGCCCTACGCCGTCCCTGATGGAGGTGACGAGCAGTGAGTCTGCTGTCCGCTCTCATGCCCCGCCGCACGACCGTGCCGGAGGCGGCGACGGTCCTGCCGGGCTCGCCGGACGCGGTGGAGGTCGATGGCCGGTTCGTCCGCGTCGGTGACGGCTACACCACCACCCTCGCGGTGACCGGGTACCCGGCCGAGGTCGGCCCCGGCTGGGCCGAGCCGATCCTGGCCTACCCGGGCCTGGTCGACGTGACCTTCCACATTGAGCCGATCCCGCCGGCGGTGGCCTCCGAGCGGCTGCGCAAGCAACGGGGCCGGTTCGAGTCCAGCCGCCGACAGGACGCCGCGAAGGGCCGCCTCGATGATCCCGAGTTGGACGCCGCGGCGGCCGACGCCGCCGAGTTGGCGATGCGGGTCGCCCGCGGCGAGGCGAGGCTGTTCCGACTCGGGATGTACCTCACCGTGCACGGTGCCAGCGCACAGGAGCTGGCCGACCGCGTAGCCGAGGTCCGGTCGCTGGCGGCATCGCTGCTGCTGAACACCGCGCCGGTGACGTGGCGGCAGCTTCAGGGCTGGATCACCGGCCTGCCCTTGGCCTACGACGCGCTTGGGATGAAGCGGGTCTTCGACACCGACGCCCTCGCGGCGAGCTTCCCGTTCACCAGCCCGGACCTGCCCGACACGGCCGGGGACACCGGCATGGGCGTGCTGTTCGGGACCAACCTGCACTCGGCCGGCGTCGTGGTGTGGGACCGATGGGCGCAGTCCAACTACAACGCCGTCATCCTCGCCCGCTCCGGGGAAGGCAAGTCCTACCTGGCCAAGCTGGACCTGCTGCGCAACCTGTGCCTCGGGGTCGAGGCGTTCGTCATCGACCCCGAAGACGAGTACCTACGCCTGGCCGACGCTGTGGGCGGGACGGTGATCCGGCCTGGCGCGGCCGGGGTACGGATCAACCCGCTGGACCTGCCCTCCGGTGACGAGGACGCGTACTACGACCGGATCCGGTTCATGCACACCCTCCTGGCCGTCATGGGCACCGGCGACACCACCATCAGCACCCCGCTGCCCAGCGACGAAGGCCGCTCCCTCGACGTCGCCGTGCAGGCCGCCTACCGGGCCAAAGGCATCGACTCCGACCCGCGCACGTGGCGGCGCCCGGCGCCGCTGCTCGCCGAGGTGATGGCCGAGTTGGAGAACCTCGACGACGCCGGCCGGCGGGTCGCCGCCCGGCTGCACCCATACGTGGCCGGCAGCATGAAGGGCCTGTTCGACGGCCCCACCAGCACCGTCCCGCACGGCCACCTCGTGGTCTATGCGATCAAGGATCTGCCCGAGCAGCTCCATCCGGTCGGCACCCTCCTCACGTTGGACACCATCTGGCGGGCCGTGCGTGGTGCCACCGCCGGAGGCGGTCAGCCTGAAGTTCTACGGATGGTGCTGGTCGATGAGGCGTGGAAGTTGCTGTCCGGCGGACGCGGTGGCCGCTTCCTGGAAGAGCTAGCCAAGTCCGCCCGAAAGTACGGCACCGGCCTGACCGTCGTGACGCAGGACGCGGCGGACGTGCTGTCGACCAAGGTCGGCCGCGCCGTCGTCAGTAACGCGTCCACGCAGGTGCTGCTACGCCAAGCGCCGCAAGCGATCGACGCGGTGGCCGACGCGTTCGGGCTCACCGACGGCGAGCGGGCGTTCCTGCTGTCCTGCCAACGCGGAGATGCGCTATTGGCGGCTGGGTCTGCCCGGGTGGCCTTTCACGGCCAGGCGTCCGACGTCGAGCACGAATTGATCGTCACAGGGCCGGCAACCGGCCCGGTCCCTGGTCGGCGCACCGGTCGGCGCCGCTGACACCACCCATCCTTTCATCCCTCTGGAGTTGTCGATGTTCCGCGTGATGTTGCATGCCCTCGTCCCGTCCAATCCGCCGCTCCCGAGCCCGCCGTCGGCACCGCCGACCCCGGCGCCCGGCGGGTGCGTGCCCGGTCAGGACGGGGTGCCGGACTCGATTGTGGGCAAGGTGCTGTGCGGCACCTGGGGCGGCGACGCCACCAGCGGCGTGTGGCACCTCGTTCGGGACCGGTGGCCGCTGCTGCTCGTCGCCGTCGCGGCGCTGATCGGCCTGCGGGTCGGCTGGGCCGCGTGGCGGCGGCGGGTCTGGCGTATCCACGCCGCGCAGGCGCGGTGGCTGGCGATCACTCCGCCGGTCACCGCGACCCCGGCCGCGACCGTCGGTCTGTGGCGGCTGCTCGCCACGGCGCTGCCGGCGCCGGGCCGCTGGACGCTGCGCCCGGCCCGCCTGGTGTGGGAGGTCGCCGCCGACCCGGACGGGATGCGCGCCGGGCTGTGGCTGCCACCCGGGGTGAACCCGACCGCTGTGCTGCGGCTGCTGCAACGCGGCTGGCCCGGCGTACGCGCCGAACAGACCGCCCCGCCTCGTGTGCCCACCACCGGTGCGGTCGCGGCGCTGGCGGTGTGGCCCACCCAACCGGAATGGCTGCCCCTCGTGGACGACACCGGCCCACCGGTACGGCGAGGCACAGGCGGCATCGATGCCGGCGCCCCGGAGGACGACCGGCTCCGCGCGGTGTACGACGGATTGGCCTCGGCCGGGCGCACCGGAGGCGGGCTGTTGCAGGTCCACATCAGCCGGGCACCGGCCCACCGGCTGCGTGTGCTGCGCCGCGCCATGACCAATCCCGACCGCGTCCGCCGCACCCGAGGCTCCAACGCAGGTGTAGCCCGCGCCGCCGATCTCCTGGCCGGAGCACTACGTACCGGAATCCTCGTCGTGCTCGACCTGATCACGCCAGGACCGCCCGCCCGCAAGTCCCCTTCCGGCAGGACAACGGCGGACCCGTACACCACCGAACTGGCCCGCCAGGCGCGGGCGAAGCATGCGGACGCCCCGCACCTACTCGTCGCCGTCCACGCCATCGCCGCCGGTCCCACGAAGGCCGCCGCCCGTGCGGCAGCCGCCGACATCACCTCCGGGTTCGGGCTGCTGTCAGCCCACTTCACCCGCCGCCGGCTCTGCCGTCGAACGAGCCGCGGCGCGGTCGCGACGGCCGAGCGGTGGACACCGCCGAACCGGATGAGCCTCGCCTCCGTCACCGAAGCCGCCGCCCTCGCCGGACTGCCCGCCGAACCGGCCGCCTACGGCCTGCCCGGCGCCGCGTCCCGCCGCCGCACCGCCACCCGCGACATCTTCCGGACCCCCGGCAGGCAGGCACGACACCTCAAGGCCGTACCGACACTGCGCGACGACGACCGCGACGACAACCGGGACGACGGCCCCGACGACAACCGCGACCAGCCGACCGTCTGGAGCACACCTTGAACAACATCAACGACAACGCTGCTGCGGCCGGCTCCCGCCCGGCACGCCGGCTGAACCTGGTGCCGCTCGATGAGCGGTACGGCATCGGCGGCAAGGTGATCGGTGTCGCCAACGCCGGCCCACAGGTACACGTCGGAATCTCGCTGGCGGACTGCCGCTACCACATCCATTGCCTCGGCCCGACCGGCACCGGCAAGACCACCCTGCTGGCGCGGATGATCCTCGACGACGTCGAGGCCGGACGCGGCGTCGCCGCGTTCGACCCCGCCAAAGGCGACCTCATCCGCGACCTCCTCGCTCGCCTGCCGAAGGAGTGCGGTGACCGCCTGGTCCTGATCGACCCGGACGAGCAGCAGGCGCCACCGGCGATCAACCTGCTCGACCCGGCCGTGCACGGCGGCACCGCACACGACGTGGCCGCCAACCTCACGGCGGTGATGGCGAAGGTGTGGCACCGGTGGTGGGGACACCGCACCGCCGACATCTGCTACCACGGCCTGCTCACCCTCGCCCACCTGCCCGGCGCCACCCTGGCCCAACTGCCCCGGCTGCTGTCGGACGGGAAGTGGCGGGCCGGGCGGGTCAACGCCGTCACCAGCTCGCTGAACGCGTGGGAGGGCAACACCCTCGGCGAGTTCTGGGAAGGCCTCAACGACCTACCCGCCGCCCAGCGTTCGGGCCTCGTCGCGCCGCTGCTGTCCCGGCTGCGGCTGGTGCTGGCCCACCCGATGGCCAGCTCACTGTTCGGGGTACCGGCGACCACGTTCTCCTTCGCCGACATCCTCGACGGCGGCGTCCTACTGTGCCGACTCCCCAAAGGTGTCATCGGGGAAGACGGCACCCGCCTGGTGGGTTCGCTGCTGCTGGCCGGGTTGTGGCAGGCCACCACCGCCCGCGCCCGAATCGCCGAAGACGACCGACCCGACGCATCCATTGTTCTCGATGAATGTCACAACTTCTTGCATCTGCCCATCGGCATCGATGACGCCCTCGCCGAAGCCCGCGGCCTACACACGAACTTCGTCCTCGCGCACCAGTACCTCGGCCAGCTCTCCGGCGACATGGCCGAGGCGATCGACGCCAACGCCCGCAACAAGGTCTACTTCGCCCTGGCCCCACGCGACGCCATCGACCAGTCCCGGCACCTGCGGCCCTACCTCGATGACGGGGACCTGATCCGGCTCGGCGGTTACGAAGTCGTCCTGCGCCCGGTCGCGGGTGGCCGGATCGTGCCGCCGGTCACCGCCGACACCGAACCCCCGCCGCCGGCCGAGCCCGGCCGCGCCACCGCGCTGCGGCGAGCGGCCCGTGAGCACACCGGCCTGCCGCTGGCCGAGCGGCGGCGGCTGCTCGGCGAAACGGCAACCGGTGTAGGCGCCGACGACGAGGCGCTGTCCGGTGACGAGCTGACCCAGCCACCGATCGAGCCACCGATCGAGCCGCACAACTTCCAACCCAAGGGTGTTGACCCCGAGCGTTCACCAGTGACCCCGCAGGTGACCTCTCACGAGGCACCTCGCGAGGCCCGTCGCGGCGACGAACACGCGGGTGAACACGCGCCCCTGCACACCACGTACGCGCACGTCAACGACGATGAGGAGGACTGGTGGACCGGAACCGACTGATAAGAGATATCCCTCCTACCGGTACTCAACCGTCTGGCACCGCCAGCTCTGGCCTGACGGCCTCCGTCGTAGCCGCCGAACTCGGCCGGCTCACCCCCCGCGACCGACACATCCTCGACCTGCTCGACCAGCACCAGACCTTCACCACCGACCAGCTCCACCTCCTGGCCTTCACATCCCTGGCCCGCGCCCGCAACCGGCTGTCCACCCTGTACGCCCGGGACATCCTCGACCGGTTCCGGCTCTACCAACGCCCCGGGTCGCAATCCTGGCGGTGGACCCTCGGGCCGATCGGCGCGGCCATCATCGCGGCCGGGCGCGGTGACACCCTGCCGCGCCCGTCGGCCGTGCGCGACGCCACGATGCGCCTCGCGATGTCGGGCACGCTGGCGCACCTGGTCACGGTGAACGGGTTCTTCGTGGCGCTGACCGGGCACGCCCGCACGCACCCCGGCGCGCGGCTTACGCGGTGGTGGAACGAGGCACGCTGCCGTGAGGCGTGCGGCAAGCTGGCACGCCCGGACGGTCACGGCGTCTGGTCCGACCACACCCGCGATGGCGTGCGGGTGGCGCCGTTCTGGGTCGAGGTCGACCTCGGCACCGAACCGTTGCGGCGGGTCGCGGGCAAGCTGGCAGGCTACGCCGCACTACCGCCCCGCCGCGCCTACCCGGTGCTGTTCTGGCTCACCAGCGCGGCGCGTGAGGCCAACCTGCACGCGCACCTGTCACGCGCCGGGGTGACGGTGGCGACCGCCGCCGCCGATTCTGCGCACGGCCCCGCCGGGCCGGTGTGGCGGGTCGTCGGCCGACCGGGGCGGGTGAGTCTGGCCGACCTCGGCGCACCGGTGGCCGCATCGTCGGCTGATGGTGGCGCGCCGTGGGACGGGTAGCGCTGTGGGTCGCGGTCGGCGCGGCGGTGGCGCTGGTGCTGATCGCCGGTGCCGCCGCCGGGGTCGTCTCGTCGGTGTTCGGTGGCGGTGGCGGTGCCGGGTGTCTCGGTGCCGTCACGACGCCCGGCGCTGTCCCGGCCGGGCTGTCCGGTGAGCAGGCCCGTAACGCCGGGGTGATCGTGGCTGTGGGCGAACGAATGCGGGTACCGGTACGCGGGTGGGTGATCGCGGTCGCGACGGCACTCCAGGAATCCGACTTGATCAACATCACGAGTGGTCCGGATGACTCGCTGGGACTGTTCCAACAGCGCCCGTCGCAAGGGTGGGGCACCCCGGAACAGATCATGAACCCGGACTACGCGGCCGGAAAGTTCTACGAGCGGCTCGTGGCCGTGCCCGGATGGGAACGGCTACCGCTGACCGAAGCGGCACAGGCGGTGCAACGATCGGCGTATCCCGATGCGTACCAACGGCACGAGGCGCGGGCAACCGAGATCGTCGGCGCGTACACGGGCGGGACGCTGCCGGTGTGCGACGGTGCGGCTATCAGCGCGTCGGGGTGGACCCGTCCGGTCGCGGGCACCGTGGGCTCCGGGTTCCGTACCGCCGACCGGCCGGGGCATGACGGGGTGGACATCATGGCCCCGCGCCGCACGGTGATCCGTGCGGCGTCCGGCGGGGTGGTCGCGCGGGTGCGGTGCAACATCGGCGGCAACTCGTGGGAACCGACCGGCGGGCCGATGCCGTGCGATGTGGACGGAAGCCCGACCACCGGCGGGTGTGGCTGGTATGTGGACATCCGGCACGCCGGGGACGTCACGTCGCGGTATTGCCACATGGTCCGGCAACCGGCCGTCAATGTCGGACAGCCGGTCATGGCCGGTCAGCCGATCGGCAATGTCGGCTCGTCCGGTAATTCGTCCGGACCGCATTTGCACTACGAGATTCATGAAGGCTATCCGGCCACCGAGGCGAATGCGGTAAACCCGGTTCCGTTCATGCAATCCAAAGGTGCGCCACTATAACCCGATGAAGTGATTCTTCACACAATCACAGATGGCGCAAAAAAGCGAGCGACCACGTTCCGCGCGTCCGACCGGCGACCGGTCGGGCGCGCGGCGCGCATTCAATCGCCGAAAACAGCGCCCGCACAAACCGCCCGTAGGTGTCGCCATACGCCGATCCCATGCAGCCCTACCAGAGCCAACGCCACGGCCGGCAGCGACGAATACAGGCCCGTCAAATGCCGTTCTGGCGCGGCTATCCAACGAAAGAATGGAGACGAAATCGGGGCGGCGTGAAATCGCGGAAAGAGTCTTGCGCATCGGGGTTGACAACCATTGGTGTATCGAGCATCCATGGACGTGGGCAACAAAACGCCCCGGCGAAACCGCAAACAAATAGCGCACCCGGCGCACACGGTATCGCCATTGCCGACCCCCATGTGTACGGAGGTTTAATCACCATGTCCGAAAACACCACCGCCGCGACCGTCGCCCGGACCCTCGCCAACCACCCCGACGGCATCACCGTCCGCGACCTCGTCACTGAGGCGGGTGTGGGCCAGTCCACCGCCGCGAAGACCCTCGCCGCGATGGAAACCGCTGGCACCGCCACCCGGACCCCCGGCCCCGCCAACGGCAACCGCAAGGGTGCCGACATCTGGCGCCCCGTGGCCGACGACGCCACCGCCACGCCGGACGAGGTTCGTCACCGACCATGCCTGCATCACCCGCTGGCAGCAACACGTCAACCGGTTCGACCGGCACGTCTGGATGCTTGCCGCGCACAACGACACCCGCCACCTCACCGACCAGCAGCCGTGACCGACCCCGCTGAGGCGCTCCTGACCATCTGCCGCCGGCTGGTCGGCACCGATGCGCGACCTGTCGCCGTACACCAAGGCCATGACGGCACCGTCGTCCTCCGCGCCGCAACCGCGAGCGGGGAGGTCATCGTCAAGCTGAACCGCGGGCTCGACCGCCACCGCCAAGAGGTCCACGCATACCGGCACTGGACGTCCGCGTTGCGAGGCCGAGCACCCCGGCTGCTCGCCAGCACGGAGAATCCGCCGGCCATCGTCGTCACCGCACTGCCAGGTCGCACGCTCGCCGAAGCCGACCTAAATCCGCAGCAGGAGATCGAAGCGCACCGACAAGCCGGCGAGCTGCTACACCGGCTCCATGCCGCTGCGCCGAGCCGGATGGAGCCGGACATGACCGCCTGGCTCGCCGAACGCGGCGAACACTGGCTCGCCCTGGGCCGAGCGATCATCCCCGCCCACCGTCAGGCCGAGATCCGAGCCCACCTGACCGCACTGAGCGACCTCGGGCCGATCCCCGCCGTCCCGTGCCACCTCGACTACACGCCGCGGAACCTGCTCGCCGAACCATCCGGTCGACTCGCCGTGATCGACTTCGAGCACGCCCGCTATGACCTGGCCGCCCGCGACCTCGTACGACTCGCCACCCGCATTTGGCCGAGCCGCCCTGACCTCGAAGACGCCTTCGTTGTTGGGTACGGCCCGTTGAGTGCGCTCGACCGCCAGGTCATCGAACATTGCACACACCTGGATGCCCTCACGTCGAACGTCCGCGGCGCCGGTCGCGCCGCGCCCACCGTTCTGGTCTTGACCGACGGTGCCTAATCTGTTGGCGACCGGATCGAGCGACCACGCATGGATCAACAGGTGCGAGACCGCACGATTTGGGAGCAGGGCGGCGACCCCCGATCCTGTGGTGGCTCCGGCGGGTTGCCGAAGGAGTCGCGTCATATGCTGGCGTCCTTCTGATTCGCGGATGGCGCAGGTCGTCACGCATCGACAGCGCCAGCGATTGGGGGCGTGATGTCCACATGTCGCACGATGATCCGGAGCACCATGTATCAGATCCATGACCAACCGCGGTCGCTAGCTGGCCGCCGTCGAGCAGTCCAAACGTCTCGTTCGCTGGACGTAGATCATCGACCGAGGACCAAACTCCGTTGATGTCGCTGTGGTTGGCCGCCGGTGCCTTCCGACATTGGCACGTCGCGTCATCTACTACTTACTATCCCGAGTCCTTTCAACCAGCGGAGTTGCACGCTAGCCTGCGTCGGACTAATGCTGCTCGGATAGGCATCTGACGGCGAAATGTCGCGCAGTTCAACATCGGGCGAATCGACAAGCTCCGCTAGCTCTCGGGCGCCTTTGATCCGCTCCAGCACACAGGCGCGCAGCATGCTAATGTCCTACTCTTCGATCAAACGCCGTCCAGTTGATGTAAGAGCGACTTGGCCGGACCTCGCATCGATCAGTCCTTCTGCTAGACCCAGCGCCTCAAGGACTCGGGCTCGGCGGCACGCCTCATCATATCGAGTAATTGTTGGAAATCGGCGCTGGAAGGCGTCAATGAAACTGCCATGGTCCAGTGGTGTCTCCGCCAACCGCGCCATGTCCAGGACCGTGTGAAAGTAGTTGGCCGAGCGGCCCTCGGGAAGCTGTTCGAGCAAAAACCTCGGATCCGTATCAGGCCGCCGATGTTGATCTTCTCCTTCTTGCAGGATGCTAGCGGCCTCCGCGATTGTTCCAGGACTGACTGATGCCCCTACAGCGTTGGGCGCCTGGGTCAAGAACTCAGAGGTCGTAGCTAAAATCAAGCGGCAACCCGCCAATTCTCGCATTTCTCTTACCAAGCGAGGATCGGCGCCGATACGCATGCCTCTCCAATCGTAAGTCCAATCGCCTTTCGCAATATCGTTGCTTACAATCAGGACGGCATCTGTCGTGCCCTTTGCGTACCGAATCACTTCCGCCCACCATAGGTAGTCCCCGGCGGCATCATCCCCTTTGCCCCGATCCTTGAACCCGGGAGGAAGTTTCGCGTTTAAGCGTCTCTCGGCCTCCCTTCGGTCCTTCTCAATCTGGTCGTTGCTCGGTCGCTCCGCCACGCGCCCCGCAAGTATTTCGGTAAGCTCGTCAAGTATTTGATCTGACGAGTCGCTAACAAGGCGATCGGGATCGAGATCATAGCTACTTGATACCTGGTTGATGAAATCCTTGCCCTTCGCGAATGCCTCCTCGAGACAGCTCCATACGCTCGTTGCATCGTCATCCCGCCCATGTGCCCGCTGAGCAACGCGCCGTATTAGAGCTCGTACATCATCGGCAAGTCGTCCGATGGCCTGGATTTGCTCGTGGAACTCGGTCCTACGAGACGCGACTGCATCGATTCGACGACGATGAAACTCGGCGGCTACTTGATGGGGTACGAATAGTCGCGGAGCAAGTGTTCGAAGGAGTGAAATCATCTCCATGCGTGCGGTGGGCGTGAGGCGGTATAGATCCAGTAACGCGTTGGTGTCTAGTACGATCAAGCCGTTCCGAAAGACGTTTTCACGCTCGATTCGTGAGACTCGATAGTAACCTTCGAAGCCGTCTAGAAGCCCAGTTAATGGTTCGAGGGTTACAGAACCCGACGGATCTTTGCGTTCCTCGTCCGGCATGAAGAACATTGTAGACTTCGAACCGGCCTCCACGCGACTACAAATCGCAGTTGATGGGATTGCGCGTTCGTCGGTATCGGGGTGCGCATCCCGCCACTCGGCGATCACGCAGGGCACCTCGGGGATGCGGGCGCCGAGGATGAACGACAGCCCGCGTCCTCGATGGCGCGTTTGTTGGCCTCGGAGACCATCCCGGCGTCGGCCACGACCGTCACGTCGGCCAGCTGGTGGGCGTCGAGGAAGGTTCGCAGGACCGGCAGCATGGTGGTGGTCTCGGCCCGGTTGCCTTCGAACGCATGCACCATCAGCGGGAAGCCTGAGGCGTCGGTGAGCAGACCGACGGTGATCTGCGGCTCCAGCCGCCGTTCCTTGGAGAACCCTGGCTCGCGGAAGCCGTCACCTTCGTCGGTTTCGAAGTACAGCGAGGTCACGTCATACAACAGCAGTGTTGTCGGGTCCAGGCCGACGTGCTCGGCGCAGGCTCGCGCGAGCCGTGCCCGCCACCGCCCACCGTCACCATCGGCAGGGCCGGTCTGCGCTGGCGGGTGGTCAGCGTCGGCGCCGTCCCGGCCAGCCTCGGCGCCGGCGTAGACCCGCAGCCGCCGCTTCACCGTCCGGTACGACGGCGGGTCCCAACCCGCCTCGGCCAGTACCCGCAGCGAGTCCAGCTTGCTGGTCGGCTCGATGATCCTGGCCAGCACCGGCGCTTCGAACACCTCATCACGGCCGGACGCCGCAGCGAATCCCAGCACGGCGTAGCCACGGCCCAGCGCGTCGGGCAGGTGCCCGATCCGCGACGAGGTGATCGGTAACGCCGCGCCCTGGTTGGCCGGACTGTCCGGCAGCCGCAGGTCCAGCTCGCCCCGCCCCGCGGCCAGCCGCTGCCGGGCCACCGCCTTGAGCAACTCCAGGTCCGCATCCGTGTGCGCCGAGCCGATGTGCTCGATGTCCCGCGAGCCCTTCCGCTGGGAGTGCACGATCTGCACCGCCCGCGCCCCGGACGCCGTCTTCACGTCCGCACATACGCCACGGACCGACACGATAGAACCAGCCCGTTTAGTGCGTGCCGACCGACCCAACGCTCCAGGTCACAGCCCCGACAGCTTCAAAATCGGACACCCGTGACCCAAGTCGGGTTTGAGCCACGAGTCGCGAATGAAGCGGATCCCACGTGGGCTGTCCGAGGTTAGTATGGATCATCATCAGCGATGTCATACAATGCCGCCACACCGAGGCGAGACCGGATCTCCATTGCGAGCGCAACAGCATTGCCTCCTCTTGTATTGTCTACAAGGACGCGTTTCGCTCCCGTCGCTTCAATATAGGCAAGGGTCTGTTCAAAATCAGCGTGGTCGCTTAGGCACACCCGATAGCTTACTCCTTCTCTGTAGGTCAAAATTGGGTCTGGGAAAGAACTTCGAAAGCCACTGAGAACCAGTTGTGAACTACCTGTCGGTAGTCGCGTCGGGAATCCTCCGTCTCGGTATCCAAGAATCCGTACATACCGATTGGTGGCCAATGTCTCGTCGGAAATAGGCAACACTTCGATCGGGTAGCCGTGATCCTGGTAGACCCGAATCTGTCGTTCAACGCTACGTGAGACCAGCAATGGAGCGTCTACAGCACCGGTTAGAAGGCAGGCCGCACGGTGCAATGTGCCGAAATGGGCCTTGACAAGAACGGGGCCACGCCGGAGACAACTAATAACGAGTTCGAGGAAGGCAGCTTCCGCTACACCCTGAGTGAAGGTCCGGACTGAACTTGGACTCCCGAACGTCGCGTCCACAACAAGTGCATCCACTTGGACAACCTCATCCAGCGGCCAAGCAAAGTCTCCGGAGTACCCTAGGCGGTCTCCGGATGGTAGGGTAACCTCTACCTGTGCGGCACCCAACATGTGGCCACTATCAAGTAGCCGTATTGTTCCAACGGAAGTTTCAATAGGCTTACCATGGTCAATGACATGAACGTTCTCGCGATAGGCTAGATCTGAGGACCCGTCCGCAATTAGCAGGTCACGGGTACCCCTAAACATCAAGATATCGTGGACGCCCTTGCTTGATTCGAAACGCCTCATGTGGTCATGATGAACATGGGTCTGAACGCGGATTTTCGCATGCCGCCGATAGCCGTCGCAGACAACGCCGCTCCCGAGCGCCACGGCGCCATTGGTATCAACCGTTATTGGCCAGCTGCTCATGCGTCTACATTCCGAGGTTGAGGAGTTCCTTCACGCCTTGATTGACTTCTCGTTCGATTCTCATGGAGGCTTCGTGACTAATGGCCTTGGCCGTAACAACGGAAAACCGGTCAGGGAGTAGCCGTCCGCTAGTCAACGTCGCGCCCGCATCGATGCCGCTAGTTGCCCGCAGCAGCAACTCGTCGCGCTGCTTCTGCGCTAGGTCACCTAATGCCCGTGTTACCTCAGGTTCTGTAATCCCCCCGAGGAGAAGGTGCAGGGTGACCACCTGAGGACGCATGCCCAAGACTTCAGCAACCAAGTCGCGGAGGGGCCGCCCAGACCGGACTCTAAGTTGAACGACCTGGCGCACCTCGTCCCTCGTCATCCGATTTCGGAGCAGACCGTCCCGAACTTCGCGCTGCTCGGCCGGTTTGAGGCGACGAAGCTCTGCCGCCGAGGAGAAAGAAATTGTGCCTGGGCGGTTGTTCCAATCCACGAGGCTTGCCACCGACTCGTCGAGTTCGCGAAGTGTTAGGAACTTCCGTGCCGTGGATTCGGTAAGCGAGATCCGTGATAGGCAGTCTTCCCATCCGAACTCGTTGCTGTAATGGCTGATCGCGTCAGCTACCTCTAGCGGTGACAACGGACGATTGGAACGATGAGTGCCAACCGACAATACCAGGTCACGAAGCGAGTGGTTCACTCTGCCTCACTGAGCCCGTGCGATGAGAGGCCATGTTCAATGAGCGACCTAGCGGCGTCGTCAAGGGTCGTACCCTCCTGTTTGGCGTAGTTCTTAAGCGCCGCGTGGCCTGCGCCGGACATCGTTACTACTATCTGCACGACTTTTGCGCCAGTCTTTGCGGACTCAATCACTTCGTCGACATCAGCATCCGGGTTGTTAAGTCGCTTCTGCACGACGACGTTCTGTTGTGCTCCACTCATGCTGCTCAATTCCATTGCAAGCTTGCGTGATTCGTCCGGGTCTGGTATGCCAGTGCCGGCGCTCGCCGCATCTTGCGCCCTAAGGGCTACCTTGATATCAAGACCATCGTCCTTCACCATGCTCTGTAGCTCTGGTATCAGGCGGGCGACTTTGACGTACTCGCGGACAAGACGTTCCGGAATTCCCGTGCGTTCAGACACTAGCTTCACTGAGCCATACTTCTGAAACAGCTCTGTACAGGCGTCGATTGTGTCCGCGCGCGGAGGTTCGGTTCGAAGCAGGTTTTCCGTCAGGGACAAGGCTTTGCGATCCGTGAGGTCGGCGGGCCGAGGATGAATCATCGCCTTGATGGTTGTGTGGCCAAGATTTTGACATGCCAGGAACCGACGTTGTCCCGCGATTACTTCGTATTTCTCCTCGTTCATCTCCGAAGGGCAAACGACGATTGGTTCAAGTAGCCCTTGAATCTGGATGCTTTTCGCCAGCTCGTCCAGTTCCATCCCGCGATCTACCTTTAGGCGGACTTGGCCCTTTCCGATCACAATGCGGTCCATGGGCAGTTCGCCCTCGTAGCGTTCGGCGGTCATGCTTCCCTCCTCGAATGGCATCGTGGACCAAATCAGGATTCCATGCTCGTAGTAGCGGCGGATCATGATCAGTATTCTGCGCAATTTCTAACTTCATGGTTTCCCGGCGCAGCGAGCGTGGGGACGCGTTGGCCAGGGGCGCGGGGTGTTGCAAGGCTGGATAGGGTCCACTTCAGGGTGACGGCTCCGACCTACGCCGACGCTGGCTGGCGGGCTGGGCCTGTAGTGGTCGTGCGGTGGTGTTGGTGGTCGTCTGGCGGGTGCTGGGCGTGCTCGGTATGTCCGACGGCGGATGCCGGCGAGGTCGAGATCGCGGTTGCGCGAGATCTGCCGGCAGTGTTCCGCCGGCAGGTGGCTCGGCCGCGGGTACACCCCTGCTCGC
>DASRII010000120.1:0-3529 GCA_035650075.1 Micromonosporaceae bacterium | reverse complement strand
GATCCCAGGTATCGACTGCTGGTCAGCCCTCGGTTGCGCGAGGAGTTCGACAACGGCGAGCAGTTCTACGCCCGTTCCGGTGAGCTGATCGTTGTCCCCGAGCGGCCGGGCGACCGACCCAACCGGGAATTCCTGCAGTGGCATCTCGACGAGGTGTTCCAAGCCGCCTGACAACACCTCCATATCGGTGGATCCCGCTTCGATGTCGAAGATGACGTTTACAGCAGCGGAAGCCATTGGGTCAGTCAGGCGCCGACGATCCGTTCGACGAGCAACGCAACGACGTCCGAGTCGTAGGCCATGCCTGGCGGCTCCACGACCAGTCCAGCTCCCCCAACGGCTCCCGTCCCGGGGAGCTGGACGGCCTGGACTCAACCGGACTGCATGCCGACCAGCCGCCGGTGCACGCGCCGCGCGTGTGAGATGTCGGCCCCAGCGGCGTGCGCCAGCTCCCGGTGATCTGGCGTTCGTCCCTGTTCGATGGCGGCATTGAATGCGCGCTGCATGGCCTCGACCTTGGTTCCCGGCTCGTCCTGGACCGCCGCGGACTCGTTGGACTCGGTCTCCGCCACGGTCCGGGTGAGCGCCAGCTTGACCATCGCCAGGAACCCGAGCGCTGGCAAGGCGGCGGCGATCCAGCCGATCACTGACGGCTCGGCCTCGACTACCTGAGCCGACAAAGACAAGGCGACCGCGAAGACCAATACGGCGGACGCGAACAGCACCGGCCGAGACGCCCGGTGCCGGCGGCGGATCATCAGGCCAGAGGCGATGGACATGAGTTCCAGCGTGACCGCGTCCGCCCACGCCAGCCATCCCGGCTGGTCGTGCGCGGCCGCCACATCGTGGACGTGGGTGAAGCTGGCCGCTCCGGCGGCGGCGCCGATGACCAGCATGATGCCGACCTGCACGACGCCTTCGAACCGCTCGCCATAGGCGGGACGCGGGGGAGTGGTCACCGCGACGCCTCCGCGAGCCGGGCACGCTCGATGAGGCTGACCACCGTACGCATGGTCGAGTCGTCGAGGAACCAGACCATCCAAGCGATGATGCGCTCGTCGTACGCGCCCAGCGTCACACCGCGCAGCGCTTCGCGCAGGGCCGCCTCCCGCAGAGGCGGCACCACATAGCCGCCGGGCGGCTCGGACTCCAGCGGGCTGACCACCACGTACCAATTGATCTCCATAATCGACCTCCGTCATCGCGGAGGCCCCGGCAAATGCTAGGGATTCTTGCTAGGGAACGGGGCCGTTCCCATCCGGATTGATCCAGACGGGGCCGGACGGCGATCAACGAAACCGCACGTCACGGCCCCTTTCCGGAATCAAGCCGACCGGACATTGACGATCTTGAGTGGACTCTTAATCCGCGGGTTCGGGGTTCGAGTCCCTGGCGGCGCACCCGTGATCAAGGCTCTGACCTGGCGGTATGCTCCAGATCAGAGCCATTTTTATGTCCATAGTGGACGGTTGGGTGCTCGAAGGGTGCTCTGCAGCCGTTGGACAATTCGAGCCCCGGGTGGACTGAATGGACCGCCCCGCAGGTCGACCTGCGGGGCGGTCCATGAAGGCCGCGGGCGAGGATGGCGCCGTGGTCGCCCCGGTCATCGACCGGCTGGCCGAGACGCTACCGACACTGCCCGACGGCATCCCGTCTCTGGCGGTGTTTGCGTTGACCCACGCCGACCTCGACCACTGCTGCGGCTTCGGTGATCTGCTCGACAGCGATGTCCTGGTCGGGGAGCTGTGGGCGACTCCGCGGCTGTGGCGGGAGTTGGCCGATGACGAGGAGTTGTGCGAGGACGCCCAGCGTTTCCACGATGAGGCGAAGCGGCGGGTGGCCGCCACGTTGAAGGCGCTGGCGGCCGGCCGGGAGCCGGCCAGTTGGGACCGCGTCCGGGTCATCGGCTATGACGACGACCGGGACCAGCACGGGTACGCCGAGCTACCCGACGAGTACTTCACGGTTGCGGGTCAGGCGATCACGTCGATGGACGAGGTCGAGGTCGCGGACCGCTTCGAGGCGTTCATGCACGCGCCGTTCCGCGGCGACTGCCCCGGCGAGCGCAACGAGACCGGGCTGGCGATATCACGCTGCGGGCCGACGACGGTACCGAGGGCCGGGTGCTGCTGGTCGGCGACCTGCCGTAGGTGACCCTGAAGAAGATCTTTGACTACAGCGAGGGGCATGACCGGGCGGAGCGGCTGGCCTGGGACGTCTTCCTCGCCGCCCACCACTGCTCGAAGAGCGTGATGTACGCCGGCGACGACGGCGAGGAGGAGCTCAAGCAGGACCTGCTCGACCAGTTGGAGTCGCACGCCGGGCCCGACGCGTACGTGCTCGCCAGCTCGATGCCGTTCCGGGACTTCGACAGCCCGGGTGACAACCCGCCGCACCTACTCGCCCGGGACCGCTACGAGGAGATTTTGCCGAACGCGGTGTCGTGCACCGGGGAGTACCCAGCGGCGGACAGCCCGCGGCCCGTCGTGTTCGGCCTGCAGCCCAGCGTCGGGCTGGTGCTGCTCGACGTGGCGGACCTTGAGGACAGTGAACGCGCCGCCGAGGCGACCAACGCGCTGACCGGTTCCCAGGCGCTGCTCGCCGCGCTGGGCGCGACCGCATTGTCGGCCGGCGCGATCTGGGCGACGCGGCGGCGGGCCCGCCGGGGCACCGCTGCGGTCCGCGACGCGGTGGAGCAGACCCGCGGCGCGGACGCCGCCCCGGCGGCGAGCGACGGCTTCGGCCGTCGGTGAGCCAGCCGTCCGGCCCACCCCCGGGCAGAAGCAGCCACTGGCCCAGCTACGGCGTATCGCCGCCGTCGATCCGACGTTCCAGGTGCTCGCGGCCCGGCACGGCGACGGCCACCAGGATGTCGACGCCTCGATCGACTGCGCCACCTGCAAGCATCTGCCGGTGGCATTCGGCTCCGCCCCCGGGAACGGTTGACCCTCCGGATACCGGCGCGGTTCCCGTTCGAGATCCCCACGGTGTAGACGCCCCATACCCGCTGGGCCAGAACCCCGCACATGCAGTGGGGACGACTGCTGTGTCTGTACGTGTCGCCGTCGCTGGTGTGGAACCCGTCGGATGGCCGGGTTCGTGCAGCGGCTCGTGCTCTGGCTCGAACGCGCGGCGGCCGGTCACCTCGACGCCCCAGGCGAACTGAACCCCTGCACCCCCCGGTCGCCTACCCCAGCGGCGACGCCGGGCTGGTCGTGGTCCGCGCCGACGCTCCGGGCGCCGACGGCGACCTGCCGTGGCTCGGCGCCGGTCTGCTCCGCCGGGTACGGCGATCGGCCCGACCCGGACAGGACGACACGCCGTCCCACCACTTTGTGACGGTCAGTAGTCAAACCTCGCTCTGCTGACCATCCGAGACATCCGCTCATGCCGATGACCGAGCACTTGATCATGGCTGCTCAGGCCCGCAGTTGGCCCGCGAATCGGTGGCCGGTGCTCTTCGTCGGACCAGCGACCGCCACCTCCACTGTGGACGCGTTATGGTGAGGGTCCGCAGCCGCGGGACGCG
>DASRII010000119.1:0-12984 GCA_035650075.1 Micromonosporaceae bacterium | reverse complement strand
GACCAGTGCCAGCGCGACGACCGAGAGCGTGGTGAGCACGGCAACGAGCTTGCGCATCGGGAGCTCCTGGGGGATGGACCGTGCGAACCTGTTCAGTTTTGTTCGATTGTGTTAGGGAGAGTTATACCCTTCGATCTGTCGATGCGCCAGCACCCGGGAAAGTGCAAATGAGATGCGCGATCGGCTCCGCGCGGAGTTGACTGGCTGACGTGGTGATCAGGGACGAGGTGTACTTCTCGGTCGATGTCGAGGCGGACGGACCGATCCCTGGCCCGTACTCAATGATCAGTTTCGGGGTCGCGGTAGCCGGACGGCGCGGCGAAACCTTCATCACGGCGGACCCCACCGCCCAGACCTTCTACCGGGAGCTGCGGCCGATCAGCGACGAGTTCGTGCCCGCGGCGCTGGAGGTCAGCGGGCTGGACCGGGCGCACCTGACAAACCACGGGACGCCGCCGGAGCAGGCGATGCGCGAGCTGGTCGAGTGGATCGGGGAGGTCTGTGGCGACGGCCGGCCGGTCATGGTGGCCTATCCGGCGAGCTTCGACTGGATGTTCCTGTACTGGTACCTGATCCGGTTCACCGGTGGTAGTCCGTTCGGCCACTCCGGCTGCCTGGACATGAAGACGATGTACGCCGTTCGTGCCGGTGTTCCCTTGCGGCAGGCCGTGAAGAAGCTGATGCCGCGGGAGCTGCTGTCGACACGCCGGCACACCCATCACGCGTTGGACGACGCCGTCGAGCAGGCGGATCTCTTTGTCAACCTGATGCGATGGGCGGGACCGTGATACGGCCGGAAACCACCGAGGACCGGGCCGCGATCCGGGACGTGGTGGCTCGGGCCTTCTTTCCCGACGCGCGGGTAGCCGAGCTGGTGGACGTGCTGCGGGCCGCGGCCGCGCCGTTGCCGCCGCTTTCCTTTGTCGCTGTTACCGACGACCGGGTCGTCGGACACGTCATGCTGACCGCGAGCCGGCTCGACGCTCCGGCTCGGCTCGTCGACGTCTACGTGTTGTCGCCGCTTGCGGTGCATCCGGAACACCAGGGCCAGGGCATCGGTACCGCGCTCGTCGCGCATGCCATCGCCGCGGCCGACGAGTCGGGGGTACCGCTGTTGTTCCTCGAGGGATCGCCGCGTTACTACGGCGCGCGCGGGTTCACCACGGCCAGCGTGGCCGGTTTCCGCAAGCCGTCGTTGCGTATCCCGGACGCCGCCTTCCAGGTCGTACGGCTCTCGAGCTACGAGCCGTGGATGGCCGGCACGCTGGTGTATTCCGAACCGTTCTGGGCCTTGGACTGTGTCGGCCTGCGCGAACAGTGACCGGATAGATACACCAATACATCGGCGACTCACGGGCGCGGAATACGCGGATCGACCATGATCCAGCAGTAGGGTCCCCTGAAGCGACATGACGCCAGGATCGACGGGCGCCTCTCGGGCCCAGACGGAAAGGGTGGCTAATGTCCCTTATGGACGGTACGCTCTCGAGCCCTGTCCAGCGAGAACGGTCGGTTGACGGTCGTGCGGCGAATCTGCTGGGTGGCGTGTTCTACTTCGTCGTCGCCGCGATCGCACTGGCCGGCCAGACCGGGGCAGCGGTGCACTGGCTCAACTGGCCGGTGCTCGCGGCACTGCCCGCGGTCGCCGCGCTGGAGCTGGGCGGGATCGCGCTGGCGGCGCGGGCGGACTTCCGCCGGCGGCTGGGCGAGACGGCGTACGTGGCACGCATCCTCTCCGCCGCGGTCGCGATCTTCGCGATCGTGTTCAACTGGGTCGGTCACCAGGACCACCTGCAGGGTGGCTTCTTCGCCGGCATGTCGGCCCTGGGCTACGCGGTGTGGCTGATCAACGCGGAGGACCGCCGCCGCGACCACCTGCGCCAGATGGGCAACCTGCCGCCGCCCGCACCGGTCTACGGCTTCTGGCAATGGATCCGCCACCCGTTGCTGACGCACCGGGCGCGTGGGCTGGCCCGGCAGTACCCACGGCTGGGTCTGTACGGCTCGCTGACCGAGGCGAGCCAGCAGCGGCGGGCCGAGCGCCGGCGCACCGCGATCGCCCGGACGCTGGAACACCGGCTGCGCAAGTCGCTGGACGCGGACACCGCCGCGATCGCGGTGGCCACCTACGACCTCGACGCGATCGCCGAACGGATCGCCGCGGCCGCCGACTACGACCGGGTCGCCACGCTCGTCGCCGCTGACCTCTACCCCGAGCGCATCACGAACCCCGAGCGGTACCAGCGGCCCATCGAACCACCGCCGCCGTACCAGCCGCAGCTCGAGACCGGCACCGCGGTGGAACTGGCCGCTCGGGCGGCCCGGCCCGCCGCGGTCACACCGGAGCCGAGCGCGGTCAACGCCGTACGAACCACCAAGGCCAACACGACGACCCAGCGCAAGCGCCCGCCGAAGGTACCGAAGACCGCCGAGGCGTATGCGAACTGGCTGCGGATCTGGCGGGATTTCGAGGAGAACGGCGGCACCAACATCGAGGTGGCCGCACGCAACGGTGGTCCCTCCACCCGTCTGGTCGGCGAGATCCGCGCGGCAGGCCTGGCCGGTCTGCTCAGCGAGGAGACGCTCGACGAGATCCGCACCACCGGTCGTTCCGCGTCCCTCGCCGCTCGTAACGCTCTGCTGGACACAGGCGAACTGCGCGTATTGGAAAACGTCCGGGCGGTACCTGCCGCTTAACGGATTTTGTGCGGCACAGGTCCCTCGCGCAGAATCGAGGGCCATGCGCCCGGTCCCACCTGTCGATCCGGTAGTCCGGCTGGAGATTCACGATCGACTGGGTCTGCGGCGGCAGCTACCCGAACAGGCGCGCGCGTACGGGCGACGGTACGGGTTCGGGGTCACCGCCGATCCCGAGGCGGGTGAAGGGTTCCGGCACTACTTCCTCGTGTGGGACGACCCGCTGGAACCCGCCCGGCTCGACGCGATCGCCGACGGGCTGGGTACCGCGTACGACACCGCCAGCGTCGCGTTCGCGTACCCCGACGCCGAGGCGTCGGCGGCGGCCGTACCGCACATCGACGCGGTCAAGGCCGCCACGGAAAACCGCCTCAACGTGATCCGACCCGATCGGCACGACGAGCACGGCGTGTACGTCTCCGCCTTCAAGTTGCTCGAGACGATGGTGGCGGAGACGGTACGGATCAAGTACCGCCCGCGGAAGGCGAGCAACGAGCTGCCCGGTGCGTTCCGCCGGCAGGTGCTGCCGTTCTTCGTCGAGGCCGCTCGCCGGTTCAGCGACAACCGGCTGTGGCACCGCGGCCGGTCCGACGGGTGCATCGCGGTGCGCTGGGGCGACGGGCTGGCGATCACCGCGACGCGTACCTCCAAGGCACCTCTGGAGCCCGATCGGATCGTGCTCGTGCACGAGTACGACGAAGCCACCAACACGGTCACGTACAGCGGCCCGGCGCTACCGTCGGCGGATTCGGTCGAACTGATGGTGTTGGCCCGCGAGGTACCGGAGCTACGCGCGTTCACCCACACCCACGCCAGTGAGCTGATAACCCGCAACCCCCGCTTCGAAGCCGGGGTACGCATCGGCGCCCGGCCGTACGGCGAGCCGACGGTGGGGCACGAGCTGGCGGACCTGCTGCGCGACCGCAGCCACGAGGTGGTGGTCATCGAAGGACACGGCGAGATCTTTTCGTCCACATCGGACGGTGTGGACTACTTCCGGTGGATCGACCACGTCTGCGCGACCGCGCGGGACACGCTCGGCGGGTTGCGGTGAGGCCCTATAACGAAGCTATGGCGATCCTGCCGTCAGGTGTGGAGCTCTACCTCCTCGACACGGCCGGCACCGCACGGTTGGTGAACGACGAGGAAACAGTCGACCTCGGTACAGCGAACGGGTTGCAGCGATTCATCGACGACGGGCAGTACGCGCGATATCTCATCGGCTCGGAGTCGACATCGCCGGAGCGGCCCACCAATGCCACGTACAAGCTCGGGATCGTCCGCCCGCACAGCGGGTTCACCCCGCACGCCCACGGCGGGGAGCATGTCGTGCTCAGCCTCGGGTACGGGTCCTGCGGCCTCTACGACGAGGCTCGGCAAGCGGTGGTGACCGTCCATCTGACGCCAGGGTCGTTGATCCGTATCCCCGCGATGTTGCCCCACTCGTTCGGCAACAGGTCCAGCCGACCACTGCTGATCCTCGCGGCCAACACCGGCTACGGCATCGCGCACGCCGACTACGCCATCACCGCCGACGAGGCCGAACGGCGGGCGGCCGATCCGATCGCGCACACCGACTACCCCGCCCTGGCCAAGGCGCTACGCCAACTCGAAGCGGTCGCGCGGCCGGGCACCCTCAGCTGGCGCGAGCGGTTCGCGGCCCGCCTGCGCACCTGGGCGTCCACTGTGGAGCGTGTTCGATGACCTGTCCGCACTGCCTGGCCAACCTCACCCAGCGGGATCGGCCGAACCTGACCTGCAGCAAGTGCGACAAGAAGTTCGCGTTCGATCCGAAGACCAACCCGCTGATGCTGCACGACCTGTTGCTCGGCAAGGTCGTCGACCGGCTCAGCGACAACGGCCGGCTGCGGTACACCGCCACCCAGCTGTGGTACGCGTCGGCGCGCAAGACCGCGCGCCTCGACGTACAGCGGGTCCGCCCCGGAGCCATGGCCCTGTTCGTGGCCGTGATCCTCGGCATCGCGGCGCTGGGTGTGGAGAAGGGGTTCGAGTTCCACAACGTCACAGCAGTGGTGGGGTACTCGATTCCGCTGCTGATATTCGTGGTCGTGGGGATCTGGTGGCTACGGCGCCGGTGGCGGCGGACGATCGGGGTACGCCTGCCGTGGGAGAAGTTCGACCGCGACGTGGTGCGTCGGTGGCAGGGGATCTACGGCGAGCCGCCCCGCGGCATGGTGTACGACGGCACGTTCCGCGCACCGGTCGTCCCGCCCGAGCCGGCGTTGGCGGTGCTCTCTCCGGACAAGAGCGTGCTCGCCTGCCTGCAGGCGAACCTCGTGCCGGAGCGGCTTTCGGTCGCGCTCGCGAGAAGGGTGGGCCAGGTGCCGCCCGGCGTACCGGTGCTGCTGCTGCACGACGCCAGTCCGGCGGGCTGCCGGCTGGCCGGCCACGTCCGGGCCGCGCTGCCCGGGCGGATCGTGCTCGACGGTGGGCTCCGCCCGCAGAAGGTGATGGCCGGCAAGGCGGCGGTACGGCTGCGGACCGCGCGACTGCGGGAGGACGAGGTGGCGGCGTTGCGCGCTCTCGGCACCTTGACCGACAAGGAGCTCGAGTGGCTGGCCAAGGGCTGGTGGAGCCCCGTGGCGGCGGTTCGCCCGGACGCTCTGATCACGAAGGTCAAGACGACCGTGGGCCGGGCGTTGACCAGTGACCCGGCGCACGGCGCGGCCGCGGCGGTGGGCTTCCTGACCTGGCCGGCGGCGTGATCATCGACCGGGCGCTGGCGGTCGCGGTCCGGCGGGCAGGTGCCCCCGGCGGCGTACGGTTCACCGAGCGGCAGCTCTACTACGAGCTGTGCCGGGTGCTGCTTCCGCTTGGTGGCGCCCCGCGACGGCCAGGGTTCACGCTGCCGGCACCGGTGAGCTACGACCGCTACCTGGGGGCGTTGCACCGGCTCGGACTTACCCGAGGTCTCGTCAGCGCGCCGCTCGAGCCGGCGCGCGCCGCGGTCCGGCCTTGGCTCGCGGTCGAGCCGGATGTACTCGACTACGGCCTGCCCAGGCTGCTCGTCTGCCAGGACGAGACGATCGCGGCGATGCTGCGGGCCAACGACCTGCATCTCGAGGCCGCCTGTCCGGTGTACGCCATGGCCGATCTGCCGTTGCACCCGGATCTGGTGACCGCCCTGGGCCGAGCCGGCGACGCGACCGTCTACGTTCTGCACGATGCCAGCGCGGCGGGGTTGGCGACGACCCATTCGGTCCGGCTCGGCCTCGACACGCGCGTCGTGCCGCTCGGGCTCCGGCCCACGCACGCCGCGACGATGCACCTGACCGCCGGCCGTGGACCGGCCACGCCGGACCTCGAGCCGGTCACCGGCCTCACCCCGTGGGAGCACCGGTGGTTGCGGTCGGGCCGGTACGCCGAGGTCGCCGCGATCAACCCCGCCCGGCTGCTGCGCGCGCTGCACCGCCTCGTCCGCGGGCAGCGGCGGATCCGACCGGGCGTACCGCGGCTGCGGCAGGTCCAGGCGGTGGGCTTCATGAGTTGGCCGACCTAGGAGGCGAGGGGTGGCACCGTATCAGGAGGTCAGCTTTACCGACGAGCTGTTGGCCGACGGCACCGCGCATCGGCGATTCTCCGATGGGCGTGAGGAGTGGCGCCGGCGATTGTCCGACGGGCGCGTCGAGTGGCGGGACAACCGCGGCCACAGCGGCACCGACGAGCTGCTCGGCGACCGCATCCTCAAGCGGGAGTACGCGATCGGTCGGGCGATCTACGGCCGTGAACAGGGATACGCGCGAACGTTGTGGAGCAACGGAACGTTGACCGTGAACCGGACGACGTTCGGCGGCAAGATGGGCGCGATCCTCATGGCGGTCGGCGCGGGTGCTCTGCTCGGCGCGCTCGTCGCACCGCCGCTGATGATGACTCCCGACGAGGAGCTGGCCCTGCGCCAACAGCAGGCTCAGCAACAGCAGGGCTCCTCCGACAGCGGCAGTGGCAGCGGCGGTGGGGACGGTGGCGACGGCGGCGGCGATGGCGGTGGATCGTCCAATGAGGACTGGGACGACGACGGCGCCGGCATCGACGACGACTTCGGCTGAGGGCTGGTCACGATGCCACGCTGCTTTGCCAGCCCGCCGAGGATCGGCCTGGTAGCCGACGAGCCGGGTTTCGCGACCGGTCCGGTCACGTTCGGCCGGTACACCGCGGTCGGCGAGGTAACCCTGCACAACCGCGCTTTCCTGATGACACATGTCCCCGCGCCGGCCGGCTGCTCCGACGCCGAGCTGCTGCTGCGCTGCTACGCGCGGCTCGGGCCGGCCGGAGTGGCGGCCGCAGAGGGCATGTTTGCACTAGCCATTATGGACGGTACCGACCTCGTGCTGATCCGCGACCACGTCGGCACCCGGACCATGTTCTACGCCCGCGCGGCCGGAGCGTGGGTCGCGTCGACCTCGCTGCGAACGCTACGCCGCTGGCCGGGGCTGGAGACCGGACTGCACCTGCCGGCGGTGCGCTCGTTCCTCACGTTCGCGTACCTGCCCGGCGACGAGACACTCCTGCGCGGAGTGCACGAGCTGCTGCCGGGCCGCTGCGTACGGCTGTCCGCCGACGGTACGACGACCACCGACGTGTTCTGGGAGCCGGTCGAGGCGATCGACGACGCGACACCGCCGGGCCGGCATGCCCGCAACCTGCGCGCGCTCCTCGAGGACGCCACGGTACGCCGGCTGCCGGCCGCCGAGCCGGTGGGCGTGCTGCTGTCCGGTGGCATCGACAGCAGCCTGGTGACCGCGCTCGCCGCGAAGCTGCACGACCAGACGGTGTACAGCTACTCGATCCATTTCGGTACCGAGCTGCCGAGCGAGCTGGCGTACTCGGGCCTCGTCGCGGCGCACTGCCACACCCGGCACCGGGTGCTGACGGTGTCCGGCGACGCGGTGGCGGCCCGGCTGGCCGGTACAGTGTCCATGTTGGACAGTCCGGTCGGGGATCCGCTGACCGTGCCGAACCTGCTGCTGGCCGAGGCGGTGGCCGCCGACGGGCTACGGGTCGTACTCAACGGGGAGGGCGGCGATCCGGTCTTCGGCGGCCCGAAGAACCTGCCGATGCTCGTCTACGAGCTGCATCGCGAGGATCCCGACCCGCACGACCGGGCCAACGCGTACCTGCGCTCGTACCGCAAGTGCTATCAGGACCTGCCGCACCTGTTGACCGCCGAGGCGCTGGCCGAGCTGGCCGATGCTCCGGGGCCCGAGCGGCTCGTCGCGCCGTACCTGCGGCCGGACCGGATGACGACCCTGCTCAACCAACTGCTGCACGCCAACCTGCGGACCAAGGGCGCACACCACATCCTCACGAAGGTGGAGCGCCTGACGGCCGCGTGCGGTGTCGAGGGCCGTTCGCCGCTGTTCGACCGCCGGGTCGTCGACCACGCGTTCACCGTCCCGCCGCGCCTCAAGCTCGCCGGCACCGCGGAGAAGTGGGTCCTCAAGCAGGCCGTCCGCGACCTGCTGCCGAGCACCATTGTGGACAGACCAAAGAGCGGCATGCGGGTACCGGTACAGCAATGGCTGCAGGGGCCGCTGCGGGACCTGGCGAACGATGTCTTCAACTCAGGTTCGCGGGGACTCTTCCGGACCGACACGATCCGGTCCTGGCTACGCGGCGAAGGATCGCTGTACCCGCGCCAGGGTGGCAAGCTGTGGTTGGTGCTGACCCTGGAGCTGTGGTTGCGATCCTATGTGGACTGACGCGGTACTCTTCGACCTCTTCAACACGCTCGTGCCGGGCGGCAGCGACGCCGAACGAGCCGCGATCAGCGAGCAGATGGGTACCGACGTCGGCGTCGACCCGGCCGCGTTCGCCCGGCTGTTGCACGAGACCTGGCCGCTGCGGTTCCGCGGCGAACTGGGCGACCTGGCCAGCACGGTGCGCGCGATCGCCATCCGGCTCGGCGCCGACCCGCCGGACAGCGCGGTACGCCGGGCGTGTGGCCGCCGGCTGGACTTCGCCCGCCGGCTGCTGACGCCCTCGGCTACGACGCTGCAGACCCTGGATGCCTTGCGGAACAAGGGATTCCCGCTCGGGCTGGTCACGAACTGCAGTGCGGAGACACCGCTGCTGTGGAAGAGCACGACGCTGGCGGAGTGGTTCACCGCTACCGGGTTCTCCTGCGAGCTGGGCGTGTGCAAGCCCGATCCGGCGATCTACCTGGCGGTGTGCGCCTCGCTCGGCGTACCGCCGGAGGACTGTGTATTCGTCGGCGACGGCGCGGTCGGGGAGCTGGACGGCGCCGCGGCCGTGGGCATGCGGGCGATCCAGGTGACCGAGCTGGCGAACCGTGACGATCCGGCGCCGCCGTGGTCGGGCGAGCGGATCGCGACGTTAACCCAGCTCCGCGCGCTCGAGTAGGCCGCGCACGGTCAGCTCTTCGCGGGTACCGGGATCGCAGCCGTTCACGATCACCGCCGCACCGAGGTACGTGGCACCCGCCTCGCGGACGATGTCCCGCAGCGCGGCCAACTGGGCGCCGCTCTCAGCCCAGTCGTCCACGACCAGCACCTGGTCGTCCGGGCCGAGGTGGCGGGTCCGCACATGCAGGGTCACCGACCTGCCGCGGTCGTCCACCGGGGCGGTACGGGCCAGGGTCTCGTCGGCGATCATCCGGTCACCGTCCCGGTACGCCTCGACGAAACCGGCTCCCAGCTCCCAGGCGACGAGTGGACCGACCAGGAATCCGCTCGCCTCGGGCCCGAGGATGACCGTAGGCGTCACACCGGGGAACAGCTCGGCGAGGGTCGGTCCCATCTCGGCTAGCAACGACCTGTCCCGCCACCAGCCGGACAGGTCGCTGACCTGGTTCGTCCCGACGTCGGCCCAGCGGAACGCCTCCAGTAGCCGTACCCGCAGCTCATCGGCGTGAGAGCCCATAGAACGCACCGTAGCGGCCCACCACCGCCTCGGCCGAATGGCTGAATGTTTCCATCCAAAGTGGGGCAAGCGGTTCGGATCCGTTTGACCGATGCGGGTCGACGATCGTTACGGTCGGCGACGGCTGAAGATTTCGGGCGGAAGGCATAGCCCGGACAAGTCAGTGCGGACGAAGGAGGCCGAGGAGCTTGCCGGGAAAGCATGGTGTACAACGGCACCGAGCCCCCCGCAATGCCGCTTCGGCAACAGTTGCCCTGCTCGCGGCCGCTCTCCTGATCGGCGGTGCGGTGATAAGTCTCCGCCCGACCGGCTCGGTTACTCGACCACAGAGCGTGACGAGCGTAGATCTGTCGCGGACGCCCGACCAGCGAGTCGGCCGGGCCGCCGACCGCTCACCGGTACCGACGCCGACCCCGAGCCGAACGCCGACCCGGACCACGACCCGGGTGGAGACGGTCACCGGTACGGGTACCTGCGAGGTGTCGTTCTACGACGAGCCGCAGGGCACCGCGAACGGCGAACAGTTCGATCCGGAGGCGCTGACCGCGGCGCACAAGGAACTGCCGTTCGACACCCGGGTACGGGTCACCAACCTGGCGAACGGCACGTCGGTGATCGTACGCATCAACGACCGCGGCCCGTACATCGACGGGCGTTGCCTCGACCTGTCCCGGGCCGCGTTCCGGGAGATCGCCGATCTGGACAGCGGCGTGATCGACGGACGGTACGAGGTCCTTGGCTGAACGGTCACGCCGCACCGGGACTCGCAACCCCGCTCCGGCCCATCGGCGTTCAAGAAGCGTGCGCCAGCCTCATTCTGCCGGGGCCGTCGATCGGGCATGCTGTTTCCGGTACCTATGAACCTGCTTCCGGCGGGTCGCCGCCCGATGAGCCCCGAATCCCGCGCCGGTCTCGGCGCGGCCGTGGTGCTGCTCGCGATCGTGTCGGTGGTCGAGGTGGCCGACGGCAAGATGGCCAACTACCTCGGCCTGCTGGCCGCGGCCCCGTTCCTGGCGGCGGCGTTCGCGACCTGGCGGGTCGTCCTCGTCGTCGGTGTCGCGGCCACGGTCATCGGCGCCGTGTTCGCCGCTATCGGACCGAGCAGTACGTTCTCGATCGTCAACGTGTGCGGCATCGTGCTCGCGACGGGGATCGCGTCCGCGGTCGGGGCGGTACGCCAGCGGCAGGCCGAGCGTATCGCCGAGCTGTCCCGTCTGGCGTCGATCGCCCAGCAGGCCGTGCTGCGCCCCCTCGGCCCGCAGGTCGGCACGCTGGCGGTGGCCGGCCGGTACATCTCGGCCAGCGTTGCCGCCGACATCGGCGGTGACCTGTACGAGGCGCTGGACACGCCGTACGGCGTCCGGATGATCATCGGGGACGTGCGCGGCAAGGGGCTGGACGCGGTCCGGTTGGCCAGCATCGTCCTCGGCTCGTACCGGCACGTGGCGTACGAGCGGGCGGATCTGCGCGCGATCGTGGCCGACCTGGACCGGGCGGTGGCCCGCAACCTCGGCGACGAAGACTTCGTGACCGCCGCCCTCGTCGAGGAGCGCGGCGGGACATTGACGATCGTCAACTGTGGCCACCCCCCGCCGCTGCTGCTCCGGCGCGGTGAGGTGATCCCGCTCGAACCGCCGGCCGCCTCGCCCCCGCTGGGCTTCATGCCGGTCGTCCGCCCGCGGGTCGAGCGCCTGGAGCCGGCCGACCGACTGCTGCTGTTCACCGACGGGCTGGCCGAGGCGCGCCGGGACGGTGACTTCTTCCCGACCGCCGACCGGGCCTGGCGGCTGCTCGGCCACGGCACGGTCGGCGATGGTCTCGCCTCGCTCGAGACCGCGTTGATGGAGTGGGTCCGTGGTCGCTTGGACGACGACATCGCGCTGGTGCTGATGGAGTACACCGGCGCCCAGCCGGAGACCGCCTCGATGGTCCCGAGCTGGGAAGTCGGCGCCACCGGCTGAGCGCCGCCAGTGGCTGTCAGCAACGAGCCAGACAAAGAGCACGAAAGCGTACGCGGTTCGATGGCCGCTCTAGCTACCTGCGAGTAATATAGGTTAAGTTACCGGCTGGTAATCACCCGGACCGAGCGGGGGCTACAACGATGAGCCACTACCGGAGCAACCTGCGGGATCTCGAGTTCAACCTGTTCGAAGTCTTCGACGTGCGACAGCACCTCGGCGAGGACCTCGACCCCGATACCGCGCGCAACATCCTGGCCGAGGTCGAGCGCCTCGCCCGGGAGGATCTCGCGGCCAGTTTCGTCGACGGCGACCGGCACCCACCGATCTTCGACCCGGACACCCACACGGTGACGATGCCGGAGAGCTTCCAGCGCTCGTACCAGGCCTTCATGGACGCCGAGTTCTGGCGCCTGGACCTGCCCGCGGAGCTGGGCGGAACGCCGGCGCCGCGCATGCTCTGGTGGTCCCTGGCCGAACTGGTCCTGGGTTCGAACGCGCCGATCTGGATGTATGCGTCCGGCCCGTCGTTCGCGCACACGCTGTGGCGCGAGGGCACGCCGGAACAGAGGGAGTGGGCGAAGGTCATCGCCGCCAAGCGCTGGGCGGGCACGATGGTGCTCACCGAGCCGGACGCCGGTTCGGACGTCGGCGCGGGCCGCACCCGTGCGATTCCGCAGCCGGACGGCTCGTGGCACCTCGAGGGCGTCAAGCGGTTCATCACGTCCGGCGAGCACGACCTGGCGGAGAACATCATCCACTACGTGCTGGCCCGGCCAGAGGGCGCCGGACCTGGGACCAAGGGGCTGTCGCTGTTCGTCGTGCCGAAGATCCTGTTCGATCCGGTAACGGGCGAGCTGGGCGAGCGCAACGGCGTCTTCGCGACCAACCTCGAGCACAAGATGGGTCTGAAGGTCTCGGCAACCTGCGAGCTGGCATTCGGCGAGCACGGCGTACCGGCCAAGGGGTGGTTGCTCGGCGGCGTGCACGACGGCATCCGGCAGATGTTCATGGTCATCGAGTACGCCCGGATGATGGTCGGCACCAAGGCGATCGCCACGCTGTCGACTGGCTACCTCAACGCGCTGGAGTACGCGAAGAACCGTGTGCAGGGCCCAGACCTGCTGCGGTCGACGGACAAGACCGCTCCGCGCGTCACGATCACCCACCACCCGGACGTGCGGCGGTCGCTGATGCTGCAGAAGGCGTATGTCGAGGGCCTGCGCGCGCTGGTCTGCTACACCGCGTCGTGGCAGGACCGGCTCCGGGCCGGGGGCGAGCTTGCCGAGCGGGTCAACGACCTGCTGCTGCCGCTGGTGAAGGGCTGCGGTTCCGAGCGGGCGTACGAGTTGCTGGGCCACGAGTCGCTGCAGACCTTCGGCGGCTCCGGGTTCCTGCAGGACTACCCGATCGAGCAGTACGTCCGCGA
>DASRII010000118.1:0-2539 GCA_035650075.1 Micromonosporaceae bacterium | reverse complement strand
TAAAACGGTCACCGCGGCAATGGATGTGCTCCGTCGAATCAACGCCGCACTACCGTACGGCCTGCCGGGCACCCGCTCGGAGTATGTGGCCTGGCTGGCTAACCCGCGCTGGTCGAGACAGACCCGCAAGACCTACCGCGATCACCTCGTGCGCTTCGGCGCGTGGGCGGTCGACCCAACCGACCCGTGGATCGACCGGGATGAGGCCGCGGGGCTGCCCAACCTGCGCGTGCCGCCGCGCCTACCCCGCCCCGCCACCCACGAGCAGGCGCGGGCGTGCTTCACCCGGACCGCTCAGCCATGGCGCCTGTGCTGCCTGCTGGCCGGGTACGGCGGGGTACGCCCGTGCGAAATCGCGCGACTGCACCGCGAGGACATCGACGCTGAGTGGATCAATATTCACCAGGGGAAGGGCGGGCGGTCGCGCCGGGTGCCCACGCACCGGCTCGTCTGGCGGATGGTCGAGCCGATGCCGGCGGGTCTGCTCGTTCGCCGGCCTGACGGCACGCCGGCCGATCCCGCGTGGGTGTCGATGCGCACCGCGGAGGTGCTGCGCAAGCGGTACCGCCTGGCGGTCTCGCTGTACAACCTGCGGCACTGGTACGGCACGTACGTCCAGGAGGCCCAGGGCGACGACCGGGTGACCCAGGAGCTCATGGGGCACGCCTCACCGGTCACCACGGCCGGCTACACCGCCGTGTCGGACCCCCGGAAGCGCGCCGCGGTCGAGGCCCTGCCCACCTGGACGTGAAGATGTTTCACGTGAAACATTGCCACTCTGCGTATAGATCATTCTTATCCGGAAGTTGTCCCCGAGGCAGGACAAGGATTACAGGCGCCCCCACCGTCCACTGTCTACTAACAGACTGTCACCGAATGATCCGGGGGCGGTTGTGATGACGCGCATGGCGCCGGTCGGGCATCTCCGCGACAACCTCGACGCGCGGCCGGCGCCGGCGCGGCAGCTGATCGCGCCGCGCCACCACGAGCACGTCCAGCTCGCCTCGATCGGCCATGGCGTGCACCTGCGCCCATCGGGCGCCGTCGTCGCCCGGCTCGACCAGCACCACCGCGGCCAGGTTGTACCCCTGCTCGGCGCAGTACCTCCGACAGGCCTCGGTCCAGCGGTCCTGGTCCGGATCGGCTATCACGTAGATTGCGGCCAGCTCGTCCATACCCGAGGACATCGCCCGGGGCGCCCCGGGCGCAACCGCGCGATCACCCGATCGGGTGAGTCGGGTCCGCGACATACACACCGCGGCCACGCTCGCCGACGACCAGCCCCCGTCGATGCAGCTCGCGCACGGCGCGGTACGCGGTCGCCTCGGAGACCCCGTACTGCTCGGCGAGGCGGGACGTGGACGGCAGCTGTCGGCCCGGCCGCCATCGGCCGGACGTGATGAGGTCCGTGATCTCGTCGGCGATGCGACGCGACCACGGCGGGCGCGTGGTCAATGGTGCTCCCTGCTGGACGCCCAATTCGACCACGATGATCTCCTCCGCTGCAAGTGACGCACGTAGCGTACTTGCCGTAAGTGCCGTAAGTGACGTAGGTTGTCGCGTGTGGGGCTCCCTGCTGGACCAGGGACCTCACACCCCCGACGGGGGCCGCGGCAGCGAGCGGCCGCACACCCGACCCGCGGCCCCCGTCCCGCTCCACAGGTCCCTATGGATGCGCGGGCGGTCGGCGCACGTGATGCCCGGCCGCTCGCTGCCGTTCAGGACACTCCCCGCGGGCGCTCACGCCAGGCCTGCCGTAGCGCCGTGGCAGAGTACAGCGGCGTGCGCGCGTCGAGGTGCGCGACCGGCTCGACACCGAGCCGGCGGATCTCCGTGCGGACGGTCACCGGGGAGACACCGAGCCGGTCCGCCCATTGTCGGGTGGTCAGCGCCAGCCGGCCGTCGACCGTGATCTTGATAGCCATGCCCTCAGTATGACCCATCCCGTGCCGTCATGGCAACGCTAGAGTTGTGAGATACGTCACAACGCTAGCGTAGGGGTTGCATCGGCAACGCTAGCGTTGTACGCTGATAGCAGAGCAAGAGGGAAGTTGAAAACTCCACAGAGAGCCCAGGCCAACAGAGATCAGCGGCCAACGCGGAGATTAGCAAGCCGCCAGGGCAGACCGAACATCCCAACCACACCAAAGGAGACCCACGGTGAACGTAGACGAGATCATCCACACCTACGACGAAGCCGAGCAGTACCACGTCATCCCGTCGATTGCCGCCTGGGCGCGGGCCGAGGCACTGAAGGCGATCATGTCCAGTGAGCGCAGTACCCGAATGACCCCGCGGCAAATCGCGGACGAAGTCAACATGTATGCCCAGCTGATCGTGGAAGGTTCGCTGCCAGAGCCACGGCCCGGCACGTACTACTGAGCCCTCACGGTGGGGCTGGCCTACCGGCCGGTCCCCGCCGCGGGGGCTCAGCCCGAGCAACGTCCACAAAGGAGAGAGTCATGAGCGAGACCATCACCACCCAAGTCATCGCTGTGCAGTACCGCCAACCCGGCTGGTCGGCAAACGCCTGGCAGCT
>DASRII010000117.1:0-11598 GCA_035650075.1 Micromonosporaceae bacterium | reverse complement strand
CTGCGGACCGCGGAAACTCTTGGAGACGTGCACGACGACGCACTTGATGCGCTGGCCGTGCTCGTACAGCTCGCCGGGCACCTGCTCGGCGGCGGGTAGGACCGCCTCGAGCTTGCCCAGGTCGACGGTCACGATGCCCTTCTCCGTACGCGCCTCGTGCGCCTGGACGACGCCGGTGACGAGGTCGCCGTCGCGGCCGGCATACTCCCCGAAGTGCACCTCGTCGGTGGCCTCCCGCAGGCGTTGAAGGATCACCTGCTTCGCCGTCATGGCGGCGATCCGGCCGAAGTCGTGTGGGGTGTCGTCCCACTCCCGGACGACATCGCCGTCTTCGTCCAATTCCTGGGCGTACACCGTCGCCGCCCCGGTCTTTCGGTCGATCTCCACGCGGGCGTGCGGCTCCGCGCCCTCGGTATGCCGGTACGCGGTCAGTAACGCGGTCTCGATGGCGGACAGGATCGTCTCGAACGGAATCTCCCGCTCCCGCTCCAGCGCGCGCAACGCCGCGAGGTCTATGTTCACGGCTCGTCCTTCCGCTCGAACTCCAGCTGTACGCGCCCCGGGCCCAGCTCTGCGAGGGGAACGGTGATCCGATCGCCTGTTACGTCCAGGACGACCTCGTCCGGACCTGCCGCGCTGATCCGCGCGGTGACCTGCTGCTCGCCGATCCTGACCTTGACCAACCGGCCGACGTTACGCCGCCAGTGCCGGCCTTCGGTCAGCGGCCGGTCCACGCCCGGCGAGCTGACCTCCAGCACGTACTCCCCCGGAATGATCTCGCCGGCCGACTCCTCGGCCTCGTCGAGCGCGGTCGAGATCCGCCGGGACAGGTCGCCGATGACGCCGGAGCCGACGCCGTTGTCGCCGTCCACCGTCACCCGAACGACGTGCCGGCGGCCCACCCGTGACACGGCCAGCTCCTCGAGGTCGTACCCGGCGCCAACGATTACCGGTTCGACAACGGCGCGCACGGTCTCGGTGCGGATGCGCTGTACCATGCTCCTCACCTCCTGCGAACCACTGGACCCCGGCCGGCCATGCTGACGTGCCGCCGGGGCAGAGCCTGTCGGCGGCTGCGCAGAGCGTAACGCGCCGTGACCTTCCTCGCGCCTAGCGCCGCTCCGGCAAGCGGTCACCGATCCCCGTCCGGCCCGGCATCGGACCGCACCGATGGTGTTCACTTGTGCCGGTGCGTACCTGGGTGAACGACGGATGGACGAGGCGGTCGCTGCTGACCGCGGCAGTGGCTGGCCTCGGGCTGGGCGCCACCGCGGCGTGCGGGATCTTCGACGACGAACCGCCCACCCCGCCCGATTCGGACCCGCTCGAGCCGTTGCTGGCCGGCACGATCGCGCTGGCCGACCGGTACGACGCGACGATCGCCGCGCTGCCGGAGCTGACCACCCGGCTGACTCCGGTACGCGACGCCCACCGTACGCACGCAACCGAGCTGGCTCGGATGATCGGCAAGCCACTGCCGTCTTCGTCACCCGCGGCCACTTCTTCCGCGCCCGCCGACGCCGCGGCCGCCGTCGCCGCGCTGCGCACCGCGGAACAGCAGGCCCAGCGCGCGGCCGCCGACGCCTGCCTGGCCGCCTCCGCCAAGCGTGCGCCGGTCCTCGGCTCGATCGCTGCCAGCCGCGCCACTCACGTCGAGGTGCTGTCGTGAGCGATCTGCCTACCGCGCTCACCGCGGAACATGCGGCGATATTCGGGTACGGCATCGCCGGCGCCCACCTGACCGGAGCCGCCCAGGACGCCGCCCGCGCGGCCGAGGCCGCCCACCGGGCTCGCCGGGACGCGCTGCTGCTGCTCCTCGCCGGTACGCCGACCAGCGCCCCGCCCGCGGCACCGGTCTACGCCCTACCGTTCCCGGTCACCGACGGGCCGTCCGCGATGCGGCTCGCGATACACCTCGAGGAGCGCACGGCCGCCGTATGGCAGCGCACCCTCGGTACGACAACCGGTGACCAGCGCCGGATGTCGCTCGACGCGCTGACCGACTGCGCGGTCCGGGCTACCCGCTGGCGTAAGGCGGCCGGCGTGAACCCGGCGACGGTCCCGCTCCCCGGTACGACCTAGCCCTTCGTCGCCCCGGAGGTGAGGCCGGAGACCAGGTGCCGCTGGGCGAAGAAGAAGACCACACCGGCCGGGATCGTGATCAGTACCGCCGACGCGGTCAGGTACTCCCACTGCGGGTTGAACGCCGGCACGAACTGCTGCAGGCCGTACCCGAGCGTGAACCTGCTGTCCGTCTGGATGAACGCGGTCGCGTACGCCACCTCGCCCCACGCCGTGAGGAACGTGTAGAACGCGGTCACCGCGATCCCCGGCCGGGCCAGCGGCAGCACGATCCGCCAGAACGTGGCGAACGGGCCGCAGCCGTCGATCGCCGCCGCCTCGTCGAGCGAGGTATCTATCGAGTCGAAGTACCCCTTGAACATCCAGGAGCAGAACGGTACGGCGATCGTCAGGTACGCGATCACCAGCGACCCGAGCGTGTTGATCAGCCCGAGCCTCGCCATGATCGTGTAGATCGGCACGATCAGCACGGCCACCGGGAACATCTGCGTGACCAGGAAGATCAGCAGCAGCTGGCGGCGGCCCGGAAAGTTGAAGCGGGACAGGGCGTACCCGGTCGTCGCCGAGATGAACACGCCGATCACCATCGTGGCCGCGGCGACGAGGACCGAGTTGACCACCCAGCGCGGGAAGTTCGTCTCGGTCAGCACGTACTCGTAGTTGGCCAGCGTCGGGTCCTTCACCAGCGCCAGTTCGGTGCTCTGGACGGCGTACCCGGGCTTGAGCGACGACAGCACGACCCAGACGATCGGGAACAGCGCGATCAGCGACGCCACGATCAGCGTGCCGTGCAGGGCGATCGAGGCGAGCGGCCCGCGCCCGCCCCGCCTGCGCACCGGAGTGCTCACCAGACCTCACCGTGCTTCCGCAGCGCCCGCCGGTAGAACACCGAGTACACGAGCAGGATCGACAGGATCAGTACGCCGTACGTCGACGCGAGTGAGTAGTTGCGGATGCCCTGGAACGCCGCCCGGAACGCGCCGGTCACGAGGATCTCGCTCTGCCCGGCCGGCGCTCCCGCGTTCACCAGGTAGATGACCGAGAACAGGTTGAACGTCCAGATCGTGCCGAGCAGGATCACGGTCGTACTCACCGAGCGCAGGCCCGGCAACGTCACGTTGACGAACCGCTGCCACGGCGTGGCCCCGTCGATCTCGGCCGCCTCGTACAGCTCCGCGGGGATCGTCTGCATCCCGCCCAGCAGGGCGACCATCATGAACGGCACGCCGAGCCAGACGTTGGTCAGGATCGCGGTGAGCAACGACGTACGCCAGTCGGCGAACCAGGCCACCGGATCGAGCCCGATGCCGGACAGCACGACGTTGAACAGGCCGAACCGTTCGTTGAACATGAACCGCCAGGCGAAGGCGCTGACGAACGCCGGTACCGCCCACGGCAGGATCAGCAGCACCCGGTACAGGCCGCGACCGCGCAACCGCCGGTTGAGCATCGTGGCCAGGCCGAGCCCGATCAGGTAGTGGCAGACGACGCAGGCGAACGTCCAGATGAGCGTCACGCCGAACCACTGCCAGAACTCGCCGACGTCACCGCGTAGCACGTGGATGTAGTTGTCGACCCCGACGAACTCGTACGCGTTCGGGTTCGGCTGGCAGTCCTCCTCGCCGGTGATCGACCTGGTGCAGATCTCCTCGAGCTGGTTGGCCTCGGTCAAGTTGGTGAACGACAGCCAGATGCCCCGCCCCAGCGGGTAGAAGATCAGTACGGCCAGCACGGCGACGACGGGGGCGACCATCGCCCACGCGTACCAGTACCGGTCCCAGAAACGGCGCAGTCTCATCCGGACTCCGAGGGGGCGTCCGGGCCCGGCCGAAGCCGGGCCCGGAGAAAGGTCAGGAGGCGTACGAGGGTACGACCTCGGCCTTGTACTTGCCGGCCACGGTGTCCAGGGACGCCTTCGGGTCCTTGTTCTGCACGAGTACCTCGGTGGCCATCTGGTCCAGCGGGCCGAAGAACTGGCCGCCCTCGGGGATCCACGGGCGGGCCACCGCCGCGTCGATGACCGGCTTGAACGCGGAGATGATCGCGCTGTTCTTCACCGCGGGCAGGTCGTACGCCGACTTGCGGGTCGGCAGCAGGCCCAACTTCTCGGCCAGGAACGCCTGCGACTCGGCCGAGCTCATGAACTTGATGAACGCGATCGCCGCCGCGGCCTTCGCCTGCGGCATCTGCGACCAGATCACGTAGTTGTGGCCACCGACCGGGGAGCCGGCCTTCGCCGAGCCGGACGGGACGGCCGCGATACCGAGGTTGTCGAGGCCGCCGAACGAGGGTGCGCCCTTGACATTGTTGACCTCCCACGGGCCATTGATGATCATCGCGACCTTCTGCTCCTTGAACAGGGTCATCATCGTGCCGTACGAGTCGTTCGCCGGCGGCTTGACCGCGGCACCGCTACGGACGAGGTCCTGCGCGATCGTCACACCGGCCACGTTCTGGCTGGAGTTCACGACGATCTTCTTGGCGGACGCGTCGACCAGGTCGCCGCCCTCGCCGTAGATGAACGGCAGCAGGAAGTACCCGCCCGCGTTGATGAACAGGCCGTCCTTGCCGGTCTTCCCCTTGATCGTTGCGGCGGCCGTCTTCACCTCGGCCCAGGTCTTCGGCGCCGCGGTGATGCCGGCGTCGGAGAAGATCTTCTTGTTGTACAGCAAGGCCAGCGAGTCGGTGACCTGCGGGACGCCGTACGTCTTGCCGTTGAACTTGTTCGACGACATCGGTGTGGCGAAGAAGTCCGACTCGTCGGCGAGCAGCTCGGAACCGTCCAGCGCGTACAGGTAGCCGAGCGAGGCGAACTCCGGTACCCAGGCGACCTCGGCCCGAAGGATGTCCGGCGCCCCCGACTTGGCGGCGGCCGCGGTCTTGAACTTGTTCTGCGCCTCCCCGAACGGCACCGACTCGTACTTGATGTGGACGTTGGGATACGTCTGGTTGAACTTGGCCACGAGCTCCTGGAAGGCCGGCCCCTCGTTCTTGGGGTCCGACGTGTCCCACCACGTGAGGTCGGCGGTGAGGGACCGGGGGTCGGTCGTGGTCGAGTCGCCCGCCTTGTCGTTGCCACAGGCCGTGGCAGCAAGCGCGAGGGCCAGGGTGGCGACCACACCCGCCGTACGGATGCGCATCGAGGATCTCCTGTCGATCTTGAATCGCCCGGAACTGAGTTGCCGGCACGTTAGCAAGAAGTTTCAGAGGATGGAAGCCGTTGCGGCGGATGCTGCAAGTCCTTACCAATGCGTTACCCTGCCGCCATGCGCGCGCGTCTGTCCGACATCGCCCTGCAGGCCGAGGTCAGCGAGGCCACCGTGTCCCGCGTCCTCAACGACCGGCCGGGCGTCTCCGCGGAGACGCGGCAGGCGGTGCTCACCGCGCTCGACGTGCTCGGCTACGAGCGCCCGGCCCGCCTGCGCAAGCGCAGCGCCGGCCTGGTCGGGCTCGTGGTGCCCGAGCTGGACAACCCGATCTTCCCGGCCTTCGCGCAGGTCATCGAGTCGGCGCTGGCTCAGCAGGGCTACACGCCGGTGCTGTGTACCCAGAGCCCGGGCGGGGTGACCGAGGACGAGTACGTCGAGATGCTGCTGGAACGCCAGGTCTCCGGGATCATGTTCGTCTCCGGCTTGCACGCGGACACCTCCGCGGACCCCGAGCGCTACCGCAAGCTGATCGCGCGGAAGCTGCCCATAGTCCTGATCAACGGGTACGTGCAGGGCCTGGAAGCCCCGTTCGTCTCCCCCGACGAGCAGGCGGCCAGCGTGCTGGCGGTATCCCACCTCGCCGCGCTCGGGCACCGCAGGATCGGCCTGATCTCCGGGCCGGAGCGGTTCATCCCGGTACGCCGGAAGATCGCCGGGTACCGCACCGCGATGCGCGAGCTGACCGGCGCGTCCGATGCCCAGCTCGAGGAGCTGATCTCGTTGTCCCTGTTCGGGGTCGAGGGTGGCGAGGCGGCCGCCAGCCGGCTGCTCGACCGCGGGGTGACGGGCATCGTCTGCGGTTCGGACCTGATGGCGCTCGGTGCGATCCGGGCGGTACGCCGGCGGGGACTCGCGGTACCCACCGACGTCTCCGTGGTCGGGTACGACGACTCACCCCTGATCGCCTTCACCGATCCGCCGCTGACCACCGTGCGGCAGCCGGTCCGCGCGATGGCGGTGGCCGCGGTCCAGGCGCTCGTCGATGAGATCAACGGGCACCCGGCCCCGCATTCGGAGTACCTCTTCGGGCCGGACCTGGTTGTCCGGGCATCGACCGCCATCGCACCACCGGAAACCGGGCTGCAACACGTTGCTTGACTCTTGCAGTTTTTGCAGCCATCCTTCAGCGCGTGTGGTGGCAAAGTGCGGTGATCTACCAGGTGTACCCGCGCAGCTTCGCGGACGCGAACGGCGACGGCATCGGTGATCTCGAAGGCGTCCGTAGCAAGCTGGGGTACCTGCGGGACCTCGGGGTCGACGCGATCTGGCTCAGCCCGTTCTTCCGCTCGCCGATGATCGACGGCGGATACGACGTATCCGACCACCGCGCGGTGGACCCGATGTTCGGCACGCTCTCCGATCTTGATGGCTTGATCGCCGACGCACGTGCGCACGGGCTGCGGGTCATCGTCGACCTCGTGCCGAACCACTACTCGACCGAGCACCCGTGGTTCGTCGACGCGCTCGCCGCCGGCCCCGGTAGCCCGGCCCGCGAGCGCTTCCACTTCCGCCCTGGTGACGGACCCCCGAACGATTGGCAGTCGATCTTCGGTGGGCCGGCCTGGACCCAGGTACCGGACGGCGAGTGGTACCTGCACCTGTTCGACTCCTCCCAGCCGGACCTCAACTGGCAGAACCCCGAGGTGCACGCCGAGTTCGAGGCGATCCTGCGGTTCTGGCTCGACCGCGGAGTCGATGGGTTCCGCGTCGACGTCGCGCACGGTCTGGTCAAGGCGGCCGGTCTGCCGGACCTGGGTACCGAGCGCACGCACATGTTCGACACGTCGGGCACCCCGTACTTCGACCAGGACGGCGTACACGAGATCTACCGCGCCTGGCGCAAGATCCTCGACAGCTACCCGGGTGACCGGATGGCGGTGGCCGAGGCGTGGGTACCGAGTCCCGAGCGGGTCGCCCGGTACGTCCGCCCCGACGAGCTGCACCAGGCGTTCAATTTCGACTACCTCACCGCACCCCTGCGGGCGGCCGACCTGCGCCGGGTCATCGACGCCTCGCTCGCCGCCTGTGCCACGGTCGGCGCCCCACCGACCTGGGTACTCGGCAACCACGACACCGTACGGCCGGTCACCCGGTACGGGTCGTTGGGGCGGGCGCGGGCGGCCGCCCTGCTCATGCTCGCTCTACCCGGGTCGGCATACGTCCACCAGGGCGAGGAGCTGGGCCTGCCCGAGGTCGACCTTCCGGTCGAGGTCCGGCGGGATCCCGCCCTGGCCCGGTCCGGCCACAGCCGCGACGGTTGCCGGGTACCGCTGCCGTGGTCGGGCGCTGCCGCGCCGTACGGGTTCGGCGGGGCCCCGACGTGGCTCCCCCAGCCGGACGCGTGGGCCGGCCTCAGCGTCGAAGCGCAGACCGGCGACCCTGAGTCCACTGTGGAGCTGTACCGGGCCGCGCTGCGGATCCGCCGTTCGTCCTGGGCCGACAGTGGAGCCCTGCGCTGGCTCGACCCGCCCGCGCCGGAGGTGCTCGCGTTCACCCGCGAACCAGGCCTGGTGTGCGTCGCCAACCTCGGCTCCGAACCGATGACCCTCGACGGCCGGCCGATCCTGGCCAGTGGCCCGTTGAACGACGATGGCACCCTGCCGCCGGATACCACGGCCTGGTTGGCGGTCTAGCCTGACCGGGTGTCGTTCGTCTCCTTCGTCCAGCGGCTGGGGCACCAGCGCTGGTTCTCGCCGCTCGCCAGGCGCGTCGTGCCGCCGATCGACCGGCTCGTCATCCGGGTCACCAAGGGGCGGGTCGTCGCCCTCGGCCTGATCCCGTCGCTGGTCCTCACCACGACCGGGCGGCGCTCCGGCCAGCCGCGGACCGCCCCGATCTCGTACGCCCCTGACGGCGACTCCTTCGTGGTGATCGGCTCGAACTGGGGACAGCACGATCACCCGGGTTGGTCCGCGAACCTGCTCGCCCACCCCGAGGCCACGATCGTCGTACGCGGAGAGCGGATCCCGGTGCGCGCGACGCTGGTCGAGGGCCCCGAACGGGACCGGGTGTGGGCCCTGCTCCTGCGGGTGTGGCCGGCCTACGTGACGTACGAGCGCCGGGCCAGTAACCGGCATCTGCGCATCTTCCGACTCGATCGAGTCAGCTAACCGACTCCCGTGAACGTGCCATGGGTTCGCGCGGTACGAGCGCGCCGCCGGATGCCCTGCGCACCATGACATTCATCCGAGCCAGGGGGAGGGATGGAAAATGAGGCTCACGATCTGGGCCGGCCCGACGTACCACTGAGCAACCACTCGTCAACCAGATCCACTACCTCGCTCAACCGCTGGACCACCGCGTCGGGCTCACCGTCGGTGTGTCCACGTTGGACATCCGGGATGCGGCTGTGCGGTAGCAGTACCGGCCGCATCCCGGCCTGTCGGGCACCGAAGATGTCGTCGAAAGGCCGGTCACCGACGAACACGCAACGACCGGCATCGGTGACCCCGACCGACGTCATCGCCGCCGCGAACGCCTCGGGATGCGGCTTGGTCCACGGGATCTCACTCGTGTAGACAGCACCGTCGATCAGGTGCAGTACGCCGTCCCGAGCGAAGATCTCCTCGTGCATCCGCCGCGGCCACACGGTATTGGAGAGCACACCGACCTTGACGCCTCGCGCGCGCAGCGCCTCGAAGAGCGCCGGCACATCCGGGTCGAGGTAGGTCGCCCATTCCCACTCCGCGCAGTACAGGGCGTACGACATCTCGTCCAGCTCGAGCCCCACGGCGGCGAACATGTCCTCCAACCGCCCGCTGCGGTGTTCGTCCCGGGCCAGGCGCCACGCCTCCGCCTCGGCCACCGTCAGCGCGGCGACCACCTCGGCGGCGCGATCCGGATCGAGCCGCCCGGCGGCGACGAGGCCGTCCGTGAGCCGGGGCCAGTGCCGGCCGTCGATGTCCATCCACGGCGTCAACGTGCCGCCCCAGTCGAAAATCACGGCGTCCACACTCACGAGGGGCAACCCTACTAGGATTCGAATGCCCCGTTTGGGGCGTATATACGGGGGGTTCACATGCCAGGCACTGTTGCCCGGGTCACCGAGGTCAGCTCCGCGTCGACCAAGAGCTTCGAGGACGCCATCAAGACCGGCATCGAGCGGGCCAACAAGACACTGCGCAACATCAGCAGCGCCTGGGTCAAGGAACAGAAGATCATGCTGGACAACGGCAAGATCACGGGGTACCAGGTCCACATGCTCATCACTTTCGTGCTCGACGAGTAACGCCAAGAATGGCGGGGTGCTGGAGAATCCCCGCTGGGTCGTGGCCGATCAGGTGGCCGAGGCAGTACGGCAGAGGTACCGCGCTGACGTGCTCGCCATCGGCGTACACGGTTCGCTCGCGCACGGAGACGACACCGAGAACAGTGACGTGGGGCTGGTCGTGGTCACGTACTCCGCGGGCACCGGACCACGGCCGAGCGGCCGGCGGATCGACGGCGTACTCGTGGACCTGGGTGTCGTGGGCTCGGACGAGTACCTGCGGCATGCCCGTACCCTCTCGATGTCCTGGCCCTTGGCCGCGGACCGGTACGTGACGACGAAGCCGATCTTCGATCCGGATGGGTGGTTCGAGCGGTTGCGGGACACGCACCTGGCCCGCCTGGCGGAGGCCGGCGCCCGCGAGTTCAGCGCGCTGGCGCGCGAGGCGTGGTGTCGGGCCTCGTCGGCGCACGGCAAGGCGATCCGGCTGGCGTCGTGGCACGAGACCGAAGCGGCGCTGGCCGCGCTCGCCGAGGCGCGGGTGGCCGCCGCACTCGTGTCCGGCCTGTTGACGCGCACCTACTTCCGGCACAGCGCGGACGCCGTCCGGCGTACCGGTCTCGCCGGCGCCGACATCACCGAGGTCGCCACCGTCCTGCGTGGACAGGCCGAGCAACTCGCCACCCGCGGCCGCCCAGTAGACGGCACAATCACCGACCTCCTGGCCTAACCGCTAGACCCCGCCGCCCAGACCCCGTCGATCATGAACTTGGTTGCATGTTCGACGGCGTGTCGAGTCAGCAACTTCATGATCAACGCGGGTCAGGCGACGCCGTTCACGCCTATCAGCGTGCCGATGCCGTAGGTGGCCGCGGCGGCCAGCGCGCCGAGGATCAGCTGGCGCAGCCCACTGCCCCACCAGGTGCGGTTCGTAAACCGGGACACGATCGCGCCCGCCACGAACAGGCCGAGTCCACCGCAGGCCAGTGCGGGCCACAGGCTCTCGAACCCCAGTAGATACGGCAGCAGCGGTATGGACGCACCAACCGAGAAACACAGGAACGACGAGATCGCGGCGACCCACGGGCTCGGCGCCTCGTTGGGGTCCACGCCCAGCTCCTCCTGGGCATGGACGCGCAGCGCCTCCGCCGGGTTCTGCTGCAGCGCCTGGGCCACCTCGCGAGCCAGGTCCGGTCGCAGGCCACGCTCGATCCACTTCTCGGCCAGCTCCTCGGCCTCGGCCTCCGGGTTGCGCTCGAGCTCGTGGCGCTCCTTGGCCACCTCGGCGGCGACCTGTTCGTTCTGGGTACGCACGCTGGTGTACTCCCCGAGCCCCATCGAGATCGCCCCGGCCACCAGCCCGGCGATCCCGGTCAGCACGATGGTCTGCGGAGCCACCCCGCCACCACCCACGCCGGCGATCAGCGCGATGTTCGTGACCAGGCCGTCCATCGCCCCGAACGTGGCAGCGCGCAGCCAGCCGCCCGACACGTCGGCGTGATGGTCCTCGAGAATCACGGCAACGTCAGGATCTCGTACCCGTCGTCCGTCACCGCCACCGTGTGCTCGAACTGGGCGGTCCACAGGCGATCCTTGGTGACCACGGTCCATTTGTCCGACCAGATGTCGTAGTCGTACGTACCCAGCGTGATCATCGGTTCGACCGTGAACGTCATCCCCGGCTCCATCATCGTGGTGAGCCGCGGGTTGTCGTAGTGCGGCACGTACAGTCCACTGTGGAACGCCTCGCCGATGCCGTGGCCGGTGAAGTCGCGGACGACGCCGTACCCGAAACGCTTTGCGTACGCCTCGATGACGCGGCCGATCGCGTTGATCGGCCGGCCGGGCGCGACGGCCTTGATGCCCCGCATCATGGCCTCCTCGGTGCGCTCCACGAGGAGCCGCGCCTCCTCGCGGACGTCGCCGACACAGAACGTCGCGTTGGTGTCCCCGTGCACCCCGTCCAGGTACGCCGTCACGTCGACGTTGACGATGTCGCCGTCCTCGATGGCCGTCGAGTCCGGGATGCCGTGGCAGATCACCTCGTTGAGGCTGGTGCAGCAGGACTTGGGGAAGCCCTTGTAGCCCAACGTCGACGGG
>DASRII010000116.1:0-13619 GCA_035650075.1 Micromonosporaceae bacterium | reverse complement strand
CGGGGGAGTCAACGACGCGGGCGACAACTTCGGTGCCGCCGCGGCCGTGGGCGACTTCAACGGGGATGGGTTCGGTGACGTGGCGGTGGGAGCGCCGCAAGATGCGGTGTCCGGTGTGCCGGCGGGTGCGGTGTACGTGTTTCCTGGATCGGCGGCCGGGATCGCGTCGGGTGTCCGGTTGACCCAATCCAACGCCGGCCGGGCGAACGAGTCGGGTGACGAGTTCGGCGCCGCACTGGCCGCGGGCGACTTCAACCGGGACGGGCGGGCGGACCTGGCCGTAGGGGTGCCGGGTGAGGCGATCGGCTCGGCGTCGGACTCCGGCGCGGTGATGTTGTTTGCCGGCTCCGCCTCCGGACTGACGACGGGCAGCTTGAAGGACCAGGCCCCGGGCGCCAACGAGGCCGGTGACGGCTTCGGCCGCTCGTTGGCGGTCGGCGACTTCAACTCCGACACCTACCCCGACCTGGTGGCCGGCGCGCCCGGGGAAGCGCCGGGTAGCAACCCGGCCGGCGGCGCGGTGTTCGTGTTCAATGGTTCCGCTACCGGGCTGGGCGCGGCGGCTTCGAAGACGCAGGAGAACGCGGCCGGTAACACCGAGGCGGGGGACCGGTTCGGGCAGGCGGTGGCCGCGGGCGACGTGAGCGGCGACGGTATCGCCGACCTGGTGGTCGGCGCACCCAGCGAGGCACCCAACGCCGACCCGGCCGGTGGCGCGATCTATGTGCTGCCCGGCTCGACCGGCGGCTTGGTCGCTGGCTACTACCGGACCCAGGAGAACGGCGGCGGTAACACCGAGGCTGGCGACAACTTCGGCGCGGCACTGGCGATGGCGGACTTCAACGGCGACGGGGTGGCCGACATCGCGGTGGGCACGCCGAACGAGGGACCGGGCAGCGACCCGGCCGGTGGCATCTTCTATGTCTTCCGTGGGGTATCGGGGGCTCAGCCCTCTGGGTACTTCGTGGAACAGCCGGCCGCCGGCGGGGTGACCGAAGCCGGCGACGGCTTCGGCGCCGCGCTGGCCGCGGCGGACACGGACGGGGACGGCTACGCGGAACTCGTCGTGGGGGCACCATCGGACCGGCTGGGTGCGGGGGCGCGAGCCGGTGGGGTGACGCTCTTCGGCGGCGGTACCCGCTCGCCGGAGCGGGCCCGGTGGATCAGCCAAGCCGACCTCGGCTCCGGCGACGAGACCGGCGACCGGTTCGGTGCGGCGCTGGCCGCCGGCGACGTGACGGGTGACGGCCGCCCCGACCTGGTCCTCGGTACGCCCGGTGAGGCCATTCCCGGCCAGCCGGCGGCCGGCGCGATCAGGTTGGTCTCCGGGCTGTCGGGCGGGATCTCGATCGGTCCGCTGGTCGGCGCCCCGACCGACGGCGCCGTCCGGCTGTGGGCGCGGGGAAACCGCCCGGGGACGCTTCGCGTGCAGTACCGGGCAACCGGTACGCCGGCGTGGACCACCGCTACGGCCGAGGTCGGCTTCAACAGCGCGGCGGACAACACCGCGGTACTCACGCTCACCGGGCTGGCCCCGGCCACCAGCTACGACTTCCGGCTGGCGGTCGATTGCGTGGTCGACCCGCTGTCGAAGGGAACCTTCCGGACCGTGCCGGCTCCCTCGACCACCGGCCGGGTGCGGCTGGCCTTCGGCGCGGACCTGACCGGCACCCCGTTCACCGGCTTAGCCAACGTGGCCGCCAAGAATCCCGACCTGATGCTCTTCGGCGGCGACAACGTGTACGCGGACGCCGACCCGGCCGCGACGACCACTGCGGGCTACTACGGCAAGTACCGCAATCAGTGGGGGGAGGCGTACTTCCGCAAGCTGACCGCGAAGGTGCCGAGCCTGATGATGTGGGACGACCACGAGATCACCAACGACTGGAGCGGCGGCCAGACCGGCCTCTACCTGCAGGCGCGGCCGGCGTTCGACGCCTACCAGGGCAGCCACAACCCGCCACCGCGGACCGCCGGCAACACCTACTTCTCGCTGCGCGCCGGACCGGCCGACATCTACGTGCTGGACACCCGCAGCCACCGCAGCCCCAACTCGGCCGCCGACAACGCGTCGAAGACGATGCTGGGCGCGACCCAGAAGGCTGACCTGAAGGCCTGGCTGTCCGCCTCCACCGCGCCGTTCAAGTTCATCGTCTCCTCGGTGCCGTTCAACGACTTCGGCGGTACCGGCAACGACTCCTGGCGCGGCTTCACCACCGAACGAGGTGAGCTGTTCCGCTACATTCGCGACAACCGTATCGGCGGCGTCGTGCTCGCCTCGGGCGACCAGCACTGGTCGGGCGCCTTCCGGAACACGAGCTTCCCGCCGTACCAGTTCCATGAGTTCATGCCCAGCCCGCTGTGGGCGTTCTTCCTGCCACCACCGACGACGACCGACCCTCAGATCCTGTTCAAGGTGGGCAACCGCAAGGTGTACGCAATCTTCGACATCGACGCCATCGCGACCCCGCCTCGCCTCACCGTGGAGTATTTCGACACCACCACCAACGAAAGCCTCTACCGGACGAGCCTGACCCCCGACCAGATTTCGCCCACGGACAAACCCACGCTCTCCTCGCCGGACACACTGCACTCCAACGGAGCCGATCTTTCCTGGTCGAGGTACGCCGGCGAGTTGAGCGGCGGACCGTTCACCCGCTACGAGGTACACCGGTCCGCGACCGCGAACTTCACCCCGTCCCCGGACACCCTGCTGATGTCCACATCGGACATCGCCACCACGACGTACCGCGACACCACCGCGGCGCCGGGTGGCACCTTCTCCTACCGTGTGGTGGCGAACGCCGGTGTCTCTAACGAGGTACGGGTCACCCTGCCGCCCGACGGGCAGGCGACCAAGCTGCTGCAGCCCGATCCCGCGGCCGCCAAGGACACCAAGCTGTTCTACCAGCTGCTCAACGGTGCGATCCAATGCGGCACATACGGCACGGAAAACTGGTTGCGGGTGGGCAGCGACGATGCGAGTACCACGATGTGGCGCAGCCTGGTGCGGTTCGACCTGAAGGACATCCCCGCCGGGACGACGATCACCTCGGCGAACATGTCCTTGTGGAAGATCGCCTCGAACGTGCCGGCCACGGTCAACGCGTACCGCGTCGGCCGGGACTGGGAGGAGGGCACCTACGGGTGTTTCAACGGCGCGACCTGGTACACCGCGGCCAACGGCGTGAACTGGACCGCCCAAGGCGGTGACTACGATCCCGCACTGGTAGCCAGTCGCACGGTGGCCGCGGGCGAAGGCCCGGGTTGGCACGACTTCGATGTGAAGACCGCGGTGCAGCCGTGGGTGAACGGGGACAAGCCCAACCTCGGCCTGCTGTTGCGGGTCGGCGACGAGAGCCGCACTGTCAAGAACGACATCGACTATGCATCGTCCGACGCCACCGCCTCCGCGGCCGACATCACGCACCACCCCAAGCTGGCGATCACCTACGTGGACAACAGCCACGCCACCAAACCGAACGTATCCATCGCCGCGCCGGCTGCCGGTGCGATCGTCCGCGGTACCGCCCCCGTCACCACCGCCGCCTCCGACGACCGCCGCGTGGACAAAGTGGAGCTGTTCGTCGACGGCGTGCTCAACGGCATGTCCACCACCGCGCCGTATACGTTCTCGTGGAACACCACCACGCTCGCCAACGGCAGCCATACGCTCACGGTCAAGGCATACGACGACGCCGGCAACGTGACCACCTCGGTCCCGGTACCGGTGCAGGTGGCCAACCACGCGGCACCCATCACCGCGATCACATCGCCGGCCAACAACGCGGTCGGACTGATCGGCACGGTATCGGTGACCACCGCCAACACTGTCGCGAGTGGACTGTCCATCGGCCGGGTCGAGCTGTACGTCGACGGCGCGCTGTACGCCACGTCGACCACTGCGCCGTACACGTTCGCCTGGAACACCCTGGACGCGGCACTGCCCGCCTACGACGGCGCGCACGCTCTGTCCACAAAGGTCTATGACTCGACCGGGCAGTCCGTCTCCTCGGGGATAGTTACCGCCACGACTGGGAACACCGCCGGGACCCCGTACCGGGCGACGTTCACCAGCAGTCCGGTGCCACAGGCGATGCTCTACACCCCGGGCGGGCCCCAGCTGACCTATCCGGTGGACGTGACGGTCACGAACACCAGCACGCAGGCATGGACGAGCAACCAGAAGGTGCTGCGGTACCAGTGGTACAGCCCGAACCCGGCCGATCCGATGGTGGAGAGCGGAAACCTGACCGCGCTGAACCTGGCCGCCGGCGCGAGCACCGTTACGCCGGTGCGAGTCAGCGTGACCCCGCCGGTCCTGCCGGATGGGGTGGACGCGGCCCAGTACCGGCTGCGTTTCGAGGTGGTCGACACCGCCCTCAACCCGGCCGTCGCTTTTGCCGGCAAGGGTAACCAGCCAATGGACAACCCGGTGGTGGTGAACAAGGCACTGTCAACCAAGCTCGGCATCGAACAGTATTACGCGTACGTCACCACCCCGGTGGGCGCCGGCATGACCAACGCGGTCAACGTCGCCAACGGCAACTCGATGCTGACCCTCACGCCACTGTCGAACCCGGGCCGGGGCCTGCACACCCTGACCCGGCTGACGTACAACAGCTTGGAGCAGAAGTCGGAGTCGCCGGTCGGCACGAATTTCTCGCTGTCGATTTCCAGCCTCGTCCGGTTGGGCAACCCGCTGGATGTTCATCCCAACAACGCGGACACGATCGCCGGTCGGTCCAACAAGTTCGTGGAGTTCGTCGACGGGGACGGGACGCTGCACCACTTCGACGGGACCACCGCTGGTGACGGCAGCACGTACTGGACCGAGCCGGCGGGCACTCACCTGTTCCTGCGGTCGTTGACCACGGACACGACCAACCCGCGGTACTGGGCGCTGACCCGACCGGACCGGGTGACGTTCTATTTCAACGCTGACGGGTACCCGACGTTCGTGAGCGACCGTAATGGCAACACCATCTCGTTCACGTTGACCGCGGTCGCGCCGGGCGATGACCCGGGCGGCCCGAAGTTCCACATCACCAAGGTGACGGACGCCGCCGGTCAAGGCCCGGCACCGGCGCCGAACCGCAGCTTCGACATCACGTATTTCACTAAGGCCACGGCGAAGAAGCCGCAGATCCGCGGCAAGATCTCCCGGATCACCGACCATCTCGGCCACGCGGCGGAGTTCGCCTACTACGACGACGGGAACCTGCTGTCGATTACCGAGAAGGGCGGCACCAACGCTGACGGCACAGCACTCGCGGACCGGAGCTGGATCTTCACCTACACGACGTCGAACGGCGCCGGACCGGCGATCCCGGACCCGGCACAGCGGGTCGCGCCGGACCCGAAGACACCCAACCAGGCGAGCCTCGTCTACAGCGTGCGTGACCCGATGGGCGCGGAGACACGCTTCGCCTACCACGGCCCGGGTACCGCACAGAACCGGTGGAAGCTGGCTTCCGTGACAGACCGGTCCGGCGCGATCACCAACGTCAGCTACGACATCACCAACCGGGTCACCACCGTGGCCGCACCAACCCCGGCCGGGCAGACGGCACGGACCACGAAGTTCGCGTACGACGTCACGGGCAAGCCGCTCAGCATCACCAATCCGCTCAACGAGGTCACGGCCCTGGAGTGGAACGCCGACTTCAAAGTCACCAAGCTCACCGAGCCGAACCTGAGCACGCGGCGGTTCGTGTACAACGACAACGGTTACCTCACCGACTCCTACGACCAACTGAACAACCACACCGTGCTGACGTACCAGAACGTCGCCGTGGACACGGGAGACGTCGCCGGGCGGTGGAAGCCAGGGCGCACGATCCCGCACATCAGCCAACTGGCCACGAAACAGGACCCGGTCGAGGTGGCGGCGGGCAGCGCCAACCGGTGGAGCTTCGGCTATGACGCAAACGGCAATGTCACCACCGTCACCGAGCCGCTCTATCCCACCAAGCCGGCCCGGTACACGTACAACGCCGACGGCACCGTGGCCACCAGCGCGGACTTCAAGGGCAACGTCTCGCGTTTCACGGCGTACGACGCGAACGGTTTGCCGACCACCGTCGTCGACGCCAGTGACAGCCCGACGACGCCGACGCATCCGGTGCGGATGCAGTTCGACGACGGCGGGCGCCTGCTGTGGGTGCAGGACGCGAACCACGCGAGCTTCACCGGGGGTGACCCGCGGCAGTACCGCACCTATTTCGGCTACGACTCGTTCAACCGGCTGGGTCGGCAATCCACGCCGAAGTCGACCGGCCGCGAGCTCGGTCAGCTGATCTTCACCGACTCGTTCTACGATGCGAACGACAACGTGGTGAAGGCTGTGCAGCCACACTTCGGCGCGCTGGACTCCGGCGCCGGACCCACCACGACGGTCACCTACGACGCGATGGACCGCCGCTTGGTGGTCACCGGACCCGACACCACCGCCGACCCGGCCGGCGAGCGGACGCGGTACGCGTACGACGTCGCCGGTCGCGTGACGACCGTGACGTTGCCGCTCGGCATGAAGGACGGCACGCCGAACAACACCCGGACGGTGAACCTCACCTACGACGCGCTCGACCGGGTCATCCGGCAGACCCGCAACCATGTCAAACCCGACGCCACGATCGAGGCCCTGGTCCAGCACTCGTGTTACGACAACGTCGGCAACCTGGTCTCCACGACGGAGCCGAAGGCGGCGCTCGCGACGGTGACGTGTCCCGCCTCGCACACCACACCCTTCACCACCGTCTATGGGTACGACCTGGCGCACCGCCTGACCAGCGTCTCGGATCCGCTGAGCCACAACACCACATTCGGCTACGACGCCAACAACAACCGCACCACCGTCACCGACGCCGCCGGGAGCCCCAATACAACCAGATACGACGCGCTGAACCGGCCGGTGCGTATCGAGCAACGGTTCGTGGCCGGCACCAATCCGCGCGACTCGGTGACCCTCGTCGAATACGACGAGAACAGCAACACCACACGCGTCATCAGTCCGCGCGGGTACGACGCCTCGGCGGACAAAGTCACCTTCACCGCGTACGTCACGAGCTATACGTACGACGCGCTCAACAGGCAGACCCGCGTGAACCTGCCCCTCGACAGCACATATCCAACGCAGTTCTACGTCCACCGTGGCTACGACTTCAACGGCAACCTGACCGTCACCACGCTGCCCGACAGCCACCCCAACCTGGTCGACGTACCCACCACGGCGAGGACAACAGTGGAGTACTTCGACCCCGGCTGGATCGCGGCAAGCAACGACCCGGCCAACCCGAAGGTGCACTTCGACTACAACGCGTCGGGTCAGCAGACGCTGCGTACTCCAGAAGACCGCAACGGCAACCTCGACACCACCAAGCAGATCCAGTGGCTGTACTTCGCCGACGGCCTACTGCGCCAACGCACCGACCAGCAGGGCCAACCCGTCACCTACACCTACAACGCCGACAACCAGTTGGTGTCCAGCCGCGACGCGAGCGGTCTGACCACACCGGCGGAGACCTTCGTCGACCTGCGCAACGCATACGACGACCTGGACCGGCTGCTCCGCGCGGACCACAAGAAGCAGAACGACTCGGCCTGGACGTTCAGCGCGTTCACCTACGACGCCAACAGCAACATCACCGACATCGAATCCAACGGCAAGGAATCCACGCCCGGCGGCACGGTCACCCAGGCCGGGCGGAAGCAACACACCGACTACGACCAGGCGAACTGGATCACCACCCAGCTCGACTTCGGTACCAGCACCGGGGCCGCGGACGACCAGCGCACCACAAACACGTTCAGCCCTGTCGGCCGGCAGATACTGCGGCGCATCGAGCAGAACAACGGATCCGGCGTCTGGTCCACCAAGCAGACCACCACCTGGGACTACTTCGCCAACGGTCTACTCAGGACGCTCAACACCACCAACGGGTCCGGAACCGTTACCGAGTCCCATGTCGTGGACTACCTGGACACCACCGGAGTCTTCGTCAACGGCAACCGTACGAAGGATGTCTTCAGCTTGCGCCCGGGTGGTGGCGGCACCTCACCATGCTTCCCCGGTACTTGCACTGCCACCTACGCCTACGACCCGCGGGACCGGCTCGTCGGCACCAACGACGGCCACGGCAAGACCACCGCGTACACGCTCGACGGCACTGGCAACATCCTCACCGAGGCCGTCAACGGCGCCACGACGAAGACCTACACCTACACCGGAAACCAACTCCAACAGGTCACCGGCGGCGGTACCACGTCAAAGTACTGGTACGACGACGTCGGCCGGCTCGCCTGCGTCACGACCGCCGCCGGCTCGGCCGCCGACTGCGCACCGCCCCAGCAACCCGCGGGCACGCTGATCGCCGACTACAGCTACGACTACCTCGACCGGCTGAGCACCTACCGCGCCTTCAGCGGCGGCACCCAGACCGACAGTGGCGAGTACACCCACGACGCGCTCGACCGGGTCGTCGCCCAAGTCGAGACCCACCCGGCGTTCCCGACCGACCCGCGTACCACCACGTTCAACTATCTCGGCCTGACCGCCCAGCAGACCCGGGAGGTCCAAACCAACTCCACCGGGACGTTGGCGGCCAAGGACTACAGCTACGACCCGGCCGGCCGCCGGCTGGCCATGACGAACACTCCGTACAGCGGCGGCGTACCACAGGCACCCACCACATACACCTACGGATACGACACCCACGGCTCGACCTCACAACTGCTCGACCCGACCGGCGCTACCAGGGCCAGCTACGGCTACCGCGCCTACGGCGATACCGACACCGACCTCAGCAAGGGCGACACCAACGCGGTCAACCCGTTCAACCCGTTCCGCTACAGCGCCAAGCGGATGGACACCGGTTCCAACACCCTCGACATGGGGGCGCGCCGGTTCGGCCCGGACATCGGACGGTTCCTCAACCAGGACGTCTTCCACGGGGCGCTGGCCAACCTCGGCCTGGCCACCGACCCGCTCACCAACAACCGCTACGCCCTCGCCGCTGGCAACCCGATCAGCTACGCCGAGTGGGACGGCCACATGCCGATCCCCGACGGCGGCGGCAGCAGCGGAAGCACCAGCGGTGGCACGAGCCAGTGCTACGACGCCAACGACTGCGTGGCCACCGGCAGTAGCATGCCGTCCGGTAGCCCTCCCTCGTACTGCGCGACACTGGCCTGCGCCATGGCCGGCCCGCAGCCGTCCACGCCCGCGCCCCGGATCAACCCGGGCACCGGTTCGTCGGGCGGTGGCGTGATCAACAGTGTTTGCAACTCGTTCGCCGGAGTCGTCATCTCGTTCCTCTGCCCCAGTGCGAAGCCGAAGGAGAAGGAAAAAGAGAAGACAGACACCAAACGCCCACCGATACCCGTTCCGTGGATACCCGGTGGTGGCGGCGGTGGAAACGACGGGGACGACAACCAGGACTGCCTCAACGGGACCTGGTCCGGCAACATGGTCCAGTACTTCGACCGGAAGCCCACGATGCTGGGCGAATACCGGGCAGCCGGTGGGCAGGCCTGCTACACGTCGACCCCGCCCACGGGCACGGAAACCAGTAGCAGGGTCAAGCCACCCGGATACGTGCCCGGTATCAACCAGGCCGGCCACATCATCGCCAAACGGCTCGGCGGCAGCGGTACGAACCTCAACAACCTCGTTCCGGTCTACCGGCAAGCCAACATCCGCATGCGCGACACGATCGAGTCCACTGTGTACAACCACGCGAGCGCGAACGAGACCACGTACTACCGGGTGGACGTGGTGTACGGAGGCCCCTGGGACAACGTGCCCGACTACCTCCGCTTCACGGTCACCACCAGCGCCAACTACTTCATGACCTGTTCCATCACGAACTCGGCGATACCATACAGCGACTGCTAGGGAGGGGTGCCGCCACCGCGAGATTCGTGGCGGCCTAGATCGCGACCGCGACCGTGTGGGTGCCCACAATTCGCGTCTGCCGGTTGAGCTGCTGGCTAGTGGCGGATGACAGCTCCTGGCGTGGTTGGCCTGCTGACTCGCGACGGGGCGTTCAAGACCGCCGAGATCCTGCTGTTGCGGCACGCGAACGCGATCCTGCGCCGACAGGTGAAATAACCGCGGCGTTCGTGGGCGGACCGGGCAGTGATCACCGCCCTGGTGGGTTTGCTACCCCGCGCCCGCCGGGCGCGGTACTGGGCCCGACCCACCGCAAACCAGGACGACCCAACATCGCGGCGGAGGTCCGTCAGCTGATACTGCGGCTAGCCGCCGAGAAGCCGACCTGGGGCTACCGGCGCATCCACGGCGAGCTGGTCGGACTGGGCTACCGGGTCGGTGCGAGCGCGGTATGGCGCACCTACACGTTCAGCGTGGTGGCTTGTTGGGGGTGGTATCGCGTTCTCGGCGTACGGTGGCTTTCTTTCCCTTGATGGTGCTGCGCCGCAGGGCTGCGATCACGTTGTCGGCGGCTGATTCCGGGACCTCGACCAGGGAGAAGCGGTCGGCGATTTCGATGGCGCCGATGTCGCGGCCGGTAAGGCCGGATTCGCCGGCGATGGCGCCGACCAGGTCCTGTGGTCGGATCCCGGCGTTGCGTCCAACGTTGAGGAACAGGCGCGTCATGCTGCTGGGGACTGGTCGGCTGCGCCGCTGTTCGCGTCCGGGACCGTCCGGGCGGCTTCGTGCGTCCCGACCGACCTTCTCGGCGATCTGTGGTATCTCCTCCTCGTCCCCGGCGGCTCCGCTGTATTCGTGAGCGAGCTTGACCGCTGCGAGCGCGATGTCCATGATGTCGAACTCGTCGGCGAGCGTCTCGACGACGACCCGGAAGCCGTCCAGGTCATCCTCCAGAAGGCTTTCCTGTAGTGCGGCGCGGGTCAGTTCCAAGCGCCGTGCGCGAAGGTCGGCGATCGTGGGGACCTTCTCCATGCTCATCCGTTGTCTGGTCGCCCGCTCGATGGCCTTGAGCATCCGGTGTTCGCGCGGCTCGGCCAGGGTGATCGCCACGCCCTCCCGGCCGGCCCGGCCCACCCGGCCGATGCGGTGCACGTACGCCTCGGGCGCGGACGGGACGTTGTAGTTGACGACGTGGGTGAGGTGTTCGATGTCCAGCCCGCGGGCGGCCACGTCGGTCGCGATGAGCAGATCCGCGGTGCCGCCGCGCAGCCGGCCCATCACGCGGTCACGTTGCTCCTGGCTCATCCCGCCGTGCAGTGCCTCGGCGCGGTAGCCGCGTCCGTTCATCGTCTCCGTGAGCTGGTCGACCTCCTCGCGGGTGCGGCAGAAGACCAACGCCGCGGAGGGCGCCTCCACGTCGAGCACGCGTCCGAGCGCGGCCGGCTTATGCGCCCGGCCGACCACGTAGGCGCTCTGCCGCACCAGCGGCGCCTGGCCATCGGTCGGCGTCTCGTGGCCCATCCGGATCCGGACTGGGTCACGCAAGTGCCGGCGGGCGATCCCGTCGATGCGGGCTGGCATCGTGGCGGAGAACAGTACCGTCTGCCGGTCCTCGGGCGTCTCCCGCAGGATCGCTTCGATGTCCTCGGCGAAGCCCATGTCGAGCATCTCTTCCGCCTCGTCCAGCACCACCACCTCGACACCCTGCAGGCGAAGCGTCCCGCGGCCGATGTGGTCCAGCGCTCGCCCCGGTGTGGCGACCACGACGTCGACCCCGCGTTCCAGCGCCTGCAGCTGCCGGCCGATCGGCTGCCCGCCGTAGATCGGCAGGACCCGTACCCCCAGATCGCGGCCGTAGCGGTGGAACGCTTGCGAAACCTGCACCGCCAGCTCACGGGTTGGCACCAGCACCAACGCGGCGGGGCCGGTGCCTCGCCCGTCGTCGGGCATCCGCTGTAGCACCGGAAGCGCGAACGCCGCTGTCTTCCCGGTGCCCGTCGCGGCCTGGCCGAGCACGTCACGTCCGCGTAGCAGCGGCGGGATCGCCTCCCGCTGGATCGGGGTGGGTTCCTCGTAGCCGAGGCTGGACAGCGCCAGCAACAGCTCCGGCCGCAACCCCAAATCGGAGAAGGTCGTCGGGTGGTCCGCTGCATTCGGGGTCATAATCGGACTCCTCGTCGTTCACCGTTCGCCCGTGCACACGGGCCCGGGTGAACAGAGTCTCTCCGACGCGGCTGGCAACCGCCGGGTGATCCCCGCAGAAGAGTGCTGCTGAATGCTCTCAGCGTGGACCACCGGCCAAGTCGGCCACCGGCAAGATCACCAGTTCGCGGCAGGTCGAGCGGGCCTTGCAATGCCAGTCGGGGTTCACGACGAACCTGGGTCACATTGTCCCCCGAGCCCGGAACGTGAGCCACAACTTCCCGTCCACAGACGCGGTCCGCAAATGTGGCCGGCGTAAACCTCGCCGAGGCAATGCCACCCGGCCACAATATGAGCGGGACGTCGGCAGCCGCAGGTAGGAACGGGCGACGGCCGGTCAGGGCAACGTCTGCGAGTCTCCCGATGGCCGATGCTAGCTCTGCGTGGTGAGAGTACCCGGGTCTGCTAACTTTGGGTTCTATCCTGCACACACCGGGTAGCATCCGAATGGTTGAATGCCCGGCAAATACCGTCCAGAGGGTGAGTGACGGAACAGTCGCGTATCCCTCGTGGGCGGCAGGATAGATGCGCCGGGCGACCGATATTGCGCTGATTGTTGACGAGATCCATCTCCTTCGGGTTACTCTTTCGAGGAACCTGTGATTTGGCCGGAGGGAACTGTTGTGGCACGACGTGAAATGGTGGTCCTCGAGGATGACCTGGACGGCGGCGATGCGGCCGAGACCGTGAAGTTCGCCTTGGACGGCGCCTGGTACGAGATCGACCTCAACAACAAGAACGCCAAGAAGTTGCGGGACTCCTTGGCCCGGTATGTGGCATCGGGGCGCAAGATCGGCCGTGGCGGAGTCATGGCCGGGGCCCGCGGCCGGGGGCGGGTCGCCGCCGTTAGTGACCGGGAACAGAACCAGGCGATCCGGGCGTGGGCCAAGAAGACCGGTAAGGATATTTCCGACCGTGGACGGATCCCGCAGGACATCGTCGAGGAGTACCACGCCAAAGCCGGCCGACGCGCGGGCTGAAGCAACGTAATACCCATCAGAACCGAAGCAACGCGTAACGCGGGTCGACAAGCCACGGCGAAGCAATCCGCACCTAGGTTAAATCGACCGTGTGTCATCCGACTGTGTAGAGCCACGGCGGCGGGCACGGCCGCACAAGTTCGGGTAGGTGCCGCCGCCCGGGGCTGTCGGGGGCGCCCGGCCTGGGGGTGGGCCTACTCGGCCGCCGGTAGCCAGGTCGGCGTGGGCCGTATCTTCGACGTTGACGGTGCAGATCACAACTGTGACTGGCAACAGCCTCCCTCGGGTCGCAGAGCACGCGTTGCGGATGATGCTGACCATGCTCGAAATCGGCGCGGCGGAGGTGGCAATCGTCGGTGCGGAGCGGCACGAGGCGGCCAGCTGGTCGAGCAGCGGCCGGGCGCCGTCACGGTCCTCTACCGACGCGGCGGTGACCAGTACGCATAGCAGCAGTCCCAGGGTGTCCACCGCGATGTGCCGCTTTTCGGCCGTTGATCTTCTTGCCGCCGACGGCGCGGCAACTCGACTTTCGACCAACCGGACTC
>DASRII010000115.1:0-12204 GCA_035650075.1 Micromonosporaceae bacterium | reverse complement strand
CGCTGACCCGGCCGGTACCGGTGCTGTCCCGCAGCGCCACCCGGGCCGCGGACACGCTGGTGTGGCTGGCGAACGACGACGCAGGTCTGGTCCCCGGCGGCTACTACGCGTACCGGTCCGAGTTCGCGGCTATGCCTTGGTCGACCGACCCGCGGCGGGCCGCCCGGCTCTGGGACGCCAGCCTGCGCGCGGTGGGTCTGGCCTGACTGTCTACTGTGGTCGTTCGACGGCGGTCGCCAACGCAGGCAGCACGTCCGCGATCCGCTCGTGCAGGACGGCGTCGACCGCACGGTCGTACGGTGTCGGCTCTGCGTTGACGATCACCACCCGCGATCCTCCGGCCAGGGCCACGTCGACGAGCCCCGCCACCGGGTGCACCTGCAACGACGTACCGACGGCGAGCAGCAGGTCCGACTCGCTGACCGCGGTGACCGCCCGCCGGAGGGTGTACGGGTCGAGTGCCTGGCCGAACGAGATCGTCGCCGACTTGAGGATCCCACCGCAGATCAGGCAGGACGGGTCCGGCTCACCCGCCTCGACCCGGTCCAGCGCGGCCCGCATCGGGGTCCGGTCGTTACAGGTCAGGCAGGCCACCTCGAAGATCGTGCCGTGTACCTCGATCACCCGGTCGGGGTCGCTGCCGGCCCGCTGGTGCAGGCCGTCGATGTTCTGCGTGACGATCGCCCGTAGCCGGCCGGCCCGTTCCATGGATACCAACGCGTGGTGTCCCGAGTTCGGCTCCGCCGTCCACGCCGTGTTGTCCCGCCGGGCGAGCCAGGCGCGCCGCCGCACCTCCGGGTCGCGGACGTAGTTGTCGAGCGTGAACAGGCGGGCGGCCTCGGGTTGCCGGGTCCACAGCCCGTCGGGTCCGCGGAAGTCGGGGATGCCGGAGTCGGTCGAGATGCCCGCGCCGGTCAGCGCGGTGACACTGCGTGCTTCGGCCAACCACGCGGCAACCTGCGCGAACCGCGCGTCCGACGACATGGTTCGACCGTACCCGGCGGCTTAGGCTGGCTTCCATGGATCAGGGTTCTGGCCCAGCCGCCGGTCTGACCCCGGGCCTGAGCGCCCGGGTCGAGCTGACAGTGACCGACGCCGACACCGCACAGGCGCTCGGCTCCGGTGACGTGCCGGTCCTCGGTACCCCCCGCGTGCTCGCCCTCGCCGAGACGGCGACGGTCGCGGCCACGGCGACCCGGATGCCGGCCGGGATGACCAGCGTCGGCGCGCGAGTCGAGCTCGAACACAAGGTGGCCAGCGCGGTGGGCCGCAAGGTCGTCGCCGAGGCCCGGCTGGCCAAGGTGGACGGCCGGCGGCTGCTGTTCGAGGTAACCGTGCGCGACGGGGAGACGGTCGTAGCCGAGGCGCGGGTCGAGCGGGTGATCGTCGACCGGCACGAGTTCGTCCGGAAGGCTTTCGGTGGCTGATTTCACGGAGGTCGGGCCGCAGGTCTACGTCCTGCGCTACCCGGTGTTCGACGTCAACGTCACGCTGGTCGTCGGTGACGGCGCGGCGCTCGTCGTGGACACCCTCTCGACGCCGGCTCAGGCCGCGGAGCTCGTGTCGGCGGTGCGCCGGGTGACCCCGCACCCATGGACGATCGTCAACACCCACCACCACTTCGACCACTGCTTCGGCAACGCCGTGCTGTTCGAGGACGGCTGCGCGATCTGGGGGCACGAAGAGGCCGCGGCGCTGCTGCGGGACCACGCCGCCAAGCTCCAGCGCGAATGGTACGAGGAATGGCTGCCCACGCATCCGGACCTGGCCGCCGGGCTGGCCGAGGCGGTCGTGCTGCCGCCCAACCGGACGGTTCACCTGGAGTCCACTGTGGACGTCGGTGGACGGGCGGTCGGGCTGCGCCACTTCGGTCGCGGGCATACGGCCGGGGATCTCGTGGTGCACGTGCCGGACGCGGATCTCCTGGTCGCCGGCGACCTGCTCGAGGAGAGCGGGCCGCCGATGTTCGGGGACGCGTACCCCCTCGACTGGCCCGACACGGTGGCCGGGCTGCTGCGGCTGGTCGCGGCCTCGACGGTGATCGTGCCCGGCCACGGCGCGGTGGTCGACCGGGAGTTCGTCACGAGCCAGCACGCCGAGCTGGTCGCGCTCGCCTGGCTGATCCGCGACGGGCACGCCGACGGCGCGTCCGTCGAGGCCGTGGCGGCGCGGTCACCGTTCGGCGCGGACGCCTCGCTGGACGCCATCAGGCGCGGGTACGCCGAGCTGGCCGGCCGGGTCTAATCCTGTCGTACCGCTGCGACAGACTCCCCGCATGACCACACCGACCGAAGTAGCTTTGCTGGCCGCCCAGCTCGACACGTCCATGGAGATCTTCAACGACCGGTTGGCCGGGCTCACCGACGAGGAGTACCTCTGGGAGCCGGTCCCGGGTTCGTGGAGCCTGCGCCCGCGGGGCTCCGAGAAGACAGCCAAGGCCTTCGGCAAGGGCGATCTCGTGTTCGAGTACGAGGCGCCGCCACCCGAGCCGTCCCCCATGCGGACGATCGCCTGGCTGCTCTGGCACGTCTCGTGGGGATGCCTGCTGCGATCGGACTACACGATCGGCGACCGAAAGCTCACGCAGGCCGATCTCGAATGCGAGCCGACCGCCGAAGCCGCGGTGGCGCAGCTGCGGCACTGCGTCGGGCGGTACCGGGCGATCTTCGATGAGGTCCCGGCCGACGAGTTCGCCCAGGTCGGGCGCAGCTCGTTCCCATGGGGTCTCGACCCGACACTGCCACTGCGCGACATCCTCTGGTGGCAGAACCGCGAGGTCATCCACCACTCGGCCGAGGTGTCGATGCTGCGCGACCTCTACGCCTGGCGGACTTGATGGCAGCCCTGCGCGACCGGATCGCCGCCATCGCGGGTGTGATCGAGAGCCCGTCGATGTTCAAGGACGACGTGGCGTACTGGGTCGACGGCACCGAGATCGTCCACTTCGAGAGCCCGACCGCGGTGGACATCAGGCTGACGAAGGCGGAGATCCGGGCGCTCGGCAACACCCCATTGGTACGCCGGCGGTCCGCCGGCTCGGACTGGATCGTCGTCGACGTGTCGACCGCAGAAGGCGCCGACCTCGCGGTCGAGCTGGCGACCCGAGCCACCGCCGTCCACCTGCCGCCGGACGGCCGGACCGCCGACCCCCCGCCGACGGGCGGTCGCCTGCGTAGCCTGCGCCGTTTCCACGGCGGCTCGTAACGATTTCCCCGTGTCGCGCACTTGCGATATCTAGGTCTTCCCAGTTGCCGCCGAATCCACTAACGTCGACACCCGACCGACACGAGAAACGGGGGAAATGGCGCCATGTGGCAGGTGATCACGGAGCCCAGACTGGACTATCTCGACTACCGGGTGTTCGAGCTGGGCATCCTCTTCGACGAACAGACGCACATGCTGGGGAACCTCGATCTGGGTTTCCACAGGTTCGAGGGCCGCCTGGACAAGGTCGAGCATCGCCTGGACCAGACCATGAACATGGTCGGCGACCTGTCGAACTCGATGGACAGGCAGTTCAACGAGGTGAACCGGCGGCTCGACGGCATCGACCAGCGCCTCGACCGCATGGACACGCGCTTCGACGGCATCGACCAGCGCCTCGACCGCATGGACCAACGCCTCGACGGCATCGACAAACGCTTCGATGGCATCGATCAGCGCCTCGACCGCATGGACCAGCGCTTCGACCGCATCGAGGCGCTGCTGGTGGACCTGGTCGGTCGGCGTCCGCAGTCGCCGAGCAGCAACTGACCGCTACCGCCCGGGGTGGGCGTCCAACGGCGATCGGTCGCCGACGAGCCACAGGTGGCCGAAGGGGTCGACGAAACCTCCCTGCCGGTGGACGCCCCAGGGCGCCTCGTGATCGCGGATCTCGTCGATGCTGCCGTCGGCTCCGGCCGCGACGGCCCGGTCGATGAACGTGTCGGGGTCGTCGACGAAGACCTCTACGCGCACCGTACGGCTGCCGACGGCGGCGGGCGTATCCCACCCGTTGTTCTCGGGTTCGCCCAGAAAGAAAGGAGCGCCCTCGACGGTCAGCCCGACGACGCTACCGAGGTTCCACAGCTCGATAGCGCCGAGCGCCCGGGTGTACCACGCAGCCGCAGCCTCGGCATCCGGTACGGCGAGCATCACGGAGATCACCGGCCGGTCGGCTGCCATCGGACTACAGGTCGAAGACCGCGCGGAGCGCGACGTCGACGCGTTCCATCGTGTCGCTGTCGAGGTCACCGAGCAGCTCGGCGAACCGGGGCTTGCGGAACGCGCCGGCGTCCACGACGACCGCTACTCCCTTGACGGGCTCGGTCAGTGGCACGGTGACGAGGGTGTCCTGAGCCGTCAACGAGTCCTCGATCGGTACACATTGGACGATGTTGTACAGCTCGGTGACCGCATCGTTGCCGACCACCAGGACGACTCGGTCACGGCCGACGGTCTGCACTCGCCAGACCTCGCCGCGCCTCACCGATTCTGCCCCCGGTCCGCCTCGATCGTGTCGTACCAGTCTTCACCGGCGCCGCGGTAGCCGTCGGCGGCCAGTTGGACCATCGCGTCACGGAGGACGGCGTTGCGCAGGGCCCGGTCGGCATAGGCGGAGAACGAGGTGCCGGTACGCTCGGCCGCCTGGCGGGCGGCCCGAACCGTCGACGGTGAGAGCGTGATCGTCACCTTATCCATCGCCATACCGACCACCATACCGGCGGATGGGCTTCAGGACACCACCGAACCGATCACGGGCTTGCTGAGCAGGGCGGACTTGCTGCGCTCGATGCCCGGGTCGAGGCTGCGCTCGATGAAGATCGCGTGCCATAGGCAGAACACGAGTACCGTCCACACCTTCCGGCTGTGGTCGGCGTCGCCCCTGCGGTGGGCGGCTAGCAGTCCCCGCACGTAGTCCAGGTCCAGCAGGTCACCGGCGCCGGACTTGGCGAGCAGCGTGTCCGCCCAGTCGTACATCTCGCCGGCCAGCCACACCCGGGTCGGCGTCGGGAAGCCGAGCTTCTTCCGGTTGACGATCGCCGGCGGTACCACGCCCTCCAGCGCGCGCCGCAGCGCGAACTTCGTCTGCGCGGATCGGGGCGGCAGCTTTAGCTCCACCGGGATGCCGGCGGCCGCCTCGAAGACCTCGCGGTCGAGGTACGGCACCCGCAGCTCGAGCGAGTGGGCCATCGACATCCGGTCCGCCTTGACCAGGATGTCGCCGCGCAGCCAGGTGTGCAGGTCGACGTACTGCATCTTGGTGACGTCGTCGAGTCCGGCCGCCTCGGCGTACACCGGCGCGGTGACGTCGGTGTAGCAGACGGTCGGGTCGTACCGGCGCAGCAGCCGGCGTTTCTCCTCTTCGGAGAACATCCGGGCGTTGCCGTAGTAGCGGGCCTCGAGTGGGGTCGTACCCCGTTCGAGGAAGCTCTTGCCCTTGACCCCGTCCGGGATGAGCTTGGAGATCGCCCGGAGTCCGCGCTGGACCGAGGGCGGCAGGCCGTTGACCGCGGCGAGCGACAACGGCTCCCGATAGATCGTGTAGCCGCCGAAGAACTCGTCGGCGCCCTCGCCGGACAGCACCACCGTCACGTGCTCGGATGCCGTGCGGGCGACGAAGTAGAGCGGTACGAGCGCCGGGTCCGCCACCGGGTCGTCGAGATGCCAGACGATCTTGGGTAGCGCCTCCATCATCTCGGCGGGACCGATCCGGGTCGGAATTGTGGTGACGCCCAGAGCGCGTGCCGACTCCTGGGCCACCTCGATCTCGGAATAGCCGGGCACATCGAAGCCAACGGTGAATGTGAGGATGTTCGGGTTGAACTCGCGGGCCAGGGCCACCACGGCCGTGGAGTCGATGCCCGAGGAGAGGAACGCCCCGACCGGTACGTCCGAACGCATGTGCACCCGCACCGACTCGCGCAGCGTGTCCTGGATCCGACGGTAGAGCGAGGCCGGCTGGGACACCGGTGCCGGGTGGAAGGTGGGCCGGTAGTAGCGGCGGGTCCGGATCACGCGGTCGTCCGGCGAGAAGGTCAGGCACTCCCCCGCGCCGATCCGGTTGATGCCGTGGTGCAGGGTGCGGGGCTCGGGCACGTACTGAAGCGTCAGGTAGTGGGACAGCGAGGTGGTGTCGACGTCGTCGTCGCCGTCGGCCGGAAGGAAGCCCAGCAACGCCTTCTTCTCGCTGGCGAAGTAGACCCCGTCGGCGGTCTGCAGGTAGTGCAGAGGCTTGATGCCGTACGGGTCCCGCGCGCCGAAGGCACGGCGCTCGACCGAGTCCCAGATGACGAAGGCGAACATCCCGCGCAGCCGATCCACGACGCTCTCGCCCCAGTAGTGGTACCCGGCCACGATCGCCTCGCCGTCTCCGGCGGTGGCGAACTCGGCGCCGAACTCACGGGCCAGATCCTTCCGCAGCTCCAGGTAGTTGTAGATCTCGCCGTTGAAGGTCAGCAGGTAGCGGCTGTTCAGGTACGGCAGCGGCTCGTGGCTCGACACCACGTCGATGATCGCCAGTCGCTTGTGGGCGAACACCGCGTCCGCGCCGACCACGTCGACGCCCGTGTCGTCCGGACCCCGGTGATGCATCGACTCGAGTGCATCCGCAATCGCCTTGCGCCGGATCGGCGCATCACCATGGGCACTTATATAAGTGAGCAAACCGCACATAGCCGACATCTTCGCACGCGATAGGGTCGGGTTCGGCGAACTCGAGGCGATTCCACGGCAAGAAGGGCGCGGCAGATGAACGGAGCGGAGCGCCGCGGCGCCTGGACCGAGGCGACACTCCGGCCGTCAGGGCGTTGTGTGGCGCCGAGGGAAGGCGGCGCACAAGGCGCGCAGCGGAGTGGGGGTCGGCAATGAGCGAGCAGGGAACCCAGTCGCACGACCCGGACTACCCGGAGAAGCTGCTGGAGTTCATGCGTACCGGCTGGCGCGACACCGCGCTCGACGTGAGTACCCGACCCGAGGCCGCCAACCATGCCAAGCGCCGCGCCCAACTGTCCGCCGCCTTCCCGGACGAAACGCTGGTGATCCCGACCGGACCGGAGAAGGTACGGGCGAACGATACGCACTACGCATTCCGGCCGGGCAGCGACTTCGTTTGGCTGACCGGTGAGCACGACCCCGACGCGGTACTCGTCCTGCGCCCGACCGGCGGCGGCCACGACGCGACCCTGTTCGTCCGGCCGAGATCCCCGCGGGACACCGACGAGTTCTTCCGCGACCGGGTGCACGGCGAGCTGTGGATCGGCCGGCGGCACACCCTCGCCGAGAAGACGGCCGAGCTGGGTATCGAGACCGCCGACCTGTCCGAGCTACCGGACACGCTGGCCGGGTGTGCGCCGCGTCGCACCCGGGTGCTGCGCGGCTACGACTCCACTGTGGACAGTGCGGTACTACCATACCTGCCCGAGCGCGACGTGGAGCTGGCCTCGACGCTGTCCGAGCTGCGCCTGGTCAAGGACGACTGGGAGGTAGCCCAGCTGCAGGACGCGATCGACGCGACGGTACGCGGGTTCGAGGACGTGGCGCGCGTGCTGCCCGCCGACCGCGAAGTCGACGAGCGGCTGCTGGAAGGCGTATTCGCGCTGCGGGCCCGGTACGAGGGCAACGGTCCGGGCTACAGCTCGATCGTCGGGGCCGGCGAGCACGCCACGATCCTGCACTGGGTACGTAACACCGGCCGCACGCGGCCGGGCAACCTGCTGCTGATGGACATGGGCGTGGAGAACCGCCATCTGTACACCGCCGACGTGACCCGCACGATCCCGGTGAGTGGGCAGTTCAGCCCACTGCAACGGCAGGTTTACGACATCGTGCACCGTTCGCAGCAGGCCGGCATGGACTTCATCCGGCCCGGTGTGCGGTTCGCCGAGATCAACCGGACCTGCACGCGCGTGCTCGCCGAGGGCCTGGCCGATCTGGGCGTCCTACCGTGCACAGTGGACGAAGCGATGGCCCGGGATTCGGTGCTCTACCGCCGGTGGACGCTGCACGGGTTCGGCCACATGCTCGGGCTCGACGTGCACGACTGCGCTCGCGCGCGCAAGGAGCGGTACCGCGAAGGTACGGTCGGCGAAGGGTACGTGCTGACTGTCGAGCCCGGCCTGTACTTCCAGCCCGAGGACGACCTCGTTCCGGCCGAGCTGCGCGGTATCGGTGTCCGCATCGAGGACAACGTCCTCGTCACCGCCGCCGGCGCGGTCAACCTGTCCGGTGGGCTACCCCGTACCGCGGACGAGGTGGAGACGTGGCTGGCGGCGCACCGGGAGGCCGGCCCGCGACTGCCGAGCTGAGCGTGGACCGGCTGCGGGCCGACTGCGCCCGGTGCTTCGGGCTGTGTTGCGTCGCGCCGGCGTTCGCCGCCTCGGCGGACTTCGCGATCGACAAACCGGCCGGGCGGCCGTGTCCCCACTTGAACGAGGACTTCCGCTGCGGCATCCACGACCGCTTGCGGCAGCGCGGCTTTCCCGGCTGTGCGGTGTACGACTGCTTCGGCGCGGGCCAGCAGATCGCCCAGGTCACCTTCGGTGGGCGCGACTGGCGGCGCGACCAGCAGCTGGCCCGGCAGATGTTCGACGCGTTCGCGGTCATGCGTACGCTGCACGAGCTGCTCTGGTACCTGACCGAGGCGTTGGGTCTGCCGGCCGCACGACCGCTGTACGGCGACCTGCGCCGGGCGCTCGACGAAACCGAACGGCACACTCGCCTCGACGCCGACGCGCTGCTGGCGCTGGACGTGGCCACGCTCCGGCGCGACGTCGGCGGGCTGCTGCGCCGAACCAGTGACCGGGTCCGGGCCGGGTACCCCAACGGCGTCGACCGCAGCGGGGCGGACCTCGTCGGCGCGAACCTGCGCGATGCCGACCTGCGCGGTGCGTGCCTGCGCGGTACCAGCCTCATCGGTGCCGACCTCGCCGGCGCCGACCTGCGGACGGCCGACCTGCTCGGTGCCGACGTGCGCGGAGCCGACCTGACCGGAGCCGACCTGACCGGCAGCATCTTCCTGACCCAGGCCCAGGTCGACGCGGCCCGCGGCGATGCCACCACCAAGCTGCCATCCGCGCTGACGAGCCCGCCCCACTGGCGATGAGCGAGCGCCCGCCCCGGCCACACGTCGGACGCGCCGTCGCCGACGCGCACCGCCGCGAGTGGGCAGTGTCCATGGTGGACGGACCGGCGCCAGCGCTCGCCGAGCGCCTGCGGACGTCATGACCAAAGAGAATACGTTCCGCTCGCCGCATCTGGACAAATCAGATATTTGGATGGATCTTTGTGATAATCTGACGCACGCAAAATACCCGGATTGGTCGCCGGCCAAATTGGAAGCTGTCCACCATGACAGATCATCATCTATCTAGTCCGCGCGGCTAGTCCTCCCCAGCGAGTCGGCCACCTGATCTGGACATGCGCCGAGGTGGATGCGACTATGTCGTCAGTCGCCCGCCGGGATGGGCTCGATTGCCGGGACCCTCGGTTCGTCCTGTGCTCATTCCGAATAGGCGCGACCGTTGAGTCAGCCAGGAGCACCGGGGAGATTGACTATGGCGTTTCCACGGATCCTTATTGCCGTTCCTTTGCTCGCACTTGGTGGGTTTTTTCCCGCCGTAGGTCCCGAACCTGCGGCGACCCCGCCTGGCGTCGTTGGGATGGAGCATGAGGACTTCGCCGTCAAAGAAGTGACAGTGCACCGTGGGGATACGCTCACGTTCACGAACAACTCGCGCTATATGCACATTATCGGACCCGGCCGCGAAGGCGTGCTGGAGCAAGCCGATGGATTGCCTGTCCGCGGACGTGTCCTTATGCCGACGAACGATACGTACATTACCGAGCCGTTTGACGTACCAGGCACGTACTACATTACCTGTCCGATGCACCCGGAGATGACGGTCAAAGTCGTCGTCACCGAATGACCTGCTGCACGTGCAAATGCGCGCGCAGTGGGACGTGACCGCCAGGCAGGCCGCGTCGGATCGGCTTAGCCTTGAGCATTCGGGAGGAGGTGGGCCATGTCTGGTCTCATCAGCAGCGTCAAGCACGTTCGCTACGTGATGGGTTCCCTGTCCGCGGTGCTGTTCGCGCTCGCCGGCGGCGAAGCCCTGTAGCGCACGCAGCCGGGCGGCGCCCGGACGGGTGCCGCCCGGTCGTGGTTCCGAGGCAGGAGAGTAAGGAGAGGGCAGTGTTGGAGACCGGCGTCCGGCAGTTCCGGATGGCGATGGGCATGGTCTGGGGTCGTCGACTCAGTACGCGCAATCTCGGCCGTCTCGTCGACGACGCGATCGCCACGCTCGAGGAGTTCGGCGAACCGGGCGCGGACGCGGGGAACGTCATCGACGGACCATTCAGCGACCCAGCGGTCCGGAAGGATTTCGCGACCCGCGGCGTGCGGCGTACCGCCAAGCGACTCGCGTCGCAGTCGCCGTTCTACGCGCGCCGGTTCGCCGCCGCGGGCGTGCGCCCCGACAAGCTCGACCTCGAGGGCATGAGAGCGATTCCGGTGACGCTGAAGCGTGATCTGGTCGAGCGACCGGATGACTTCCAGTGCGCCGATGTCGCACGGTACCTGGCGACGCGCACCACGGGTACCACCGGACGTCCGGCCGAGATCTGGCTGTCGCGCTACGAGATGGAGCTCTGGCCCGCCCTGGGCGCCATCAGCGGATTGATCCGCGGTGAACTCATGCCGGACGACATGCTGCAGGTCAACGTCAGCTCCCGCGCCACGGGCAGCGTGCACCTGAACACCGCGGGATGCCGCCTGGTCGGCGCCGCATGCCGCGTGCTCGGCATCGTACCCCCGGACGAGGCGCTCGACAGCCTGGCCGAGCGCGGCGCGACGCAGCTGGCGACAGTTCCGAGCTACCTCGCCGAGCTCGAGGTTGCCGCGCGGCGCCGCGGGATGAGCCCGAAGGACTTCCGCCTACGCCGGATCGATGTGGGCGGCGAAATTCTGTCGACGAGTCTGGCCCGGGGTGCCCGCGAGACGTTCGGTGCCGAGGTCCGAGACCTGTTCGCCATGACGGAGGTCATCCCGGTCATCGGACGCCCGTGCGGCGACGGCCACCTGCACTTCGACCTCAACACCGGACTCGTCGAGTACCTGGACCTCGATACCGGCGAGCCGGCCGAGCCCGGCGCGCTGGCCACTGTCGTGGTCACTCCGTACTTCCCCTACCGCGACTGCATGCCGGTCTTCCGGTACGACACCCGCGATGTCGTCAGGTGCCTGCCCGCGGAGCCACTCACCTGTGAGGTGGCCGGCGTGCCCGGCACGGGCCTGATCGAAGGGAAGGCCGACCAGCTGTTGCGGCTGGGACCAACCGAGGTCGTGACACCGCGGCAACTGGTCGAAGCCATCGAGGCGTTGCCGACCCGGCCTTGGCCGGCGCGGTTCCGCGCGACCGTCCACAATGGACGAGTTCGGCTCACCATGGCGGTCTCGGCGATCGCCGACCTCGACGAGGCGGAGGTAGCTCGCCACTTCGCTGACCGGGGTCTCGACCCGGACCTCGCTCTCGTGGGCGACGAGGAGGCCATCGCGCTCCGTCCCCTGCGCAGCGACCTGCACGAGACGACATTCGCCGCCCGGCCTGCCCTCATCGGGAGCCTGACATGAACCTGCACCCCGAACTGCACAGCTCCCAGCTGTTCCTGTCCCTGTTCCAGCTAGTCGTGACCATCATCGGCGCGATGTTGGCCAGCCTGGGCGCGCTCTACTACCTGCGCCGGGTGCGCCTCGACCGGCCGGCTCTCGGCAGGTTCAACGGCCGCGACGTCATCATTCTGTTCACGTTCCTGGGGATCCTGCCGGGGCTCTACCTGTTGCTGCCGCACTGGGCTCTCATCAGCCTGCTGGCATTGACCTTCATCGTGGCGCTGTCCATCGGCTACCGACCACTGCTCACCCCGACCCAGTTGTGGGTGGGCATCGGACTGCTCATCGGTGCGGACCTCTGGATGGGTCAGCACATGATCAACGATGTCTTCCCTTGGCAGTTCGTCTGGGCCGAGAACAGCCTCGTCATGCTCCTCGCCGTGATCGCGGTAGCCAACCTCTACATCCAGGGCGGCATGCAGCTCAAGCACGTGGCCATGTTCGCGTTGGGGCTCGCGTTCTACGACGCGGTCGTCACGCTCGTGTTCCCGTTGTCGAGCCTGCTTCTGCGGGAGTTCGTGAACTATCCACTCTTCCCGGCGATGGGCATGCGGATC
>DASRII010000114.1:0-5301 GCA_035650075.1 Micromonosporaceae bacterium | reverse complement strand
ACCGGGCGGACGGCGGCGCGGGCCGGGCGTTTCCTGGCCACTCGGGCGGCCAACTGCCGATCCAGGGCGACGATGAGCACGCCGCCGGCGTCGAGGACCTGGTCCAGCGCCCGGGCCACGGTCGGCGAGGGCATGGCCTTGTCGTGTTCGATCCGGCACAGGTAGCCCTTGTTACACGGCACCAGCCGGGCGGTCCGGCATAGCGACAGACCCTGCCCGGTTCGCAGTGCACGCAGCAGCGCCCCGAACGTGGGCAGTTCTAACGTGGGCAGTTCTCCAGACGCGATGGTGGTCATGCCGCCACCGCCTCGACGGCGGGCTCGGCGACGGTGGCCGGGTGCTGCTCGAAGAGCCGGCCGAACAGGACCAGGTAGAACTGGCCGACCGAACAACGACCGTTCTCCCACCGGGAGAGCATCGTTTTGAGCGTGTCGGGTTCCGGCACGCGTACGCCTTCCTGGGCGGCCAGGCAACGCAGACGGTGGATGAGACCGGCCTGGGTCCAACCCCGTGACAGCCGCAGCTCGCGTAGCTGCACAACCCGCCCAGAACCGGTGCCGAACCGGTAGCGGGCAAGATCGGAGATAGCAGGGACGGACAGCAGGGATGCAGGAACGGGGAGGGTCAGCTCGTCAACGTGTACTTCGACGTCACGGAGTCGATCAGCCATGCCGGTCAGCACGTCCCGCAGGTTCGCCAGCTCCGCCAGGAGCGCCTGAACCTCGGACGGCCGTGTCAACCGGCCTGAACCAGTACCACGAGCAGGCGCACAGGTACGCTGAACAGGCATCGTGTACTTCCCTTCATACGGTGGACCGATGCACTGGCCTCGACGGGTAGCCGCCCGTCGGGGCCACTCTATTGTGTATGTACACAATAACCGGTTGTGTATGTACGCGTCAACGAAGCGGTACCATTACTCGTGTACATACGTGAGGGGGTACTTCGATGGCGCCACGCAAGCGTGGAGAGGGCAAGACACCGCACCGTGCCCTGCGAGTCGAGGACGACTTGTGGGAGCGGTTTGGCGTCATCACCGGCGCCCTGGGAACCGACCGATCGACCTGGCTGCGCAACGCGATCCTTTGGTGCGTCCGCGAGCCAGGAGCAAAGATGCCGCAGCGTCCATCCGGCACCCCCCAAGGCGAACGAGCTACCTAACAGACACTCCATGACAACAACCCTCCGAGCATCTTGGCGACCGGGCACGGCCGCGATTCCAGCGTGGACAGTTGGAATCGCAAACGGAAGGCGCCAGCTGTCGGCTGACAACGTCGCCGACACCAGCCGACAGGTCCCGTCGTGACGCGGGTGTTCGGACAAGAGCTTGTCCGCCTCCGATCGGAGCGCGGCCTGTCTCTGGCGCAGCTCGCCAAACTGATTCCCTGCCATCGTGGCTACATCAGCCAACTCGAACGCGGCGACCGTCATCCGTCGCCCGAGTTTGCCAGGAAACTCGACGATGTCCTCGGAGGCGGCGGGACACTCGCTGCTCTCGCGGTGCGGAATCCTCAATCAAACGACGCGGGCGACGATGAGTTCGACGCGTTCGAACTTGCCCGTCGAGCTTCCGCAAGCGACGTCGGCGCCACGGTCCTGATTGGCCTGGAAAACGCGTTCGACCGCCTAGCAGTCGCGTACCAGAACACGGCGCCCTCTTTGCTCCTGCCTGACGTCCGGCACCACCTCCGTTACGTCGGCCAACTCATCGACAAGCGCGCAACGCTTGACCAGCGCCGACGGCTACTGGTAGTTGGCGGATGGCTTTCGCTGCTCGCCGCGACCGCAGAAATCGACCTGCGTCTAAGATCTGCGGCGTCAGCTCGGTTGACCACCGCGGCTTCGCTTGCCGAACAGACGGGCCACCACGAGATCGCCGCATGGTGCCTGGAAACACGGGCATGGGACGCGCTGACCGAAGGGCAGTTCAGGTTGGCGGTCGACTTGTCGCGTGGCGCCCAACAGGTCGCTCCACGCGATGGTTCCGCCTTCATTCAGGCCACAGCGCAAGAAGGACGAGCCTGGGCAAGACTTGGAGAACGGCGCGAGACACGAAACGCGATAGACCGAGTCGAGCGACTCGCGTCTCCGCTACCGGTGCCCGACCAACCAGAGCATCACTATCACTACGATCCGGCCAAGCAGCTCGCCTACACCGTCACAACACTGTCATGGATCGGTGACCCGGCCGCCGAGGGTTACGCACGCGAGGTGCTGAAGCGACTCGAATCCGGCCGTGACGGTGGGGTCCGGCCCCGCAGAACGGCGACCGCACGGCTGGATCTGGCGCTCGTTCTCGTCGGGAACGGGAATCTAGACGAGGCCGCCGGTCAGGCTCTCACGGCGTTGAAGTCCGGACGCATCGTGCCGTCTAGCGCATGGCGTGCAGCCGAGATCCTGACAGCCGCAGAAAGCGCAGGGCTCAGCGAGGCCGCCGAACTCCGCGCGGCCTACGAGGCCGTGTCCAGGGAGTCAGGTAAGCCGAGCCGCGCGACCACGTAGCTCCCGGACGCGATCGCTCAGCCAGCCAGCCCGCCGGTGCCGGCGGCCGGCCAGTCAACCGTTGTACTGCCGAATTCGTCTCTACTCAATCAAGGCGCGCCGCTGACGCGGCGCGCACCGTGGCGCCGGCCGGCCCAGCGCGGATGGCGCAAGCGCCACCCGTCCCCGCCTCCGCTTGGCGCTGCGGCGGGGCCGGGCACGCCCGCGCGGCTACGGCCACGCCCGCACCGCTCAGCGACGACTAAGAGCCTCCGGCGGGGGCACTCCGGCTCCGGGATGGCAAGATCGCCGTACCGGTCATCCCGCCGTCGACCCGGGCAAGCCGAGCAGACCCGCCCCCGGCGCCGCCAGCGTGGTTACCGCTCGTTACGGACCGACCGTGATGGCGGCGCCGGGGGCGTGCCCGCTCCCCCAAGAGCGGGCCGACGGCAGACGGGATGGCAAGGTTTGCGTGTACCTTGTCGAGTGGATCGAGCGTCAAGCCAGCGTTGACGAGGGAATGTAACCGCCCACTGATCCGGCTAGAATCCCCACCGTGGACTGGCTGCAGGCCCTCGTAACCCTTGCAAAGGCATGGTCATGGCCCATTGTCGTTCTAATCACCGTAATCCTTTTTAGGAAAGACCTAGGAGAACTCATAGGTCGAATCAAGCACATGAAAGCGCCTGGATTCAGCTTCGATTTCAGCGAGGCAGTGGCAGCAACCGAGGAGTTAGCCCAGAGAATTGAACCCAGCCCCGCAGCCGAATTACCATCCCAGCCAGCGCCGCAATGGTCACGCACATTCCTGGAGGCCGAAGCCAAACGGCACGCAACTGGCGCATTCATTCTTGCATGGGCAATGGTAGAGAATGCAGCAAAACAATCCGGATACATTCCAACACGAGAGTCTGTTGAACAGTTTACTCGCCGGCTTGCATCAGAAGGCGTCGTGCCGAGCCTCACTCCAAGTCTGGCACATCGATTGAAAGCGCTATATAACCAAGTCGCAAGCGGTGCAGTAATACCCAGTCTAGAAGATGCGCAAGCCTTCATAGATGCTGCGTGGCGCTTAACAACAACAATTCGTAGAGTCAAGACAACAGAACACGGTGCATGGTCAACCGATCATTAATCATACGAAATCACGCCCGATCCGTGTTCGATGCAGAGGTCCACATGTTCATCCGGGCACATCCGCCAGCTTATTCCCTGCATAACCTCTAACCTGCTAACAGCTACTTCACCCAACCACAGAAAGCAAATCAACGCGATTCCCAAGCTGACGGTGCCGACCCACATCCAAGTGATCAACCTCAGCGAAAACTCAGCACACCGAATCTCGTACGCTGACAGATCAAGTCGTACAACCGCACGGCACCTGCACCACACCGCGTACAACAGCACTGACTGACACTCACCAACGCTCCCAAACAGGATTGACACGGAAGAGGTCACTAGTTCAATCCTAGTATCGCCCACCAGCAAAACCGCAGGTCAGCGGCTCGTTACCGAAACCTTGGTAACGAGCCGTTCGCTTGTTGCCGCTTACATTGGGAGCAAACTGGCTCTTCGTCATGAAGCGTGGTGAGGGGCTGGCGACACGCTGTCAAGCCTGCGCTCTGAATGAGAGCTGGGGCCTCATGATCCAAAGCGACCAAGCTACGGATCACGGGAGGCCCCAGTGGTGGATGATGCTACCAGCCGGATGACCGAGACGATCCTGGATCTGCCGGGGTTGACTGTGCTGGCCGCGGGTGAGTACGGCGGTGAGCTGGAAGTATTGGTGGAGACGACCGCGACGGTTGTCCGCTGTGGCCAGTGTGGGCGGGAGGCTGCCGCGCACGCTCGGCGTGAGCACCTGCTGCGCGATGTTGCGGTGTCGGGCCGGCCGGCGGTGCTGGTGTGGGTCAAGCGGATCTGGCGCTGCCGCAACAGCGGCTGTACGACGGTGACCTGGACCGAACGGGCACCGCTGGCCCAGCCTCGGGCCGCGTTGACCCTGCGGGCCAAGGCGTGGGTTGCCCGGCGGGTCGGCGCCGAGGCGCAGACCGTCGCCGCAGTGGCCGGTGCGCTGGGCTTGGGATGGCGCACCGTGATGCGCGCGGTCACCGACGTCGGTGCGCCGCTGGTCGAGCAGGCTAGCCGGCTCGACGGCGTGGCCGGCCTGGGTGTCGACGAGCACGCGTGGCAGCGGGCCAACCGGAGCAGGCAGACCCGGTGGGCCACCGGGATCGTCGACATCACCGTGGGCCGGCCGGCCCGGTTGCTGGACATCGTCGCGGGCCGCTCCGGCGGCGCCTACGGCGGCTGGCTGGCCCAACGCGACCCGGCCTGGCGCGAGGCGGTGCGTCTGGCCGCGCTGGACCCGTTTCGCGGCTACCTGACCGCGCTGCGCACCTACCTGCCCGGCGCAACGCACGTGCTGGACGCGTTGCACGTCACCCGGCTCGGAATGCAGGCCCTCGACGAGGTCCGCCGCCGGGTGCAGCAGCAGACTCTGGCCCGCCGCGGCCACGCCGGCGACCCGCTCTACGAGGCCCGGCGGGTTCTGCGCCGACGCGCCGACCGACTCACCCCGACCGCGCTGAACCGACTACAGACCGCCCTGGCGGCCGGGGACCCCGACGGTGAGGTCGCCGTCGCCTGGTGGGCCGCCCAACAGATCTGCCTCGGCTACGCCCACACCGACCCCGCCGCTGGGCGAGCGCACGCCGACGCCCTCATCGCCACCCTGACCAGCTGCCCCGTACCCGAAGTCGCCCGCATCGGCCGCACCCTGACCACCTGGCGCCGCGAGTACCTGGCCTACTTCGACAC
>DASRII010000113.1:0-5844 GCA_035650075.1 Micromonosporaceae bacterium | reverse complement strand
GGAACAGCCCGATCGAGTCCTCCGGCCCGCCGGGCAGGTTCCGTAGGTCGGATTCCTGGATGGCGGTGGCCAGGGCGATGACCCAGCCGCGTGGTGGCACGCCGAGGCGGGTGCCGGCGGCGATGATGGTGGCGGCGTGGCCGACCTGTTCGCTGTCGAAGCGGCCGACCCGTGGCCAGGCACCGCCGGGCGGCGGCGAGGCGACTGTCGCGGTCGGGCTGGTCGAACCGGACGGTGCGGCGCACACCAGCCCGCCGCCGCCGGTGAACAGGGCACCGATCCCGCCGGCGCACAACACGATGGCGGCGATGACGGCGACGGCGACGCCGATCAGGCTGCGTACGCTCACTGCGGCACCCCTGGGGTCGGAGCGGGTGCGCCGCGACACAGGCTCGCGTGGGCGTCGGCGGGGCCGGATGCGGTGGTGTTCGGGTCGGTGTTCATGGTGTTGGGTCCTTTGCTGGATAGGCGGTCAGCGGAGTCGGTGGGTGGGCATGCCGAAGCCGCGCCCCGCGATCGAGATGTGACGCGGGCGCGGCTTCGGTGGCGGATGGCGGGTTGCTGCGCGGGCCGGCTGTGGGGCCGCGTGCGGGCGATCCCCTGCCGGCCGAGGGTCAGTCGGGTGCGACGGTGACGTCGCGGCCGACGGTCATGGCGGTGCGACCGGTCAGCGTCCACCGGCCGCTGTTGGTGAAGGTGAGCAGGGTGTCGGGCCGGGCCAGGTCGATGAGGTACATCCACTGGATCGGAGTGGCCGGTGTCGGCTCGGCGATGGTGCCGGTGACCGGGTGGGGTTGGCTGTCCTCTGGTGGGAAGGCGATCCCGACGCCGGGCACCGGGCGGTACCCGGCGAAGGTCCGCGCGGTACGGTCGGTGATGTCGGGTTCGACGGTTTCCCAGTCGTGGGCCAGCAGCGCCCGGCCGGTGGCGGCGCCGTCGCGGCCGAAGGTGTGCCACCACACCGCGGCCAGCAGGAACGGCATGGTGTCCGGGCCGCCGTCGAAGTGGACGTAGCGGGCGTGGTAGGTGCGCCCGTCGGCGTCGAGGACACCGACGTAGCAGCGTGTGGACATGAGCCCTCCGCTCGGGTCGAATTGGGAAGGTGAACGTGCCGGGCCGGCCGGGCGTGGACGCCGGCTGACGGTGGTGAGTTTCGGTGGGCGCGGCGGCAGCGGATGTCCACCGACGTGCCGCCGCGCGCCTGCCGATTTGGCGGTGACCGGTGTGCGACAGGGTTCGGCCTACTGATCGAGGCTGGCGCTGGGGCGGATGAAGGCGATCCGCCCGTCAGACAGCTGGCAGGCCATGATCAGCCCGCCGCGCAGCCCCTCGATCAGTGCGCTGTCCAGTGCGATGGTTCCGCTGCCGGACTCACGGTGCTCGCCGACGACGAGCAGCTCGACCGCCTCGTCGGCGGTCAGCGGTCGGGCGCCCGGCGGCAGGATGGGCAGGCTCACGGCCGGTCCCCTTTTGCGGGGCGGGACCGTTCGGTGGCTGACGCGGGCAGCCGCCGTCGTGTCCGGGCCGGCGAAGGCAGATCCCGTCGCCGCACCGTCGCGGGTGCGGGTGTCGGTCAACAGCCATGCGGGGTGGGCGTCGACGGCCGCTATCGGCATGGGCCAGCGGGCCGGCGGGCGGTTGGCAGCCGAGCCGTCCGCGGCCAGTGTCGGCGCCGACGGTGACCGTTCGCGCCGGTCGTCGTCGCCGGCGGGGTAGTCGTGGATCATTGAGTTCCCTTCGGTGGGTGTGCCGTGGTGTTGCGCGGCGGACGTTGGCTGGTGTGGAAGCTGGTTGCCCCTCGGAACGGTCGACACGCGTCGCTGGTCCGGCGGCGCCAACAGCGGAGCCGGCAGTGCTCGGTGTCGCCCGCCCGCCCGACGTCGGCGGATCATTCCGCCCGGTCAGCGGGCGAGGATGGCGACCTTCTCGCCGTGTAGCAGGGGTGCCCCGTCGGGGCCTTTTCTCCGCACCAAAAAGATCATCGATACGCCGTTGGCTTCTGTCGCGACGTGAGGCACTCGAGGGGGTTGTTCAGGATGTCATGCCTGTAGCTGAGCCGATGATCGGTGTTCGTGGGATATGACCGCAGTGTTTGACTGTTCGCACGGGGAACGACTTGTCCGGGATCATGTTCTTGTGCTGGCTATACGGATGAACGACGCTGCCGCATCGGGCTTGGGTGTGCTGACGGGGTCAGGGTTGGTCGCGCCGCCGGAGGGGATCGCGGCAGGTTTGCGGGCGATGGTTGCCGACGGCATTGAGGTCCGTGGCGAGGTGGTGGTCTGGATGGACGGTGCCCGGTGGGCTGAACCCCCGCCCGGTAACTTTCCGGACCTGACCGGTTGGGAGTGCTTCGTCAACAGCTTCCATCTGGAGGACGTTGTTCCGGTGGAGGTTGCTCTGTCCGACGAGGGTGAGCCGTCTATCTCCGAGGCGGATCAGTGTGTGCTGTTGCGTCATGGCGTGGCGTTCGCGCTGGAGGTCTGTCGGCTGGCAGCGAGCTTCGAGCGCCCGATTCCGGTGAGATGCGTGGTGGCGACCAACCGCACCAACGGCACGTTCCGGTTCCACCGCGTCCGCGTCGGCGAGGACTGGGTGTTGGCGGACTTGAACGCCTACGGGTCGGAGCGGGTCGTTGTCGTGGAGCTGCAACCGCCAGCTTGATGGCGGTCGGTTTCGGGAGCCTCGCTGGGGTCATCCCAAGACCCCAGCGCTGGCCTCGCCGGATCCGGTCTGAGTGATGAGTCGTTCAGTCTGCTGTTTCTTGGTTTCGATATGGCGTAGTCCTTCCTCGATGGCGGCCACTTCTCCGAGCCACTGCATGCGGCGGGCTTCCTCCAGCCGCTCGTGGTGGTTGCGCTCGATCTGCATGAGTCGGGGAACCTGTTGCGGGTCAAGGCGGAGCATCGGGCAACGGACACATGCTTAACCGAAATGATCTTGAACCGACTCGACCCCGGTCGCGACGGACCGTTACCCAGTGTCAGATGAGAAATTCTGGTGAGGCCGACGCTCGGCGTGTCGCGGCGCCTCAGGCCGTCACGGTGAGCCTCGCTGTATCCCGGTGTGGTGCACTGTTGGGGTGTTGGGTATCAATGCATGTCGTCGGGCAGGCGACCGCCGTTCGCCGCGATCGCCTCCTTGGCCCGATCCCAGTCGCCGTAGGTGAGAGGCATCCATAGCTTGAAGTCGCTGGAGCCCAGCCGCAGCGCCGAGTCCACCACGAACATCTCGCAGAGGTCGTAGTTCTCAGGCGTGTAGTGCAACTGACCAGTCTGATGGATGGCATCGCAATGTCCGGAGGCAGATAGGACGATCTCCGGGGCGATCATCGCGAACCGGACGTAGCCGGCCATGTCGACGCCTGTGATCTGGATACGCAGTACGTCGCGGATGGTCTCGAGCTCTTTGTCTACGTCCTCGAACGCGCTGCTGACCGAGGATGCCAGGCCGGTGGTGGCGTCTCGGACCGCGCGATCTGATGGGGTGGGGAACGTCTCGATGCGACGGGGTTGTCTGTATTTATTGGCGCCAAGGTCGAACGTCTCCGTGAGGAACGACGATCCGGGTAGATGTTTCCCGCGGCCCCAGTCCGCGATCAGCCGATCGAATGCCAGCGCCACTTCAGCCATGGCGCCATCGACGTTACCGGCATCGGCGGCTGCGCGAGCTGCCGTTAGGTGGTCGCGCACGGCGTCCTGCTGCACGATGTGCAACATCGAGATCTCGGTGAACTCGATCCCGAACAGCCGCGGAAAGTTCCCTTCGAGAAACATGGTTGTGTCGCGACGAGCTTCCTCGACCTGGTCGTGCCCTGGTATGGAGCCGTTGTGCTTGAAACCGTTGCGGACGTGGCCGAGCCTTCGTATCACGTCGAGGCTGGACAGTGGGCTGCCATCTGGCGCGCGGAACTTCTTGGCGTTCTCGACAAACGGTGTCTTGAGGTCGAGGCCCTGCCGGTTGCCGAGGTGCGCGACGGCGACAATGAAGACATACTCCAGCACATCGTGGAACGCCAGCACGGATGAGAAGTTCAACGGCGCGGGTGCGTGCGACTGGGTTATCGCCTGCTGGTAGAGCAGTCTGATGTACCCGAGACGCTTCATGATTGTCGCGTCCGGGGTGGGAGCAGCAGGTGATGACCCAGTAGGCGGTGCCATCGTGCCATCGTAAGTCCGGCGGGGCGGGTACCCGCGCGAGGATAAGGGGCGGCGTCCACGAGCAGGGCCGGATAGTACGTGCGGCCTCGCCCCAGCAGGGAGAAACGCCCGTGTCGAACACGCCGACGGCGTGAGACGTCCGACACAGCCGCTCTGTGTTCTTGTTCGACGTTAGCGCCTTGGCCGCGAGGGCAACTACCTCGTCGGGTCGACAGTGACCTGGCTTGCCGGATCGTCGCTGTCGGCCGGTCTTGTCGCCCGCTTTGCCTGCGCCAGCTTGGAGTCGATGCTGAGCAGGTTGATCAGCGTAGCTTCCGCCTGCGCGCTGGCCTGCAGAAGTTGTGCGTCCAGCTCGGCGAACTCGTCGGTGAACTTCGTCAGGTTCAATTCGTCCCTTCCCCAGCCGTCGCCGCATCAGCGACGGCGTTGCCTACTTTCAGCTCGCGCTGGAGGCGCTGGCGTGCGTGGCGCAGGTGCGATCGGACAGTTGCCTCCGGCCCGTCGATCCTCGTGGCGATCTCCGCGATGGCGAACCCGTCGTAGTACCAGGCCAGCACTCGCCGCTGCTCGTGGGGCAGTCGTCTGAACAGATCGAGCACACGTCGCTGCTCCTCCCCGAAGACGGCGAGGTCCAGATCTGTGTAGGTCGCGTCGCCGGTCCAACTGCCCGCCATCATCTTGACCGGCGCCGCTCGGGCGCGGGCGGCGGCGGCAACGTAGGCCCGTTCGGCCACCACTCTCACCCATGCCTCCGGATGTTGGATCGCGTGCCAGCTCTCATACGCCTTCGTCATGGCTTCCTGGGCGCTGTCTTCTGCCTCCTCCCTGCTCGCGCCTATCTTGATCAGGAACAGGACGAGACGAGCGAAGGCTCCGCGGAAGAACTCGTCAAACCCCTCCGGGCTGAAAACCATAGGTTCGAAACCCCTTTCGCTGTCCTGTAGAGGATTACGGGTGCGCCCGCGTGCAAAGCCCGCGGTCCATCTCGTCGCGGGCGGTCCGTTGCACGACCAGCCGCCGCGGCCACACTCCATGGCATGAACGGACGCGCTTCATCACGCCGCGGCCTACCGCGTCGCATCGGCTGGAATCGTCCTCGAAGGCAGCGACGCGACACGCGAGGTGTCGTGTCATTGGTCAATGCCGCGCTTGCTGGGGCCGGGGGCCTCTACGTGGCAACGGGATCGCTGGTGGTCGTGCTGCTGGGATGCTGCTTGGCTGCGCTCGTCGTCGCGCTCGCGGCCGGTTCCGACCGGGGTAGATAAGCGTCACACGCATGGAGTAGCACGGCATGGCCGGGCTCGCTACCGGTCCAGACTGGATCGAGCCGTGGTGCGCCGAACATCAGGCATGCCCAGGTGGACGGCGGCTTCGCGCGACGCTTGGTCGCGCATCGCCTGCAATTTCTGCGCGGCGGCTGCCATCGTGGTCTCGATCGCCGCGACCTCGCCGAGCCAGCCGCTTTCCCGCCCGTTCGGGTTGGGGGGTAACGGGCGCCGCCGCCACCAGGTGTGTGGGTCGGCGGCGTGCAGGCCGAGGCGGTGCCGGTAGGCCGGGGCACCGTCGGCGGCGGGTCTGGTCTAGTAGCCACGCAGCGCGCAGCTGACCACGGCCTGTTCCCGGTGCGGCGCCGCTGCTGCCGGCTCGGTGGGGTGGGGTGGTCGCCGACCGGGTAGGTGTAGGC
>DASRII010000112.1:0-50749 GCA_035650075.1 Micromonosporaceae bacterium | reverse complement strand
ACGTAGCTGCCGTTGTAGACGACCTCCTCCATCGAGGGGTCGAAGAAGAAGGTCAGGAACGTACCGGTCAACAGCAAGATGACGAACGACCAGAGCGCGATCTCGCCGAGCAGGAACGACCAGTGGTCCGGGAAGACCTTGTTCATGATCTTCCGCAGCGGGCTGGCGATGTGCAGGTCGTCGTCCAACCGGCCGGCGACCGAACCCGGTACCGCCTTCAGGTCGAACTTGCGCCGCCTCTTGGCACTCATGACCGCTCCCAGAATCCTGGTCCGATCGGAACCTTGTAGTCCGACTTTGCCGCGAAGAACCCGTCGGCGTCCACCGTGATCGGCAGCATGGGCAACGGCCGGGTGGCCGGGCCGAATACGGGCCGGGCGTTTTCGGTGACCTTGAACTGCGACTGGTGGCACGGGCACAGCAGCTTGTGGGTCTGCTGCTCGTAGAGGCTGGCCGGGCAACCCGCGTGGGTGCAGATCTTGGAGTACGCGACGAAGTTCAGGTACATCGAGTCCTTGTTGACCGGGTCCGCGTTGGCCGACCTTGCCGCCGCCGCCGCGTCCTCGTCCCGTAGGTGGAACAGCAGGGTGGGCGAGTCGGCGTACTCGTTGGTCGTCCCGCCGGGGATGCCGGGGAAGACCGTCTCCACACCGCCGACGCTGACGTCCTCGGGGCGGATCGGGCTCATGTCCTTGCGGACCAGCCGTACGCCCGGGGCGAAGCCGGTGTGCAGGAGCGCGTCGGGGTTGTGCGGATTCTTCAGCAGGCCGCCGACGAGCGGAACCACCGCGACCGCGCCGACCGGCAGCAGGCCGGCCACCACCGCGAACTTGAGCAGCGGCCGGCGGGCGACGTCGGTCTCGTCGACGATGTTCACCAGCGACGCGGCGGTGAGCTTCCGTTCGTCCGCCGGGGAGCCGCCGACGTGCCGCTTCTCGACGGCCACCTCGTGCGGCAGGAGCCTCTTGGCCCAGATGATCACGCCGAAGCTGATGCCGGCGAGCGTCAGCGCGAGCGTGAGGCCGAGCACCGGCGTGTACAGCTTGGTCAGGTTGGCGCCTGCTTCGTACTGGTACGGCCACCAGATGTACGCGACCAGGAAGGCGGTCGCCGCCCCACCGGCGAGCAGGAACATCATGGCGACCGTGCGCTCGACGCGCCGCTCCGCCTTCGTGCCCGGGATCGGGAAGCGCGGCTCGTAGTGCACGATCTCCACGCCGTCCCGTCGGGCACCCTCGCGGACCAGCTCGAACCGGGTCACCGCCGGGTCGTCGACGTCGAACCGGGTACCTGTCATGACTTCCCCGCAATCCACAGCGTCGTGAGCACCAGCGCGACCATGCCGACCAGGAACACGGCGAGACCCTCGGTGACCGGGCCGTAGCGCCCGAGCCCGTACCCGCCGGGGTCCTTGTCCTCCTTCAGGTCCTGGACGTACGCGATGATGTCCCGCTTCTCCTCGGGGGTGAGTTGGTTGTCGCCGAAGACCGGCATGCTCTGTGGTCCGGTCAACATCGCGGCGTAGATCTGCCGCTCGGTGGCCTCGCGCATCGCCGGTGCGGACTTGCCCGACGACAGCGCGCCACCTCCGGAGGAGAACGCGTGGCACGAGGCGCAGTTGACCCGGAACAGCTCGCCGCCGCGGGCGATGGCGTCCTCGTCACGGGCGCGCAGGTCGCCGTCCGGGATCTGCGGGCCGCCGCCGAGCTCCTGGATGAACTGGCCGATCTGCTGCGCCTGCTCGTTGTTGAACACCGGCGGCTTGCGCTCAGCCTGCGCCCCTTGGGCGGCCAACGGCATGCGGCCCGAGGTGACCTGGAACTCGACCGCGGCCGACCCGACGCCGATCAGGCTGGGGCCACGACCCTCGACACCCTGCGCGTTGCGGCCGTGACAGGAGATGCAACTGGTGTCGAACAGCCGCTTGCCGTCCTGGGCCGCGGGGGACAACTGCGGGTCGTCCTCGGCCGCCGCGCCCGGTGCGAAACCCGCGTAGAGGCCGCCGGCGAGCGCCAGGGCGGCCAGCAACCGGCCGGCCGCGCCGACCCGGCGGCGTAACCGGCTACGGCGGCGCGGAGCGGGGCCGCGCCGCTCAGGTCCCTCAGAACTCATCGGCTCACCTTTGCGGTTGTCGTCTAAAGGACGGCGGAGGCGGCGCCAACGTGACACGGTCACAGCCGTTCCAAGAGGTAGATCATGGCGAACAGGGCGATCCACACGATGTCGACGAAGTGCCAGTAGTACGAGACGACGATCGAGGCGGTGGCCTGTGCGGGGGTGAACCGGCCCATCGTCGTACGCGCCATGAAGAACAGGAACGCGACCAGGCCGCCGCTCACGTGCAGCCCGTGGAACCCGGTCGTCAGGTAGAACATCGACCAGTAGCCGTTCTCGCTGATCGTGTGCCCTTCGGCGATCAGGTTGCGGTACTCGTTCGCCTGACCCAGCACGAACAGCAGGCCCATGATGAAGGTCAGCGCGAACCACCGGCGCAGCCCGTACACGTCGCCCTTCTCGGCCGCGAACACGCCGAGCTGGCACGTGATCGACGAGGCCACCAGGACGATCGTGACCGGTAGCGCGTACGGCAGGTTGAGGATCTCCGACTCGGACGCCCACAGCTCGGGGACCGCCGCTCGGATCGAGAAGAACATCGCGAACAGCGCCGCGAAGAACATGAGCTCGCTCGACAGCCAGACGATTGTCCCGACGCTGACCATGTTGGGCCTGGTCAACGAGTGAATCTGGCTCTTGGCAATGGCTGGGACCGCGGTCACGCGGTCATTATTGCCGGCGATCAGCACTGGCACGCGCCGGGGGTTCCTACGCGCGTGTCGGGGCCGGGTCTAACCTCGACAGCATGCCACCGCTGACGCCGTCGGTCCTCGTCACCGAGGCCCATCTGGACTCGTGGCTGGCGCTGGCCCTGGTCGTCGTGGCGGGACTGTACCTGTTCGGGGTACTCCGGTTGCGGGCGCGGGGGGACCGCTGGCCGGTGGGCCGTACCGTGCTGTTCGTCGGGGCCGGGCTGGGCTCGATCGCGGCGGTGACGATCAGTGGACTGCACGAGTACGACACGACGTCGCTGAGCGTGCACATGATCCAGCACATGGTGCTGTCCATGGTGGCGCCCATCTTCCTGGCCCTGGGCGCGCCGATCACGCTGGCCCTGCGGACGCTGCCGCGGCGGGGGCGGCGGGCGCTGATGGTGGTACTGCACAGCCGGGTGGTGCGGGTGCTGACGTTCCCGCTCGTCGCGTACGCGCTGTTCGTGACCACCCCGTTCGTCCTCTACTTCGGCAGCCTGTACCGCGTTTCGCTGGAGAATCCGCTGGTACACGAGCTACTGCACATCCATTTCATCGCCGTCGGGTGCCTGTTCTTCTGGCCGCTGATCGGGCTGGACCCGTTGCCGGGGCGGTGGCCGTACCCGGCCCGGGCGCTGTTGATGGTGCTGTCCACGCCGTTCCACGCGGTTCTCGGGCTGACCATCATGCAGAGCAACGAACTGCTGGGCGGCGACTGGTACCCGTCGCTGGGCCTGACGTGGCTCGACCCGTGGGCGGACCAGAAGGTGGCCGGCGGCATCCTCTGGGCCGGCGGCGAGTTGGTGAGCGTCACGATGCTGGCCGTCCTGGTAGCCCAATGGATGCGCGCCGCGGACCGCGAGGCGGCCCGGATCGACCGCCAGTTGGACCGCGAAGAAGCCGCCGCCGCGGCCGCTGGGTACGATCAGCAACCGTGACGAGCCACCGGACGTACCACGTCCTCCTCTACAGCGACGATCCCGCGGTGCGCGATCGGATCCGGTTGGCGATCGGGGCGCGGCCGGCGTCGGATCTCGCGGTGACGTTCGTGGAGGCTTCGACGTATCTCGAGTGTGTCCGGCACGTCGACGACGGCGACATCGATCTGCTCGTGCTCGACGGTGAGGCGGTACCGGCCGGCGGACTGGGCATCGCCCGGCAGCTTCGGGACGAGCTCGACGACTGCCCGCCGATTGTGGTTGTGATTGCGCGGGCAGCAGACCGATGGCTTGCCGCGTATGCCCGAGTGGATGCCACGCTCGTCCATCCGCTCGACCCGGTAACGACCGGACGGACAGTCGCCACCCTGCTCCGACACGAAGCCACGGCGAGTCCCGCGGCGTAGGCTGAGCGCCACCGCGCCCGCTCTACGGAAGGCGACCATGGGGGAACGGACCTGGCCGCAGCTTCTCGCCGCCATACTTCAGGGCGCCGAACTGTCCACTGGGGACACTGCCTGGGCGATGGGCGAGATCATGTCGGGTGCCGCGACGCCGGTGCAGATCGCGGCGTTCGCCATCGGACTGCGCGCCAAGGGCGAGACACCGGGCGAGATCGCCGGTCTGGTCGACGCCATGCTGTCGGCCGCCGTCCGGGTCGAGCTACCGGAGGACGTACGGGTCTCGGCCGTCGACGTCGTCGGTACCGGAGGCGACCGGGCGCACACTGTCAACATCTCGACGATGGCGGCGATCGTCGTCGCCGGTACCGGGGTGCGGGTCGTCAAGCACGGCAACCGGGCCGCCACGTCGTCGTGCGGAGCGGCCGATCTGCTGGAGGCGCTGGGCATCCCGCTCGACCTCGGCCCGGAGGCCGTCACGCGGTGCGTGGTCGAGGCCGGCATCGCGTTCTGCTTCGCCCCGCGGTTCCACGCTGGACTGCGGCACGCCTCGATTCCCCGGCGGGAGCTGGGCGTACCGACGTACTTCAACTTCCTCGGCCCGCTCACCAACCCGGCGCAGCCGCGCAGTGCCGCCGTCGGCTGTGCGGACCTGCGGATGGCACCCGTGATCGCGGAGGTGTTCGCCCGGCGCGGGGACTCGGTACTGGTCCTGCGCGGCGAAGACGGGCTCGACGAGTTCACGACGATCGCGCCCACCCGGGTGTGGGCGGTCCGCGACGGCACGGTCACCGAGACCGTCGTGGACGCGATCGATCTGGGCCTGCCCAGGGCGCGGACGGGCGACCTGCGGGGAGCCGACTCGTCGTACAACGCCGAGGTGGCCAGGCGGGTGCTCGCCGGCGAGACCGGTCCGGTGCGGGACGCCGTGCTGCTCAACGCCGCCGCCGCGCTCGCGGCGCACAAGGGTGGGGACCTGGTGAGCGGGCTGCGCGAGGGCCTGAAGGCCGCCGCGGAAGCGGTCGATTCGGGCGCGGCAGCAACCATTCTGTCGCGGTGGGTCACTGTCGCGCAGTCGACGCTCTCTGATACGTAGGGGGCCTGGCCGCTCGCACTACTTACCGGCTAGGGTGCCGGTCGTGAAGCCGTCTGACATTTACCGCATGCGGATGCCCGGTACCCCGACGCTCAGCCCGGACGGTCGCCATGCCATCGTCTCGGTACGCCGCATGGATCCGGAGGCGGACGACTACACGGGCCAGCTCTGGGTCGTACCGACGGACGGTTCGGCGCCGGCCCGCCAGCTGACCCAGGGCTGGAAGGACGGCTCGCCGGCGTACTCACCGGACGGCAAGTGGCTGGCGTTCCAGCGCGCCGAGAAGGACGCCAACGGCAAGCGGACCGGCAAGCCGCAGCTGTACGTGATGCCGACCGCCGGGGGCGAGGCGCGCCGGCTGACCGACCACCCGCTCGGTACCGGGGCGCCGGTCTGGAGCCCCGACTCGGCGCGGTTGTGTTACACGGCCCGGGTGCCGGAGGAGGGCCGTTACGGCACTGACGAGAAGGTCGGCCCGGACAAGGAACGGCCGCGGCGGATCACGACCATGCTGTACCGGGTCGACGACCTCGGGTTCCTCGGCGACCGGCGGTCCCACGTGTACGTGGTCGACGCGCATGCCGAGAAGCCGGAGCCGGTACAGGTGACGTCCGGCGACTACGAGAACGGCGACGTCGACTGGAGCCCGAGCGGCGACCTGCTGGCGTTCGTGAGCGCCCGGCACGCCAACCGCGAGCAGGACCTGCGGACCGACGTGTACGTGTGCGCGCCGGACGGTACGGGCCTGCGCGCGCTGACCGACGGCGGCCTGGGCGTGGGGCAGCCCCGGTTCACCTCGGACGGCGCGACCGTGTGCTTCACCGCCGGCCCGCTGGACGGGAACGAGCTGCTGGGCGTCTGCCGCAACGAGGGGCTGTGGTCGGTACCGGCCCATGGCTCGGCACCGGCGCGCCAGCTCACCGACCAGGCCACGTACAACCTCGCGTCGCCGGGCGGCATGATCCTCCCCACTCCGGACGGCGTGCTCTACACCAACGAGGACCGCGGGGCGGTACAGCTGCTGCTGGTGCCGTACGACGGATCGGCGCCTCGGGTCCTCGTCGACGGGCACCGGCAGGTGCTGGGGGTCGATACCAGGGCGGGCGTGACCGCGGTGACGGTGGCTGACCCGTACACCTGGGGCGAACTGGCCGTGCTCGGACCCGACGGCGCGCTGGCGACGCTGACCACGTGGAACGCCGCGTACCCGGTGGAGGTCGGCGTCTTCGGCATGACCGAGCTGACGATTCCGGCGCCGGACGGCTATCCGGTGCACGGCTGGCTCGTCAAGCCGGACGGTGACGGCCCGCACCCGGTGCTGCTGATGATCCATGGTGGACCGTGCACGCAGTACGGCTGGCGGCTCTTCGACGAGGCCCAGGTCTACGCCGGCGCCGGGTACGCCGTGGTGATGGGCAACCCAAGGGGATCGTCTGGGTACGGCGAGGCGCATGCCCGTGCGGTCATCGGCAACGTGGGCGAAGTGTCCGCAGTGGACCTGCTGACCCTGCTCGACGGTGCGCTCGGTTCGGACTCCACATTGGACGGTACGCGGATCGGGGTGCTCGGCGGCTCGCACGGCGGGTTCATGACGACCTGGCTCGCCGCGCAGTACGGCGACCGGTTCAAGGCGGCCATCAGTGAGCGGGCGGTCAACGCCATCGACAGCTTCACGGGCTCGTCGGACATCGGTTGGTTCTTCTCGGCCGACCTCTACGGTTCCGACCTCGACCAGCAGGCGAAGCAGAGCCCGTTGACCCACGCGGACCGCATCGACATCCCGATGCTGATCGTGCACTCGGAACAGGACTGGCGTTGCCCGGTCGAGCAGGCGCAGCGGTTGTACGTGGCGTTGAAGCGGCGCGGGACACCGGTGGAGTTTCTGTTGTTTCCGGGTGAGGGGCACGAGCTGTCCCGGTCCGGCCTTCCCTCGCACCGGTTGGCGCGGTTCGAGGCGATCCTGGACTGGTGGCAGCGCTACATCTGACGGGCCGCGTGGTCAGTCGGCGTCGGCGAAGCCGATGGAGAATGCCTCTTCCAGGTCGTGCTGCGAGTACGCCCGGAACGCGATGTGTGTCTCGGTGTCCTGAACCCCGGGCACCTTGGAGATGCCGCCGGCGATGACGTCGGCGATCTGGTCGAAGTCGCGGACGCGGACCATCGCGATGAGGTCCACACCGCCCGCGACGGAGTAGACCTCGCTCACGCCGGGCAGGCTCGCGAGCGTCTCGGCGACTTCGGGGATCGAGTCGGTGGCGCAGTCGATGAGGACGATCGCAGTAATCACGAGCCCATGCTCTCACGCTGCGCGTTCCCGCAAAGTGAGAGCATGGGCTCGGTCCTTCGCTACCTCTGGTCGAGAGGTAGTGCCAGATCGGTCACCTGCCAGCCGCGCGGGAACTGGCCGAGCTTGTCCGCACGGCCGGTGATCAGCGAGACCGAGTACAGGGTGCTGCGCCCGCCGACCGTCAGGGTGGCGAACCCGGCGGCGTCGACGGCCGTACCGTTGCGCAGCCGCGAGTAGATGTCGAACCCGGCGACGGCGCCGGTGTCGACGCCGAGCTTGCCGATCACGCTGAGCGTGCCGTTGTTGGCCGGAGCCTGCAACGCCACCTGGTCGGCCACCGTGTCGATGTCGTACAGCGCGGTACCGGTGTTGACGTCGAGATCGTTGTTCGTGTACGCCACCGCGGTCACCCCGGTGGTCGCCACGGTCGCCGGCGGAGTTGTCAGCATCGTGTCGGACAGCGTGGTACCTCCGGTGTTCACGTTGTGCCGCAGGTTCTGCCCGGTGTCACTGACGATCCGCAGGCGGTCGGCGGCGGGGTTGAAGTCGACACCGAACGACGTACCGCTCAGGGCGACCGTCAACTGGCTCACCTTCGTGGCCACCGCGTTGCGCGTCGAGATGGTGTACACGCCACCGGCGTCACCCACGCCGTACAACTGTCCATCCTGGACCCGGTAGTCGATGCCCAAGAGACCGGTGTCGCCTTGCAGTCCGCTGATCCTGCCGATGTTGCGGCCACGGTCCGGGTCGTCCACCCGGAAGCTGACCAGCCGCTGATCCACCGTCAAGCCCACGGCCGACAGCCGCGCGTCGTAGCCACGGTCGAAACTGACCAGGTCGGGGGACGAGCCGCTGGGTTGCGACCTGACCACGAACAAGGTGATGGCCGCCGCGGCCACTACGACGAATGCGGCTGTGCCGCCGATAATCCAACGCTTCATGTCCTCCGATTCGTCGCTGGAGCGATTCCGGTTTGCCGTCGGTCTATGCTGAGCCGGGCGTACCACCTTTCTATGGATCGTGCGAGGTCACGGTGCGGTTCACGGTGCTGGGAACGGTGGCGATCGTCGAGGGGGACGAGCACCACTCGGTAGCCCGGGCGCAGACCCGTGGCGTGCTCGCCCTGCTCGTGCTCAACGCCGGCCGTGTGCTGTCCCAGTCGTCGGTCATCGAGGCGCTGTGGGGCGGGGCCGCTCCATCCACCGCGCGGAACCAGATACAGACGTCGGTGCACGCGATCCGCCGCAAGCTCGCCGACCTGGACGCGGCCGAGACCGTGCTCGGTGGCGCTGCCGGCTACCGGCTCGTGGCCGAACCCGACCAGATCGACGCGTCGGTCTTCGAGGACCTCGTGCGATTGGCCCGCGACGTCGCGACGAACGAACCCGAGGAAGCGGTCCGGTTGCTGCGCCAGGCCTTGGCGATGTGGCATGGCGAACCGCTGGCCGGCGCCGCCGGAGCCTTCGTACCGGCCGCCCGGGCCCGCCTGGTCGACCGGCAACTGGCGGCCGTGGAGGCACTCGCCGACACCGAACTGCGGCTGGGCCGGCACGCGGAGCTGGTCGACGAGTTGGCGTCCCTTGTGGACACTCACCCGATGCGGGAGACGCTGCGGGCGCGGCTGATGACCGCGCTGTACCGCACCGGTCGCCAACTCGAGGCGCTCGACACCTATCGCGCGTACCGGGGACTGCTCGCCGACCAGGCCGGGCTCGACCCGGGCGCGGCGCTGGCCGAGCTGGCGGTGGCGATCCTCCGACACGACGCACGGCTGGCGGACGGGCCGGTGGTGGCGTCGGTCGAACCGCCGGTCAGCCGCCTGACGCCGGCCCAGTTGCCCGCGGACGTACCGGACTTCACCGGCCGGGAACCGCACCTGCGGCGGCTCGACGGCTTCGTACCGATCAGCGCCGGAGACCCGCCCGCGGTCGTGGCGATCGCCGGTGCTGCCGGGGTGGGCAAGACGGCTCTGGCCGTCCACTGGGCGCACCGGGTGAGCGACCGGTTCCCGGACGGCCAGCTCTACGTCAACCTCGCCGGCTACGCCCCGGGACCGCCGGTACCGCCGGTGGCCGCGCTGGCCCGGTTCCTGCGCGCGCTCGGCGTGCCGGACGAACTGATCCCGGTGGACGTCGAGGAGGCCGCCGCGACGTTCCGCAGCGCACTGGCCGGCCGCCGGATGCTGCTGCTGCTCGACAACGCGCGCGGCGCCGACCAGGTGCGGCCCTTGCTGCCCGGCAGCCCCGGTTGCCTGGCCGTGGTCACCAGTCGGGACGACCTCGTCGGCCTCGCGGCGCGGGAGGGTGCCCGGCGGCTCGACCTCGACGTGCTGTCGCCGGACGAGGCCAGTTCTCTGCTGGGCCGCCTGCTCGGTGCGGACCGCGTCGCCACCGAGCCGGCCGCCGCCGGGGAACTGGCGCGGCTGTGCGGCTACCTGCCACTCGCGCTGCGTATCGCCGCGGCCAACCTGAGCAGCCAGGCGGGGCAGACCATCGCGGCGTACACGGCCAAGCTGCGTACCGGTGACCGGCTCGGCGCGTTGGCGGTAGCGGGTGACGACACAGTCGCCGTCCGCGCCGCCTTCGAACTGTCCTATGTGGACCTTCTGGCGCCGGTACGGCGGATGTTCCGGTTGCTGGGCATCGCGCCCGGTGTCGACTGCACCGCGGAGACCGCGGCGGCGCTCGGCGGGCTGCCGGTAGCCGAGTCGGCACGGCTGCTGCGGACGCTCGCCGACGCCCACCTGATCGACGAGTCGGCGCCGGGGCGGTACCAGTTCCACGACCTGTTGCGCCTCTACGCCGCCGATCGCGCGCTCGCCGAGGAGGACGCCGCCGAGCGGGACGCGGCCATCGACCGGCTCTACGCGTACTACGTGTCCACAGTGGACGCGACGGCCCGGGTGCTCTACCCGCACGTGATCCGGCTGCCGAGCGCGGTCGAGCACCCGGTGCCCGGGTTCGAGGATCACACCAAGGCGTCGGAGTGGCTGGACGGCGAGCGGCCGAACCTGGTGGCGGCCGTGGCGTACGCCGCCGAGCACGGGCCGCCGGAGCGGGCGTGGCTGCTCGCGGACGGGCTGCGCGGCTACTTCCAGCTGTGCATGCGTACCGTGGATTGGCTCGCCGTCGCCCAGACGGGCCTGGCGGCGGCCGACGCGGCGGGTGACCGGCGCGCGCAGGCCGCCGCGCACCTGAGCCTGGCCGCCCTGCACTGGCGGCAGGGCCGGCACGACAAGTCGATCGACCACCACGGTCGCGCGCTGACGCAGGCCCAGCGATCCGGCTGGGCGGACGGGGAAGCGGCCGCGCTCGGCAACCTCGGCGCGGTCTACAACATGACCGGTCGCCTTGCCGAGGCGGCCGACCACTACGCCGAAGCGCTCGCACTCAACCGGCGGCTCGGTGCGCTGGGCGGGCAGGCCGTCAACCTCGGCAACCTCGGCGGCGTCTACTCCGAACTCGGCCGGCTGGCCGAGGCGGCGGACCACCACGGCCAGTCGCTCGCGCTCTACCGGAAGATCGGCTCGCGCAGCGGGGAGGCGTTGGCGCTGAGCAACCTCGCCGAGACGTTGCACGGCCTCGGGCGGCTGGTCGAAGCGGAACGGCACCTCGTCGAGAGCCTGACGCTGCGCCGCGAGGTCGGCGACCGCGGCGGGGAGGCCGACACGCTGACTATGCTCGCCGTGGTCCAACGCGACTCCGGCCGGCCCGCCGAATCGCGACAGCTTGCCGAGGCGGCGCTGGCCCTGGCCCGGGAGATCGGCCACCAGCGGTTGGCCGCCAACGCGCTGAACACGCTGGGCACCATCCACCTCCGGCTGGGCGACGGGCGGCGCGCGGTGGACCTGCACGGCGCGGCACTGCGCGAGATTGGCGACACGACCGGGCGGTACGCCGATGTCGAGGCCCACCTCGGGATCGCCCGCGCGGAGCACCTGCTCGGCGACCCGGACGCGGCCGGCCGTACCGCCCTGCGGGCACTGGGGCTCGCGCGAACCGCCGGCTACCGGGTGCTCGAGGGGCAAGCGCTGACCACGCTCGCCGAGGTGAGCCTCGACCGGGGCAGCCTCGACCGGGCGGCCACGCTCGGCGAGGAGGCGCTCGCGTCGCACCGCGACACCGGACACCTGATGGGCGCGGCGCAGGCACACGCCGTGCTGGGCCGGGTACGCCGGCAGGCAGGCCTGCTCACGGCCGCCCGGGCGCATTGGCGGGAGGCGGTGCGGCTGTACGAGGAGATCGGTACGACGGACGCCGACGACGTGCGCACTTTGTTGGGTTGATAACGCGTACGGTTGGGATCGATGCGCTTTCAGGTGCTCGGCCCGCTCCGGGTGTGGGACGGGTCAATGTGGTCGATGATCGGTGCCAGCCAACAGCGGCTGGTGCTGGCCGTCTTGCTGACCGAGGCCGGCCGGGTGGTGTCGACGGATCGGCTGATCGACGAGATCTGGGGTGACCAGCCACCTCGAGCGGCCACGACGACGGTGCAGCGGTACGTCATGCGGCTGCGCCGGCTGCTCGGCAGCGGCCCGGTGCCGGCGATCCTGACCCGGGACCGCGGCTACGAGCTGGTGATCGACGACGGTGACCTGGACGCCGCGGTCTTCGAGCGACTGGTGGACGCGGGCCGGCGCAACCTCGCCGCAGGGGAGCTGGAGACCGCGGTAACCCAACTGGCCGAGGGACTGGCGCTGTGGCGGGGAGCCGTGCTGGCCGACGTACCGGCGGCGCCGACCGTCGTCGCGCAGGCCACCCGGCTGGACGAGGTGCGGCTCGGCGCGCTGGAGGACCGGCTGGGTGCACAGCTCGACCTCGGCCGGCACGCCGAGATCGTGGACGAGCTGCGCCGGCTGGTCGACGAGCATCCGCTGCGCGAGCGGCTGCGGGCCCAGCACATGCTCGCGCTGTACCGCTGCGGCCGGCGGGCCGAAGCGCTGGACGCGTACCAGCGGGCGCGCCGGGTTCTCGTCGACGAGCTGGGTCTGGAGCCGGGTCCCGAGCTGGCCTCGCTGGAACAGGCGATTCTGGCGGGCACCGACGTCGCGCCGACCCGCCCACCGGAGGCCGCGGTAGGAGGCCGGGTCGCACCGGCCCAACTACCGCCGACCGTCGCCGGCTTCACCGGAAGGGCGGCCGCGCTCAAACAACTCGACGCGCTGCTGGACCGCGGGGGCGACGCGCACCAGGTGCTGGTGGTCTCGACGATCGCCGGTACCGCCGGAGTGGGCAAGACCGCGCTGGCCGTGCACTGGGCACACCAGGTCGCGGACCGGTTCCCCGACGGGCAGCTGCACGTCAACCTGCGCGGGTACGCCGCCGGGCCGCCGCTGCGGCCGATCGACGCGCTGGCCCGGTTCCTGCTCGCGTTGGGGGTACCGGCCGAGCAGGTACCCACCGGCGTGGAGGAGGCGGCCGGGCTGTACCGCAGCCTGCTGGCCGGCAAGCGGATGCTGGTGGTGCTCGACAACGCACACCAGCCGGACCAGGTACGGCCGCTGCTGCCGGGCAGCTCGGGATGCCTGGTGCTGGTGACCAGCCGCGACCAGCTGGGCGGGCTGGTGGCCCGGGACGGCGCGGTCCGGGTCAACCTCGACGTGCTCACCCCCACCGAGGCGCAGGCCCTGCTGGCCAGGCTCGTCGGCGCCGACCGGGCCGGCGCGGAGCCGGGTGCGGTCGCCGAGCTGGCGCGGCTGTGCGGGCACCTGCCGCTGGCGCTGCGGATCGCCGCGGCCAACCTGATGGCCGAACCGCCGCGGGCGATCGCCGACTACGCCGCGGCCCTGATCGCCGGCGACCGGCTCGGTGCGCTGCAGGTGGCCGGGGACTGGCAGGCCGGAGTACGGGCCGCCTTCGACCTGTCGTACGCCACCCTGCCCGGCGACGCCCAGCGGGTGTTCCGGTTGCTGGGCCTGGTACCCGGTCCCGACGTCACCGCCGAGGCGGCGGCCGCCCTGGCCGGTATCCCGGTCGACCGGTCGGTGCGGCTGATGCGGTACCTCGCCGACGCTCACCTGCTCGACCAGCGGATACCGGGCCGGTACTCCCTACACGACCTGGTGCGCCTCTACGCCGCCGAGCAGACCGAGGCGGACGACCCTGAGCCCGAGCGGCTGGCCGCGCTGGACCGGCTGTACGAGTACTACCTGCGTGCCCTGGACGCGGCGGGCGACCGGCTCTACCCACACATCCTGCGGCTGCCCCGTTGCTCGCCCGCCGGCCCGGGTGGGCCGGAGTTCGCCGACCACACCGAGGCGTTGACCTGGCTGGAGGCGGAACGGCCGAACCTGGTCGCCGCGGTCACCCATGCCGCTGCGCACGGGCCGCACCGGGCCGCCTGGCGGCTGGCCGACGCGCTGCGCGGCTTCCTCTACGTGCGCATGCACACCGTCGACTGGCTGACCGTCGCGGAAGCCGGGCTGGCCGCCGCCGAGGCCGACGGTGACCTGTACGCCCAGGCCGCCGCCCAGCTCAGCAACGCCGGGCTGCACTGGATCACTGCCCGGTTCGGGGTGGCGATCGCTCGCTACACCGCCGCCCTGGAGCTGAGCCGGCAGGCCGGCTGGATCGAGGGGGAAGCCGCCACGCTCGGCAACCTCGGAGTGCTGTACTGGCGCCGTGGCCAGCTGCGCCGGGCCGCCGATCACTTCGTGCTGGCGCAGGCGATCGACGAGCGGCTCGGTCGGCCGGCCAGTCTCGCGGTCAACCTCGGCAACCTGGCGCTGGTCCGGGCCGCTCTGGGTCGACTCGAGGAGGCGGCCGAGCTGCACAGCCGGTCGCGGTACCTGCACCAGCGAAGCGGTTCGCGGGGTGGTGAGGCGAGCGCGCTGGGCAGCCTCGGCGAGACGTACCACGATCTCGGTCGGTTCCCCGAGGCCGTGGACATGCTGATGCTGGCGCTGGCGCTGCACCGCGAGGTCGGCGACCAGAACGGAGAAGCCGAGGCCATCCGCTTCCTGGCGGTCATCCGGCGCGATACCGGCCGCCGGGCCGAGGCGCAGGAACTGTCCCGTGCCGCCCTGGCCCTGGCCGAGGAGACCGGCGACCGCCGGAGCGTGGCCGAGGCGCTGGTCGCACAGGCGAGCGTGTACGGGCACATCGGCGACCACGAGCAGGCTCTGCGGGGCAACCGGCGCGCGCTGGAGCTGGCTCGGCACGACGGGTACCGGTACACCGAGGCCGAAGCGCTCACCGGACTCGGTACCTCCCTGCGGCTCACCGGCCGCCTCGGCCTCGCCGGGATGTACCTGCGGCAGGCGCTCGCGGTCGCCGGCCGGGCCGGGTTCCGGATGCTCGAGGGCAATGCCCGTACCGAGCTGGCCGCACTCCACCTCGACCGGGGCCAGCCGGCGCAGGCGCTCCGGCTCTGCGGGTGGGCCATCGCGGTACACCGGGAGACCGGTCACCGCCTGGCGCTGGCCCGTACCCACCTCGTTGCCGCGCACGCGCTGCGCGCCTTACACCGGCACCGCGAGGCGCGCGCCCACAGACAACGAGCGCTGACTATCTTCGCCGAAACCGGTGCTCCACCAGGGGAGCATGCCCGCGTCACGATCGTCCGTTGATCTCAACCGAGAGGAGCCGACTAGACGCGCTTTGTGACGGGCGCGATCCTTGGAGGACAACTCTGGGGAGGGCACGTGGCAGCGACGCCGCCGGATGGATCGACCCGTACACCCAACTTCGACCTGCTGCGCTCGATATTCGCGGTGATCGGGGTCATGGCGTTGATCCTCGGCTACGTCGGCCTGGCCCAGTTGGGTACCAGCCAGCGTCAAGTGGACCTCATCTACTCCGCCCTGCAGTTGTTCGTGCTCGAGTTCGCGGCGGCCGATCATCCGGGCCCGTACCCGATAGCCCTGGAGATCGCCCGCTTCGCGGCGCCGGTAGTGACGATCTATGCGTTCGTGGAGGCGGGCCGGCTGATCTTCGCAGCCGAGGTGCGCAAGTTCCGGGTGTGGAGCGCGCGCGGACACGTGATCGTGTGCGGTGACACGATGATGGCGACCACGCTGGCGAGGCGGGTACGCAGCGAGGGGCACCGCGTCGTGGCCGTACGGATCACCGACGGGCCCGGTGCGCCGGGAGTGCTGCGGGTCGTCGGCGACGCCCGCGACCCGGACGTGTTGCGGGGAGCCGGGATCGGGCGGGCGACCGCGCTGTACGCGTGCACCGACGACAGCGCCACGAACACCGCGATCGCGCTCGCCGCACGCCGGTTCGCGCGCGCGTCGAGCCGCTCGCTCGCGGCCTACGCCCAGGTCGCCGACCCCGACGTGTGCCTGGCATTGCAGGCGCGCTACCTCGGCCTGCCGCAGCCAACGGGTCTACGGCTGGACTTCTTCAACTCCGACGACCTCGCGGCGCGCAAGCTGTTCGCAGAGGAACCCGTGCACGCGATCAACCGCCGGCCACCCCTCGTGCTCGTCGTCGGCGCGACAGCCTTCGGCCGGGCGGTCGTTGTGGAGGTAGCCCGGCGCTGGCGCGCCGTCGAGCCCGAGTCGACCGCGCGCCTGCACCTGGCACTGGTCGACGACGACGCCACCCGGATCATCGATCAGCTGACTCACCGGTACCCGTTCCTCACCCAGGTCTGCCACCTCACACCGCACGAGGACGACGTGTCGACGCTGCGCGGCGGCCGCGGGTTCGACCGGGTCTTCATCTGCTACGACGACGAGGTACGGGCGCTGAAGACCGCCCTGACCGCGGAGTGGCTGTGGTCCGGCGGTCCGCGGTCGGTCGTCGTACGCCTGGATCGCCTGGCCGCCCTGCGCGAGGCGTTCGGCACCAGCGGCGACCAGCTGCTCGACGAGGTGTCCGGCACCCTGCGGCTGTTCGGCGTGGTCGAGGGGGCGAGCGATCCGGATCTGATCGGCGACGACCTGGTGGAGCGGCTGGCCCGGGTCATCCACGACAGCTACGAGCGGTCGCGGCGGCGGCGCGATCCCGCCGGCGCGAAACACGTGGCATGGGAGGACCTGCCGGAGACCCTGCGTCGGGCGAACCGCGCCCAGGCCGAGGACATCGGCCGTAAGCTGCGGGCGGTGGGCTGCATGCTGTCCCCGCGGGTGGGGCCGGGGATCGAGTACGCCCTGGCGGACGGCGAGGTCGACCAGCTCGCGGTGATGGAGCACGACCGGTGGCGCGAGGAGCGGGTCGACGCGGGTTGGCGGTACGCCGAGCGCCGCGACGACGCCCGCCAGCTGCACCCGAGCCTGCGGGACTGGTCGGAGCTGCCCGAGGACACCCGGCAGAAGAACTACGACGCGATCCGGGAGCTGCCGGCGATCCTCGCCGACGCGGGCTTCCGCATCGTCCGGACCTAGGGGGTGTCCCGTGGCTCGCATCGGCGTCACCGGTCATGTATCCCTCAGCGCGGACAGCGTCGAGCCCGTCTACCGACTGTTGCTGCGGGCACTGCGCCGGCATGCCGGGCCGGATCTGCACGGCGTCACCTGTCTCGCCCGCGGCGCCGACCGGGTATTCGCCCGGGCCGTCCTCGCGCTGGGCGGAACGTTCGAGGTGGTCCTGCCGGCGCTCGACTACCGCGAACGGGTGGTGCCACCGACCGAGCGCGGCGAGTTCGACGACCTGCTCGACCAGGCGTCGCAGGTGTCGTGCATGCGGTTCGCGCAGTCGAGCCGGGACGCGTACGTGGCGGCCAGCGAGGAGCTGCTGCGCCGCAGTGACTTGCTGCTCGCCGTCTGGGACGGTCAACCATCCCGGCGGCGGGGCGACACCGCCGACGTCGTGCGCACCGCCCGGCGGTGGCGGCTACCGGTGTCGGTACTGTGGCCGCGCGGCGCCCAACGCGAACGACCCGTGCGCGCCCGGGTCTAGCTCGCGCCGGCGGAGGCCGGCGCCAGACCTCTAGCGGGCGGGAACCGTCAGGTCGCGGCCGACGCGGATGGCGTCGGTCAGGTGCTCGTCGGCGCCGACGTGACCACCCGGCCAGACCACCGCGCGGGTGACCCGTCCGTCCACTGTGGCTCCGTTTCCCACAACGGCCCGGTGGAGGTGGCCGCTGACTTTCGCGTCCGGCGCCACCAGGTTGCCGTCCCCGGCCGCGTGCAGGTTCGCGGCCAGGTAGTCGGACGGGGTGCCGGTGTCCACATAGGTCCCCGGATACCCCACGACCGCCAACCGGCCGGCCCGCTCCGCCGGTCGCCATACCTCGTGCACGAGCTCCGCCGGCTCCGGTCGCAGTCGCTCCACATAGGACCACGGCAGCAGCGAGAACCCGGCGAACCGGTGGCCGCCGAACCGGTACGGGTCGTCCGGGTGGGTCGGTACGCCGAGGAGGCGGATCCCTGTGCCATCCCAGCCGGCCAGCAGCGGTGCGATGCCGGCGCCGCCCAGGTACGCGTCCGCGTTGCCGACGAGCACCGCCCGGCCGTCGATCCAGTCCCGCAGTTTGCCCACGCCACCGGCCGTCCCCAGTGGACGGTCGGGCTCGACGGACACGTGCGCCCGGCCGGTGACGTGGGCCGCCACCTGGTCGGCGAGCCAACAGGCGTTGACGGCTACCGTGGCCGGCCCGGTGAGCCCCAGGGCGCCGATCCGCTCCAGAGCCAGATCCAGCAGCGGTACGTTGCCGACCGGGCACAGCGCCTTTGGGCGTACCTCGGTCAGCGGGCGCAGCCGCAGCCCCTCGCCGGCGGCCAGGACCACCGCGCACAGCTCACCGCTCATCCGGACCGATTCCGTAGTGCGACAGCAGGTGCCTGGTTTGCCGGGTCAGCCGGGGGAGGGCGTCCAGCGGGTGCCAGGCGGCCTCGTACACCTCGGCGCCGTCGGGGACCAGCCGCACCTCGTCGGCTGGTACGGCGGCCGTGAAGACCATGTCCACCCAGCCCCCCTTGTGGTGCACGATCGCGTTCGGTGTCGCCGGGGTGAGGTCGTCCTCGGCGAGCCGGATGCCGGTCTCCTCGTACAGTTCGCGGGCCGCGCCGGCCACCGGTGACTCGCGCCGGGCCAGCAGGCCCCCGGGGAGGGACCAACCCGGCCCGGGCGGCTGGCGGAGCAGCAGCAGCCGGCCCGGCGACTCGGCGGCGGAGTCCCGGACGAGGGTGACCGCCCCGACGGTGTAGGTCGGCGCGCCCAGCCGCACCAGGCGCTGGCGGAACCGCTGGGGCAGCCGGTAGAAGGCGGCGTAGGCCAGGGCCCGCAGGCGGCGTCGCGCAGTCATCCCGCCAAGGCTAGATGTTCGTCAGAATGCGGTTGTGGACGTCCCCGGTGGGTCGGTGCGCGGCAGGGTCGACGAGGACCTGCCCGCGCTCGTGGCCGGGCTCGAGCTGGTCGCCGCGGCAGACCGGTACCCGACCCGCTGGCCGGACGACCCCGCGACCTGGCTGCGGGCAAAGGGTCCGCTCGCCGCGTGGGCCGCCGAGTATGCCGGTACCGTCGTCGGTCAGGTGGTGCTCGCCCGCCCGCGCGACGAGATGCCGGTACGCCTGTGGTGCGCGGCTACCGGCCGGGAGCCGGATGGGTGCGCGGTGATCAAGCGGCTGTTCGTCGTACCGTCGGCGCGTGGCCACGGGCTGGGCCGTGCGCTCCTGGCCGCCGCGACCGAGGAGGCGGCCGTACGGTCATTGCACCCGGTACTCGACGTCGTCGACGAAAACCGTTCGGCCGTACGCCTCTACGAGCGGCTGGGCTGGGTGCGACTGGGCAGTTATGTCGACAGATTCTTCGCCGACGGCCCAGTGGAACGGCTCCATTGTTTCGCCGGTCCATCCGTAAATACATAACAAGATGTCGATGTGTTAATACACATGAATCTTGTAATAGGCCGGTCGCTCGTGGTAACTTACGGCGGGTCGACGAGGGTACGAGGACGCTTCGGCGGCCGTTTGTTTCGCCGAGCGAAAAGACTGCCCCCGTGACGAATGCGCTCTCGTACGCGCGGCGGTGCCTGCGCAAGGTCCGAGAGTGGTCCGCGCGCTATCTTCCCGCCGAGATCGTCGGCACGATATCCGCGGTCACCTGCGCATTCATCGTTTTCAACAGCACCGGTGAACGCGGGGCCGCGGCGATAGCCGGCACCCTCGGGGAGAACGTCGGCTTCTACGGGGTAATGATCGGTACCGAATGGTGGCGGCAACGGCGCGCCGGCCGGATCGGGTTGCTGTCGACCGGATGGCACACGATGCGGGTGATGGTCGCCGAGTTCGGGCCGGCCGAGGCGCTCGACTCGCTGCTGTTGCGCCCGCTGAGCATGTACTCCGGTCCGTTCGTGACGGGAGAGATCGCGAGCGGCTCGCTGCTCGGCAAGCTCCTGGCCGACGCCATCTTCTACCTGCTCGCCATCACCAGCTACGAGTTCGCCCGACATCGCGCCCGCTCGAGGGGAGGACCCGTTGGAGCCACCGGAGGGTACGCCGGCGCTGCTCATGGATCTGGACATGGTAGCGGCAGCCCATCGGGCAATGGTCGCGGCGTTACCTGGAGTCGGCCTGCACTACGCCATGAAGTGCAACCCGTTCCGGCCGGTGCTGACACTGTTGAACTCTCTCGGATGCCGGTTCGAGGTCGCGTCCACTACCGAGCTCGCTGAGCTGCTGGCGATCGGCGTCGACGCGGGCGAGGTGCTGTTCAGCAACCCGGTCAAGCCGGTGAGCCACATCGAGCGGGCGTACCGGGCCGGCGTGCGTACGTTCAGCTTCGACTCCGCCGAGGAACTGGCGAAGCTGGCCGGTGCGGCGCCGGCGTCGGCGGTCGTGGTACGGCTCGCGGCTCACGGGATCGACAGCGATGTGCCGAGCGAGGGCAAGTTCGGCGTCGATGCCGGTACCGCCGCGACGTTGCTCGCCGCGGCTTCCGACTTGGGGCTGCGCCCGTACGGGGTCGCGTTCCACGTCGGGTCGCAGATGATGTGGCCGCAGGCGTGGCGGGCGCCGCTGCACGCGGTCGGCGAGATCATGGGCAAACTCGCGGCCGACAACATCCACCTGGACCTGGTCAACGTGGGCGGCGGGTTTCCGGTGCGGTACAGCGTCGTGCCGCCGCCGCTGTCCGAGTACGGGCGGGTCATCGCCGCCGGGCTGGCGGATCTGCCGTACCCGGTACGGGCCGTCGCCGAGCCCGGTCGCGCCCTGGTCGCGGAGGCCGGCACGTTGGTGAGCACCGTCATCGGTACCGCGACTCGCTTCGGGAAGCGCTGGATCCATCTGGACGTCGGCGCGTTCAACGGGTTGATGGAGAGCCTCGAGACCGGCAATCAGCTGCGGTTCCCCGTAGCGGACTCGGTCGCCGCGCCCGTTCGCGAGCTGTGCAACCTGACCGGACCCACGTGCGACAGCCAGGACACGATCGTGTTCGACGTCGAGCTGTCGGCCGGCCTGGCCGAGGGGGACCTCGTGTACATCGGGTGCGCCGGGGCGTACACGACGGTCTACGCGTCGAACTTCAACGGGTTCGAGCCGCCGTCGATCCGGTGCGTGTCGAGTTGCTGACTCGCCGCTCTTCCCTCGCTCGGGAAGGACCGGTTAATATCAACCGGCGTCGCTTCCGGCCGATTCTCTCGGGGACCGTGAAGCGATTATTGCGCGGTGCGCAAAGGCAATTGCCGCGTTGCCGTATCCATCGATCAAGATCATTGTTTCGGGCATGTTTCCGATGAGGGGCGGGGCAGTGACCGCGACCGGCACCCGGGCCAGCAGTACCGACCGCGACGCAAGCATCCTCGCTTCCCCGGCATATCGCATTGTCACCTGGGCGATTGCCGGACTCGGTGTCACATATGCGTTGACCACAGTCATTCCGTTCGAGGAGCGGCCGCAGTTTCTCGACACCTGGTTCTACTCCATCGTGCTGGTGCTCACCTGCTTGCTGGCCTTGGCGCGGCCGATCCTGATCAGACGGAACCGGCAGGCGTGGGTCTGCATCGCGCTGGCCATCACCTCGTGGTCCGTCGGCGACATCTACTGGTCGGCGGCCTTCTCCTCGATCGATTCGAGCGAGATCCCGGTACCGTCGCTGGCGGACGTGTTCTACGTCGGCATGTACCCGCTGGCGTACGCCGGCTTCATCCTGCTGGCCCGGGCCACCGTGAGACGGCTGCCGCCCTCGGTCTGGCTCGATGGCGTGGTGACGTCGTTCGCGGCTGGCGCGGTGTTCTCCGCCTACACCCTCAACGACATCCTGTCCTCCACCGAGGGCGTGCCGTTCGCCGAGGCGATGACCAACCTGTCGTACCCGATCGGCGACCTGGTCCTGATGGTCGTGACGGTGGCCGCGCTCGCGATGGTGCGGTGGCGGCCGGACCCGGTCTGGTGGCTGCTGGGCCTGGGCGCCGGGTCGTTCGCGGTCGCCGACACGGCGTACCTGTTCGGACTGGCCAACGACACGTACGTGGACGGCAGCTGGGTCGACGGCATGTGGATGCTCGGCCTGACGATGATGGCGCTGGCCGGGTCGGTGAACTGGCCGCGCAGGGCCGAGGAGATCCGCGGTTTCGCCGCGTTGCTCGTGCCGATCCTGTTCTCGCTGTCCGCGCTCGGTGTGCTCATCCTCGGTACGTTCGTGCCGGTCCACCCGGTCTCGATCTTCCTGGCGAGCGGCTGTCTCGTCGCGGCCGGCATCCGTACCGCGATGACCTTCGAACAGACGCTGGAGCTGGCCCGCAGCCGGCTCGAGGCCCGTACCGACGAGTTGAGCGGGTTGGGTAACCGCCGGCTGCTGGACGACCAGTTGCCCGAGATGATGGCGAGCCTGCCCGGCGGGGCGCAGCTCGTGCTGACGATCGTGAGCATCGACCACCTGCCCGAGATCAACAGCATTCTCGGGTACACCGCCGGCGACGCGATCGTCAACACGGTGGGACAGCGGCTGCGGGACAACCTGCCGGAGGACGCCGTCTCGGCGCGCCTCGGGGGCGCGGAGATGGCGGTGCTGCGCGTGGTGCGCGGGGCCGACGCGGCCACGGTGGACCGCCAGGCCCGCGAGCTGCTGACGACCTTGGGCGCCCCGGTACCGGCCGGTCAGGTACCGGTGCACATCGAGCTGAGCGTGGGCGTCGCGGCGGCGCCGGTGCACGCCACGCACCCGGTGGATCTGATCCGGTGCGCGGCGGACGCCCTGCGCAACGCCAAGGCGAACAAGTCCGAGGTGGAGATCTACGACCCGACCCTGGACATCGGCAACGAGTTCGGCTCGCGGCTGTACCCCGACCTGTTGCGCGCGCTCGGCGACGGCGAGTTCGTCACGTACTACCAACCCAAGGTCGAGCTGTTGACCGGCCGGCCGGTGGCGATGGAAGGCATCCTCCACTGGCACCACCCGACGCGCGGCGTGATCGACGGCAGCGCCGTGCAGCCACTTGCCCTACGGGTCGGGCTGACCCGGCAGATGACCCGGAACCTGCTGGAGGCCGCGCTACGCAGCTGTGCTGCGTGGCGCGGCCAGGGGGTCGCGCTGGGGGTCGCCGCGGACCTCACGGCCGCCGACGTCCTCGACGTGATGCTGCCGTACGACCTGGCCAAACTGATCAACGCGTTGCAGATCCCGCCGTCCGTGGTGACCCTCGAGATCGCCGAGGAGGTACTGCTGATCGACCCCCGCCGGACGGCCGTGGCGCTGGGCCAGTTCCGGCACTTCGGGGTACGGCTCGCGTTGGACCACTATGGACGGTCGGCTCCGTCGCTGGCCCGGCTGCGGACGATGCCCGTCGACGAGTTGAAGCTGGACCCCTCGTTCGTCACCCCGATGCTGAACAGCCCGCAGGACGCGGCGGTCGTACGGTCCACTGTGGAGCTTGCCCGGTCGCTGAACATCGCCACGTTCGTCGAAGGCGTCGACTCCCGCGAGCTGCTCGACGCGGTGACCGCGTGCGGCTGTGCCGGCGTACAGGGTGCGGTCGTCGGCGGCCCGATGACCGCCAACGCTCTGCGTGCCTGGCTCGCCCAGGCGACGGCGTCCACCCGGCCGGCGGATCAGGCCCCGCCCCGCCGCGACTGGCGCCGCAACCCGACCCTCCAGAGTCGATCATGAAGTTGACAGCCCGACACGCCGCCCACCCACCAACTAAGTTCATGATCAACGGGGTGGTCTTGGTGGGGTGGTCTGGGCGGGATCAGCCTTGGTCTACTGAGGCGATCAGGGCGTCTACCACTTCGTCTGCGGTGACGGTGTGGTCGGCGACTGCGACGAATAGGGCGTCCAGGTCGGGGTAGCCGAGGTGGATCGCCAGGCGCAACAACGGCAGATCGCTGGCGAGGCCCCGGTCGCGCGCGCGGAGCGCCAGGCCGATCGCGGCCCGGCCGAGGCGCACCTGCTCGGCCACATGCCGCGGGGGCTCGTTGTCGAGCTCGTGGTGTGAGATGTCCTGGTGGTGCTCGCTGAACCAGCGACTGATCTGCAGCTGGGCGTGCGGCGTCTTGACCGAGGTGAGCCATTCGCGTTCGGGGCCGAGGTCACCGGTCTGGTCGGTACGGTCGGACATGTCGGTCAGGATCTCGACGACGTCGCCGTCGGCGAGGGGTGACGAGAGCGGTACGAGCCGGCCGTTGACGGTCGCCGCCACGCAGTGGTCGCCCAGATAGGTGTCGAGTGCGTACGCGAGGTCGACCGGCGTCGCCCCTACCGGCAGCAGCATCGGCCGGCCGGCGTGGGTGAAGACGTGGACCTGGCTCGCGCTCAGGTCGGTGTGCAGCGCCTCCAGGAACCGGCCCGGGTCGGCCGCCTCGTGCTGCCAGCCCAGCAACCGGTGCAGCCAGGCCAGCTCGTCGGCGTCGGCCTCGTCGCCCAGATCGGGGAAGCGGTAGTTGGCGATGATGCCGTACTCCGCCCGGTGGTGCATCGCCTCGGTGCGGATGAGCACCTCGACGGACTTGTCGTCGGGGCCGATGACCGTGGTGTGCAGGGACCGGTAGAGGTTGTTCTTCGGGGACGCGATGAAGTCCTTGAAGCGGCCCGGTACCGGACGCCACGCGCCGTGCATGGCGCCGAGGGCGGCATAGCAGTCGGTATCCGGGCCGTCCACGATGATGACGATGCGCGGCAGCTCGTACGGCTCGCGGTGGCCGCCGGTGTCCTTCCAGATCGAGTGGTAGTGCCGGGGCCGCGGGGAGACGTCGGCGGTCACCTTGCTGCGGCGCAGAGCGCCCTTGGCCGCGGTCGTGACGCTCGCCAGGTACTCCGTCCACGATGGACGGTTCTGGATGTAGTCGGCGATCCCCTGGTAGGCCTCGGGTTCCAGGTGGTAGAGGACGCCGTCCTCCAGCTCGCGCTTGAGGGCCTGGACGCCGAGCCGGTCGCACAACGGGATCAGCACGTCTCGGGTGTTGCGGGCGATCCGTTGCCGCGAGGCAAGGGAACGGGCGGCCAGCGTACGCATGTTGTGCAGGCGGTCGGCCAGCTTGACGACGAGGACCCGGACATCCCGGCCGGCTGCGACGATCATCTTGCGGACGGTCTCCGCCTCCGCGTACTCGCCGTACGACACCCGCTCGAACTTCGTCACCCCGTCGACGAGCAGCGCCACCTCGCCGCCGAAGTCGCGGTCCAGCTCGGCCAGGCCGTAGCTGGTGTCCTCGATCGTGTCGTGCAACAGGGCGGCTACCAGAGTGGTGGTGTCCATGCCGAGGGCCGCGAGGATGCGGGCGACCGCGACCGGGTGCGTGATGAACGGCTCGCCGCTCTTGCGCAGCTGCCCACGGTGCGCGTTCTCGGCGATCTCGTACGCCCGCCGCAGCGGTGTCGGGTCGGCGGACTGGTGCAGGGATCGGTGCTCGCGGATCAGGTCGGCGAGCGGGTCCGCGCCACCGTTGCGTCCCGTGCCGGCCAGCAGTGAGCGCAGCCGGTGGGTCAGGGCGGACAGGCCGGTGTCTATCGCGGGACGCTGGCCGCTGACAATCGTGCCGTCGGCGGCGACGGGATCCACGGGACACCCCCTCCCTCGCGAGGATGTACATAGCGTAAACAAACTTCGGGCGACAAAGTGGACCCCAAGCTCATCGTGACCGTTCGGCCGAGGGAGTAATCACCCACCGTTACGGCGCGAGTGCTCGGTCAGCTCGAGCAGATCGCGGTACCGTCCGGCGTTCGCAACCGGGGAGGACCAACCGTCCGACACCTGGACGAGCCGCGTCTCCGGCCGTTCGACCCAGGCGAGGATCCGCTCGCTCTCCGAGTTCGTCGCTGGTTCTATGAACGTCTCGGCGGTTGTGAGCAGGGTTTCGATGGTCGATCGCGGGTGCAGCCGGGGCGGTGACACCCCGGCCGCGACCAGCCGCCCGTGCCGCACGATCGCCAGCTCCCAGCCGCCGGCAGTGCTGGGGCGGGCCGCGACAAGTTCACCCAGCCGGGTGAACGCGGCCAGCCGCTGCATCCGGACCGCCGCACGCAGCAGAGCACCGAGACGGTTGCGGACGACCGCGGCGTCCTCGAACCGTTGCGCGCCGGCGAGCACGTCGATGCGGGCGAGCAGCCGGCGCACGACGATACCCGGATCCGCGGTCACCGCGTCCCGGACCGGAGCCGCGGCGCTGTGCTCGTACTCCTCGGTGGTTATCCGCAGCTCGCAGGGTGCCGCGCAGCGACCCAGCTCGGCCAGTGCGCAGGCCGGCGTGGGCGTGCGCGGCGAGAGTTTCGTCGTGCACTGTCGCAGCGGCACGGCGTCGTAGACGGCGGCGGCGGCCAGCTCGGCGGTGCGCCGGCCGGAGAACGGGCCTAGATACACCCCGCCGTCGGCGATGCGCTGCGACACGAGCGACAGTCGCGGGTACGGCTCGGCGGTGAGCTTGAGCCAGCTCACCCTGTTCGGATACTTCGAGCGGCGGTTGTACGGCGGCGCGTGCGCGGCAATCAGGCGCAGCTCGCGGACCTCCGCCTCGAGCGCATGTGCGCACTCGATCGCCTCCACCTGCTCGGCGGCCGACAGCATCTCCGAGATCCGCGCCCGCTTCTCCGCGGCGGTGAAGTACCCGCGGACCCGGGTGGCGATGTCCCCGGAGGTGCCGACGTAGAGCGGCCGGCCGTCGCGGGCACGGAAGATGTAGACCCCGGGGCAGTGCGGCAGACCCTCGGCGAGGTACCGCTTGCGGCGCTGTTCCGGGGTGATCGCCTTGGCGAACTCGAGCGCCTCGCCGACGGTGAGAATCTTGAAGCTGCCGAGCCGGCCGATCAGTGCGTGCAACAGGTCCACTGTGGCCAGTGCGTCGGCGAGCGCGCGGTGGCAGGGCTGGTGCGGCGTGCGAAAGTATGCCGCGAGCGTGGACAGCCTGCGGTTGGGCACCTCCTCGCGGATCAGGACCCGCCGGGCCAGCGCCGCCGTGTCCAGCACCTTGGGGTTGGGCCACGAATAGCCGTGCTTGGCGCAGGCGGCCTTGAGAAAGCTGACATCGTACGGCGCGTTGTGTGCCACCAGCACCGCACCGTGTGCGAACTCGAGGAAGGCCGGCAGCACGGAGTCGATCGAGGGCGCCGGCGCGACCATGGTCTCGGTGATACCGGTCAGCACGGTGATGAACGGCGGGATGCGCTCACCCGGGTTGACCAGCGTCGCGAACTCGCCCAGAGGCTCACCGCCGCACACCTTGACCGCGCCGATCTCGGTGATCCCCCCGCCGTCCGGAGCACCGCCCGTGGTCTCCAGGTCGACCACGACGAACGTCGTCTCGCGCAGCGAGGGATCGGCGAGCGGAGTGTCGATCGTCAGTTGGAGGTACGGCTCACGCTCCGGCACGGAACGGACGGTAAGTCCAGGGTGTGACATTTCTGTACCGGCAGTACCCGGTTCCTGGGCTCTGATCACTAGCGCGCGAAATCGCCGTCGGTGCCACACTGGGGGGATGACAGCGCCGGACGATCTCGAAACGGGTCGAGAGCTCGAGCTCGAACCCGTGCTGCCCGAGGCTGTCCGGCAACGGGTGATCTCGCTCGCCGCCGACGCTTTGAACGGCCTGCCGCAGGATGAGGTACCCGTCGCGTTACGCCGGGTGGCGCGTTTCGCCCCGGCCAAACGGGCCCGGCTGGCCGGTGACCTGATCGCCACGCAGCTGGCCCTCGATCCGCTGTTCCGGCAGCGGGTCGCGTCCCGTGCGGTCACCGACGCGGGTGAGCTGGGCTCGGCCGTCACGGAGGGCACCGTGCCCGCTGCCGCCGACCCGGTCGAGGTCGCCGCGCTGGCGTACCTGGCCCGGGCCGCCGGCTGGCTCGACCAGGTCGAGGCGGCGATCGAGGCGGTGCGCGCGTCCGCGAGCAGCGCCGCGGTCGCCGACACGATCCGGGACGCGGAGCAGCGGGCGGCCCGCGCCGAGCACGATCGCGCGGTCGCCCGCGTCGAGGCCGACAAGTTGCGCGACGAGCTGTCCCGGCTCCGCGACGAGGCCGGCGGCCTGCGCGAGGAGGTCCGCACGCTCGCCCGCAGCCTGCGCGAAACCCAGGCTCGCGAACGAAAGCTCACCGACCAGCTCGCCACCGAGAAGGGCCGGGCCACCCGGGCCGCCGCCGACCACGACGCCGAGCTGCGCCGGGTCCGCGCCAAGCTGGCCGAGGCGTCCGACGCCGTCGGTAGCGCGCGGCAGGCCGCCAAGGACGCCCGCGCCGTCGACGACGCCCGGCTCTGGCTGCTGCTCGAGACGATCGGCCAGGCCGCCGTGGGGCTACGCCGGGAGCTGGCGCTCGAGCCTGCCGACCGGATGCCCGCCGACTTCGTCGCGGACATCGCGGCCGATCGGCCCGAGGCGCTGACCACCAAGGCGCGCGCGCTCGACGCCGACGACCCCGCGCGGCTCGACCAGCTGCTGGCGCTACCGCGGGTCCATCTGCTGGTCGACGGGTACAACGTCACCAAGCGGGGGTACGGCGAACTGTCGCTCGAACAGCAGCGCAGCCGGCTCGTCAACGGCCTCGGCGGGGTGGCCGCCCAGACCGGTGCCGAGGTGACCGCCGTATTCGACGGCGCGGAACGGGTCCACGGCTTGCCGCCGGCGCCGCGCGGTGTCCGGGTGCTCTTCTCACGCAAGGGCGAGACGGCCGACGAGCTGATCCGCCGCCTGGTGCGCGCCGAACCCGCGGGCCGTCCGGTCGTCGTGATTTCGTCCGATCGCGAGGTAGCCGACGGCGTACGGCGCCACGGCGCCTACCCCCTAGGCTCCGACGCGCTCCTGCGCCGCCTCGCGCGTAGTTAACCCCTCCGTTGTCGTTTGCTGCCTGGTCGACGGGATGAGCAGGACGCTCATCAGCAGGCCCAGCAGGGCTTGCACGATCGGGGCGCCGGTGTAGACCTCGGGGATCGGCTCGACGTGGCCGTCGGGGTTGAAGATCGGCGGGCTGGTCAGGTACGCCGTCGCGATGAAGATGGTCCACGTCAACAGTGGGGCCGCGGCGGCGAAGACGCGATACCGGATGAGCCGCCGCGGGCTGGGGCGCAGCCAGCGGGCGAGCAGATCCACGCACATCCCCGAGACGATGAGGCCGATGATCAGTTCGCGGTTGTGGAAACCGGTGATCGCGGCGGACAGGATGCCCGCGGAGGCGTAGACGGCGGTCGCCGTGCCGAGCGGCAGCGTCCAGCGCCGGGCCAGCGTCAGCACCGGCAGCAGTAGGACGAGGTTCGTCACCGCCAGGTGCGAGACGAGGGTGGCGGTGAACCCTTGGTCCATAGTGGACAGAGCAATGACGACGTCCCCGCTGCCGTACGTCAACGCGTTGGCGTACTGGAGGAACAGCAGCACCACCGTGGTGGCCAGCGCGGTGGACAGGATCGACGGCAGCAGCCGGTTCGTCCGGTCCGCCCACGCCGAGCGCACCGGCGTGAGGAGGATCGCCACCATCGACGCGCCGAGGCCCAGGTGGGTCGGGCTGAACAGGATGTCGATGCTCTGCTCGATGCCGAAGATGAGGTGCCAGGTCATGTCGCCGACCGCGGATACGCCGAACACCACTACCGCCACGGCCGCGGTGCCGTACCCGACCGGGATGTCCCGGAACTGCCGCGCGAGTACCGGCCGGCGCACGGTCCAACCGATCCACGCCGCGGTAGCCGCGAAGCCGGTGTAGAACACGGCGTGCCACGGCGTGAAGAAGGTCTCCAGCTCCGGCACGTTGTTGTGCGCCCACGCGTCGAGCATCAGGCCGAGGGTCAGCCAGGTACCGAGCAGCGCGGTCACCAGGTTCGTGCGGTAACTGGCGGTGGGGCGCCGGACGACGACTTCGTGCGGACGTTCGGTCGTACTCACCATGAACGAACTCCTGGGGTGGACGGAAGGCGGCGCATGCTCGCCGAGGTGAGGAGGATCAACATAACCGCTACCACCGACAACGCGATGGCCTCGGCGATGCCCAGCGGCACGGTTGCCGAAGGCCAGCCGAACGACCGGAACAACGCGAAGTCCAGCAGGCTCGCGGCCCGCATGCCGAGCACGGCGACCGCGAGGATGGCGAGCGCGGGAGCCCACGTGTCGCTCGACCGGCCGAGCCTTCGGGCGGACAGATACACCACGGCGGCGGCCACCATCACGACGGAAAGCACCCCGTCCCAGTCCAGTGGTGGCAACGACGATCCGGCGGCCTGCAGCAGGATCACGTACCCGATCACGACCGCCGTGGCGTACGGGAGAGCGAGCAGCCAGGGCCTTCGTGGTATCGGTGGGGCGTCGCGATGGAACACGACGAACATCGCCGCAACGAGGAGGATGGCCAGCAGGCGGTCGTACGACGAGGAGACGGTGAACACGTCGCCGGGCCAGCGCTCGATCCAGACCATGTATACCGTCGTCGCCACGACCGCGATCGAGGTCAGCCACCGCGCCGCGGTCCACAGTCCGAAGACCAGCAACAGGTACGCCGGCAGCCACAGCAGCCCGCCGACGATCCGGAACGTCTCCCACGGTTGCCCGTACAGCAGCAGCCTGTACTCGTCGGGCATGGGCGGAGGTGGCAGGAACGGGATCACGCCCGCCAGCCACAACCCGGTCAGCAGGCCGACCGCGCTACTCGCCGCGTGCCAGAGCATCGCGGACAGGGCCGCCAGGCGGATGGCATGTCCCCAGAGGGTGGACCGCGGTGCCGCGCCTGCGCTGCCGACCCGCAGTTGTACCGCCAGCGCGACGACGCTGGCGACCTCCGACCAACTTGGCCGGCCGTAGTCCGCCGCATAGTCGGCGTCGTCGGGATCGGAGGTGTCCACGCTCGCCAGGTAGGTCGCGACCATGTCCTCCTCCCACACCTCGCGGTACCACGCCGGCAGCAGCCGCAGCACCCGCCGGTAGCGCTCTTCCAGACGAGTCACGAAAGCCCCCCGTTGTTCGCCAGTCGCCAGTTCCGCAGGCGTTCGGACGCGGCACGGGCATTGGCCGCCTGGCGTTCGGCCTCGGCGGCGAGGGTTCGGCGGCCCGACTCGGTCAGCCGGTAGTAGCGCCGCAGCCGACCCTGCTGGACCTCGTCGTGGTCCGGCTCGACCAGACCGTCGCCGACGAGGCGGTCGAGCGCCCCGTACAGCGTGCCGACCTTGAGCCGGACCCGGCCGTCGGAGAGCGCCGATACCTCGCCCACGATGCCGTAGCCGTGGCGTGGCTCGTCGACGAGCGCGGTGAGTATGAAGAAGGCGGGCTCGGTCATGGTACCCACCGTCGAAATATATCGGCGCACAAGATATCTTGGCAACGGCGAAATTCGGTTGGCCCGAGCCGGTATCCCTTCCTATGGTGTCGGCCATGTTGCGTCGCTAACCCGACCCCTACGCCGCCGCCCTCTCTTGGCCGGCGGCTACGTGGTCGTGTCCACCCCGAGCGACGAGGCCTCAGAGATGGAACTCCAACAGATCGGGCTGCAGCATCCCCGGATCAAGCAGCTGCGTGCCGTCCTGCGTAACAGCGCCCCCAACCATCGCCGGCTGCTCGTGGCCGAGGGGCTGTGGGCGCACAACGTGCTGCTCGACGTGGGTGCGCACGTCGAGGTCTTCCTGTGGTGTCCGGAGGCGGTGTACGCCGACGAGGCGTACGTCCGAGGTCCGCAGGTCGCGGCCCGGGCCGAGCATTGCTACCGGATTTCGCCACGGGTGCTCGAACTGCTCAGCGAGCGGGACCGCCCGGACGGGATGATCTCGCTGGTCCGCCTGCCGTCGTGGGACGGCTCGACCGTACCGCTGGCCGAACACGCGCTGGTGCTCGTCGCGGATGCCATCGAGATCCCCGGCAACCTGGGCACCCTGCTGCGTACCGTCGACGCCTGCGGGGCCGCGTGCCTGCTGCTGACGAACCGGCGTACCCGGTTGAGCCACCCGAAGGTGTTCCGCGGCAGCCGGGGGATGAACCTGCGGGTACCGATCGTCGAGTTCGACGAGCCGGCCGAAGCCGTGGCGTGGCTGCGGGAGCGCGGGTTCACCGTCTACCTGGCCACGACGGGCGCCACGGCCGTGCCGTACCGGAGCGTCGACTACCCGGCCCGGACGGCGGTAGTGGTCGGCAACGAGCGGTACGGCATCTCGCCGGCCTGGCGCGGGCAGGGGTTCGGAGAGGTACGGGTGCCGATGCTCGGGGCGGCGGACTCGCTCAACGTGTCCGTGTGCGCCTCGATCCTGCTCTACGAGGCCCGCGCCCGCACGGCCGGTTGGTAAGACCGCAAATTGTCGTACCCCACTCGTACGGTTACCCCATGTTGATCGATTGTGACAAGTGCGCGGTTCGCGGCCCGGCCTGCGCTGGCTGTGTCGTGAGCGTGATGCTGGGCACACCGCCGGCCGGCGTCGAGCTGGACGAGGCCGAGCAGCGGGCGCTGCGGGTGCTCGCCGACGCCGGCATGGTGCCCCGGCTCCGGCTGGTGCCGACGCCGGGATCGACCCGCCGGGTGGCCTGACATGCGCGTCACGGGGACTCCTCGGGCCGCCTCACGCGGCTCGCTGCCGGGCTGCCGCGAGCCCAGGCGGCACCTTCCCGGCCTCCGAGCCGTCTGGAGGAAGCAACCTACGATGTTGCGGTGAGGGAGCGGAGCGGCGCCGACGGCGCCTGGACTGAGGCGACTCGCCGGGCGCAGCCCGCTGCGTGGCGCCGAGGGATGGTGCCGTCCTTGGGCGGCGCGGAGCGACCGAACCTGGAGGCGCGGTGACTCCTCGGGCCTGGGCAGCGCTGGCGTTCGGCGCGTTGGTGGTCGCCGTGCTGGTAGTGGCGGCGCTGGTCGTGCCGTGGTCGCGCCCACCGGCGCCGCGAGCCGACCAGGTCGACGCGCTACGACAGCTGCCCGCCGAGGGGGTGGCGCGGGGCAAGGCGCTGCACGGCGAGCTGCGGCCGGGGGCGTACGGCTCCCTGCTGCTGGGTTTACTCTTCGCCCTGATCCTCGGACTCACGCCACTCGGCGCGAAGCTGGTCACACTCGCCGGCCGGCCGTTCGGCGGGCACTGGATCGCACAGGCGGTGCTCGGCGGTCTGGCGGTCGTATTCGTGGGCGAGCTGCTCGTCGCCCCGCTGGCGGCCTGGCGGCACACGATCCTCGTGCGGTACGGGTTGTCGACGCAGACCTGGGGCGGCTTGGTGATCGACCTGCTCAAGGCGTTCGTCGTCAGCGCGGTCATCGGCGCGGTCGCGCTGCTCGGCTTCTACACGATCACCCGGCTGTTCCCGCGGTGGTGGTGGGCTGTCGGGGCAGTGGGCGCCGCGGGCCTGGTGGTGCTGTTGACATTCGTGCTGCCGGTCCTCGTCGAGCCGGTCTTCAACAAGTTCACTCCGCTCGAGCCCGGGCCGTTGCGTACCGAGTTGCTGGCGCTCGCCGAGCGCGACGGCGTTCCCGTCAAGGACGTGCTCGTCGCCGACGCGTCCCGGCGTACCAGCGCGGTCAACGCGTACGTCTCCGGGCTCGGTCCGACCCGCCGGATCGTCGTCTACGACACGCTGCTGCGCGAGGCCGACCCGGACGAGGTGGTCTCCGTCGTGGCCCACGAGCTGGGTCACGCAAAGGACCGGGATGTGGCGACCGGCACGCTGATCGCCGCACTCGGCGCCGCGACCGCGGTGTGCGGGCTGTACCTGCTCGGTGCGTGGAGCGGTCTGCTGCGCCGGGCCGGTGTCGAGTCGCTGGCGGACCCGCGAGGGATCGCGCTGATCGTCGCGGTGGTCACGGTGGTCGGTCTGGTGGCCACTCCGCTGCAGAACCTGGTGTCCCGGCGCATCGAGGCCCGGGCCGACCACCACGCGCTGGTGCTCACCGACGACCCCGACACGTTCGAGGCGATGGAGCGGCGGCTGGCCCTGGTCAACCTCGCGGACGTCGACCCCAACCCGCTCGAACACGTGCTCTTCGCCAGCCATCCGTCCACTGTGGAGCGGATCGCGGCGGCGCGGGCGTACCGGCGCGGGGAGCGGTGACCATGAGCCGCACGCTGCTCGTCACCAACGACTTTCCCCCGCGACCCGGAGGCATCCAGTCGTTCGTGCACCACCTGGCGATCCGGCAGCCGGCCGACTCGGTGGTGGTGTACGCGTCGACGTGGCGCGACGCCGCGAAGTTCGACGCCGACCAGCCGTTCGAGGTGGTGCGCGAGGACACGAGGGTGCTGCTGCCCACCCCGGCGGTCGCCCGCCGCGCCGCGCGGCTGGCCCGGGCGTACGGCTGCGACACCGTGTGGTTCGGCGCGGCGGCCCCGCTGGGGCTGCTCGCGGACGGGCTACGCCGGCGGGCCGGGATCGGTCGGGCCGTCGCGCAGACCCACGGGCACGAGGTCGGCTGGGCGGCACTGCCCGGAGCTCGGGGACTGCTGCGTCGGATCGGCCGGGGCGTCGACGTGGTGACCTACCTCGGGGAGTACCAGCGGGCCCGCCTCGACAAGCCGCTGCACGGGCTGACCACGCTCGAGCGGCTCGCCCCGGGCGTGGATACGAACGCGTACCACCCCGATGTCGACGGCTCCGGCGTCCGCCGCCGGCTCGGGCTGGCCGACCGGCCGGTGGTCGTGTGCGTGTCCCGACTGGTACCGCGCAAGGGGCAGGACATCCTCGTCCGGGCACTGCCGGCGATCCGTCGCCGCGTACCGGACGCCGCGCTGCTGCTGGTCGGCGGCGGGCCGTACCGGTCCACATTGGAGCGACTGGCTCGGGAGCACGGGGTCGCGGGCGACGTGGTGTTCACCGGCTCGGTCGCCTGGGCGGAGCTGCCAGCGCACTACGCGGCCGGCGACGTCTACGCGATGCCGTGCCGGACCCGCCGGCGCGGGCTGGACGTCGAGGGCCTGGGCATCGTGTACCTGGAGGCGTCGGCCAGCGGCCTGCCGGTGGTGGCCGGTGACTCGGGCGGCGCACCGGACGCGGTGCTCGACGGGCAGACCGGGTATGTCGTCCCGGGGCGCGATGTCGCGGCGGCCGCGGACCGGATCGCGGACCTGCTGGCCGACCGGGCCCTCGCGGCCCGCCTCGGCGCCGCGGGTCGTGCCTGGGTGGAAGCCGAGTGGCAGTGGGACACGCAGGCCGAACGAATGCGGCGGCTACTGACCCGATCCCGGAGCGACGGACAAGGCTAGGTCGTCGGCGGGGCCGGGGGCGCCGAAGAAGTACCCCTGAGCGGCCGCACAGCCCAGTGCCCGGACGTGATCCGCCTGCTCCTGGGTCTCGACCCCTTCGGCGGTGGTGGTCAGGCCGAGCGTGTGGGCGAGGGACACCAGTGTCGCGAGGATCTTCTCGCTCACCGGCTCGTTACCCACACCGGCGACGAACGACCCGTCGATCTTCAGGGCGGTCACCGGCAGGTTGCGCAGGTACGACAGGTTCGACCAGCCGGTACCGAAGTCGTCGATCGCGATCTGGATGCCGAGATCGGAGAGCTGGCGCAGCCGGTGTATGGCGTCGTCCTTCCCGCTCATCACGGCGCTTTCGGTCAGTTCGAGCTGCAGCCGCTCCGGCGGCAGGCCGGTACGGTCCAATGTGGACGTTACGTCGGCGACCAACCCGTGATCGCGTACCTGCCGCACGGCGAGGTTCACGCTCACGAACGGCGCCGACCCGCCGGGCGGTACCGGCCAGCGGCTGGCCTCCTCGCACGCGCACGCCAGCATCCGGCTGCCGAGCCGCACGATCAGCCCGGTCTCCTCGGCGATGTCCACGAACCGGTCCGGGCCCAGCACTCCCAGCTCGGGGTGCCGCCAGCGGACCAGCGCCTCGAGGCCGAGCGGGAGATCCGAAGCCAGCGAGACGATCGGCTGGTACACGAGGAAGAACTCGCCGCGGTCGAGCGCCGCCGGCATCGCCGCGGACAGCGCGAAGCGGGCTACCTCCTGCTCGTTGCGCTGCGGGTCGAACAGCGCCCACCGGCCCCGACCGGCGGACTTCGCCCAGTGCAGGGTGATGTCGGCGGCACGCATCAGCTCGGTCGGCGCGGTACCGGCGGCTGGCCGTTCCACGATGCCGACGCTGCCGGAGACCGTCAGTTCGTGGCCGCTGACGCGTACCGGTTCGGCGATCGCGGCCAGCGCCACCTCGGCGACCTTGACCACGTCGTCGGTACCGGGGGAGTCCTCGACCAGGATCACGAACTCGTCGCCGCCGAGCCGGGCGACCAGGTGGTCCGGGATGCGCCGGCCCAGTCTTCCGGCCAGCGCCACCAGCAGCAGGTCGCCGACCTGGTGGCCGAGCGAGTCGTTGATGACCTTGAAGCCGTCCAGGTCGATGAACAGGAGGCCGACCCGGCGGGCCGACTCCGTGCCCTCGTACGAGCGGCCGAGCAGCTGCTCGAGGCGCTCGGTGAACAGCGCCCGGTTGGGCAGGCCGGTCAGTGAGTCGTGGGTGGCCTGGTGGCGGAAGCGTGCCTCGCTCGCCCGCAGGGCCAGCTCGGCCTGCTGCCGGGCGACGAACGCGGCCCGCCGGATCGACTCCTGCTCGTCGAGCGTGCGGTCGCGCAGTGCCCGGGCGTACCCCATGGTCAGCGCGCCCAGCAGCCGGCCGAGCCGGTCCTGGATGTCCTCGCCGGTCATGTCGAGGTCGCGCAGCAGGCGCAGGTTGATGATCTCGACGGTCCGGCCGAGCGCCTCCGCGGACGAGATGTGCCGCGCGACCAGAGCGGTACCGATCTCGTACGCCGACCTGGCCCGCATCGGTTCGGCGCACAGCGCATCGGCGAGCTGCTCGGTGAGCCGGTGCAGGTACGCCTCGAGTTCGGTCGGCGCCATCGGGACGTACCCCGTCCCGGCCACCGCTTTCAACCAGGCCTTGGCGAACGCGCTGGCCCCCGGCCACTCATGCGTCACCGCACGCCCACCCCACCGAGGACCGCCGACTTTTCCGGGTGCTCGCCGACCTCGTCGGGGGAGTCCGGATGCCACTGCGCGATCCAGGACAGCCCGGGCTCCACGAGCTGGTACCCCTCGAAGAAGCGCAGGATCGCCTCTTTCGAGCGGGCGGTGAGGCCGATGCCGACGCTGCGCTGGTACGCCGCGATCCCGGCGTCGGTCTCCTCGGCGTCGAAGCCCTCGGTCGTACCGTGCGAGATCGCGAGGTAGCTGCCGGGGGCGAGGGCGGTGTGCAGGCGCGCGGTGATCGCCCACGGATCGTCGGAGTCGGGCAGGAAGTGCAGCACGGAGACGATGAGGACCGCGATCGGCTGCCGGATGTCCAGGACCCCGCGCAGGTCGGGATGATCGAGGATCAGCTGCGGGTGGCGTACGTCCTCGTGGATGACCGCGGCCCGGTCGTTGCCCGCGAGGATCTCCCGGCTGTGCGCGACGGCGACCGGGTCGATGTCGACGTAGACGATCCGGGCGCCCGGGTCGGCCTGCTGCGCGATCTCGTGGACGTTGCCGACCGTGGGGATGCCCGAGCCGATGTCGAGGAACTGCCGGACTCCGGCCGCCGACAGGTACCGGATCACCCGGCGCAGGAACGCGCGGTTGGCCTGAGCCACCAGCGGGATCTCCGGAAACGTCGCGATCAGCTGCCGGGCGGACTCCCGGTCGGCGGCGAAGTTGTGCGAGCCGCCCAGCAGGTAGTCGTAGATGCGCGCCGAACTGGGTCGCTCGACATCGATCGTGTCCGGTGCCCAGTCCGGTCGATCCATACCGCGCATTCTGCCGCCCTAGATCGATAAATGCCAATATGCCGTCGGCGGGCGAGGTGCGACGTATCAGAACTTCGGCGCGTCGGGAGCCTCCAGCAAACCGAGTCGCAACGCGGTCATCAATGCCTGCGCCCGGTTGGCCGCACCGAGCTTCTCATAAAGCTTGGAGATATGTGTCTTCGCGGTCGACTCGCTGACGAATAGCTGCTTGGCGATCCCCGCCACGCTCATCCCGTCGGCGAGCAGTCGCAGCACCTGGCCCTCACGGGGTGACAGCTGCGGGCCGGTGGGCGCGAGCCGGCGCTTCATGGCCTCGGCGAGGTCGGCGGCGGTGAAGGCGGAGGGGGCGGAGGCGGCGTGCCGGGCCGCGGCGACGACCTCGTCGGCCGGGGCGGTCTTGGGGACGAACGCGCTGGCGCCCGCCTCGAGGGCGCCGAAGAGCTGGTCGTCGCCGGCGTACATGGTCAGCACGACGATGCCCATCGTGGCGCTGGACTTGCGCAGCGCCCGGGTGGCCTCGAGGCCGCTGCCGTCCGGCAGGCGCAGATCCATGATTACGACATCAGGCTGCAGCGCGCCGGCCTGGCGTACGGCTTCGGCGGCGGTGGCGGCCTCACCTACTACCTCGAACTGCCGGTCCCGCTCGAACGCGTGTCGGAGCCCTTTGCGGATCAAATCATGGTCATCGACGAGCAGCACTTTGGTGCGCGCCGCTGAAGGAGTGGTGGTTGACATGAAACGTGCTCTCCCTACCCTGGTGCTGCCGCGATGCTACAAACTATCGCGTCGGGGCGAGGTGCCAAGCACCACGGCCACCATTGTGCCGCTCGGGTGTCGTGGCCTGATCTCCAACCGGCCCCGGATACGTTCCGCTCTCTCCGCCATGATCGCAAGGCCGTACCGCCCGTCAGGGCGCTGATCGCTGATCCCCTGTCCATCATCGGACACTGAGATCTGAGCATATGGCGGGTCGACCTCGCAGGTGACCCACAGATTCGTCGCCCCGGCATGCTTGCGAGCATTAGTGATCGCTTCCTGGGCGATCCGCAGCAACTCCGCCTCCGTGGCCGCGGGCAGCCGGGCGGTGGACTCGTCCAGCGACAGGTGGACCCGCAGCCCGCCGGAGGCGCCGACGGTCCGCGCGTAGTCCGCGATCGCCGAGGTCAGGCCGCCGTGCCGGTCCACCTCGCTGCGCAGCTCGAACAGCGACAGCCGCAGCTCGGTGATCACGCGGGTCACCTCGGCGCGCAACGCCCGCAGCTCCTCACTGGTCTGTTTGGCATCGTCCGGCAGCGTGGCGAGCGCGTTGTCGATGCCGTATCCGACCATGACCAGCTCCTGCGCCACCCCGTCGTGGATCTCCCGGGCGAGGCGCTGCCGCTCCTCGTTCGTCGCCAGCGAGCGCACCTCGTCGAACAGCAGGGCCGCCTCGAGCCGCAGGGCCGCGGGCGCGGCATAGGCCGCGACCTGGCCGACCACGAAGGCCGGGTACGCGCCGGACGCGTCGCGCTCGAGAACAATGAGCCCGACGGTACGGACACCAGCCACCAAAGGCACCACAAGGGACGACGAGGCGCCCGTGTCAGCGCTCGACCTGGTCTGCGATCGCGTCGCGGTCTGCGGTTGCTGGCTGGCCCACGCGTCGGCGACCGCGCTGTCCGAGTCCAGCCCGGTCTCCCAGTCGACCCTTTCGGTACCGGTCTGCGCGAGCACGACGAGCCGCCCCCCGCCGCTGGCGGACAGCACGGCCGCCCGGTCGGATCGGGCCACCGTACGCACCTCGTCCAGCAGGTGCTCGGCGATCCCACCGGGGTCGAGCGTCGCGCCGGGAAGCTGCCGGGCGACGCTGCGCAGCTGGGTGAGCAGGCGGGTGGCCTCGGCGTACGGCTGCGGCACGCTCTGCTGGGCCAGCGCCGCACGTTGCAGGGCACCGGCGCTCATCGTGCCGATCGCGGCGAGCACCAACCACGCCGCGGCGGCTGCGACGTAGCCGGGCTGGGCGAGCTGCCGGCCGGTGTCGGTCTCGGTCAGCGCTCCGGCCACGACGAGCGTGACCGCGGTGGCGCCGAGCAGCACGGCCGCCTCGACGGTCCGCCGCGTCACCGCGGCCGCCGTGATGGGCGCGGTGAGATAAGGCAGTACCGCCACCGCGCCGAATCCGGCCGGCAAGGTACTGGCGGAGTCCGCGGCGACCGCGACCGCGCTCGCCCCGATTCCGACCACGATCACCTCGGCGAGTCGGCCCAGCGGGGCGATGACCGGGTGCCCGGGCGCGATCAGCGCCGGCAGGCCCGCCACCGCCAACAGACCGACCCAGACCAGGTCCGCCGGGTGGCGGGTGAGCACGAGCGTCAGCCCGGCGACCAGGGCCAGCAGCATCAGCCGTACGCCGATCGCCAGCGAGTTTTCCGGGGTGGTCCGGTGCCCGTTGGCGCGATACCCCGCCCAGAGGTCAGCTGTGGTAGATCGCGGCGATCTCGTCGGCGTACTCCTTCAACACCACGTTCCGCTTCACCTTGAGCGAGGGCGTCAGCTGGCCGCCCGCCTCGGTGAAGTCTGCAGGCAGGATACTGAACTTCCTGATGGACTCCGCCGCCGAGACGGCTCGGTTGGCCTCGTCGACAGCGGCTTGGACCTCGGTCCGCAGCTCCGCGTCGTCCCGCAGTCGCGCCACCGGCGTACCGGCCGGGTGGCCGTGCTGCGCGAGCCACGCCGGCCACGCCTCGGGGTCGATGGTGACGAGCGCCGCGATGAAGGGCTGCCGGTCGCCGACCACGAGACACTGGCTGACGATCGGGTGGGCGCGCAGGCGGTCCTCCAGTACGGCCGGGGCGACGTTCTTGCCGCCGGCCGTCACGATGAGTTCCTTCTTCCGTCCGGTGATCTTCAAGAACCCGTCGTCGTCCACGTCGCCCAGGTCACCCGTGTGGAACCAACCGTCGTCGTCGATGGCATCCGCCGTGGCGGTCGGGTTGTTCCAGTACCCCTGAAAGACCAGATCTCCCTTGACGAGGATCTCCCCGTCGTCGGCGATGCGTACGGTCACGCCCGGGAGCGGGCGGCCAACGGTACCAATCCTGATGTCCCTCTCCAGGTTGACCGCGACGGCGGGGGAGGTCTCGGTGAGGCCGTACCCCTCGTAGATCGTGAGGCCGATGCCCCGGAAGAAATGCGCGAGCCTCGCGCCCAGCGGTGCTCCGCCGGAGATCGCGGCCGTGCAGCGGCCGCCGAGGGCGGCCCGGAGCCGGCCGTAGACCAGCCGGTCGAACAGCCGGTGTCGCAGTCGGAGGGCGAAACCCGGCCCGTCGGGTGTGTCGAGGGTGCGGCTGTACGCGATCGCGACCCGCTCGGCCCGGTCGAAGATCGGGCCTTTGCCGTCGGCGTGCGCTCGCTGCTTCGCGCCGTTGTAGACCTTCTCGAACACCCGCGGCACGGACAGCACGAACGTTGGCCGGAACTCGGCCAGGTCGGCGAGCAGGTTCTTCACGTCGGCGGTGTGCCCCATCCGGGCCCGTGCCTGCACGACGCCGATCTGGATCAGGCGGGCGAACGAGTGGGCCAGCGGCAGGAACAGCAGCGTCGACGAACCCTCATGGAACAGGTTGCCTAGGCCGGGGATCGCGTTGGCGATGTCGGAGTACATGTTGCGATGGGTCAGCACGCAGCCCTTGGGCCGCCCCGTCGTGCCGCTGGTGTAGATGATCGTCGCTATGTCGTCGGCCCCGACCGCCCGCCGCCGGTCCTCGACTTCGTTCGTCGCTTCGGCCCGCGGCGGATCCTCGATGGGCCAGATCCGGGTCAGGTCGGGCACGGCGTCGCGGACGCTCGCCACGGTCGCCGCGTGGGCTTCGGTCTCCACGAAGCAGCCGACGGCACCGGAGTCGGCAAGGATCCACTGGACCTGCTCGGCGCTCGACGTCTCGTAGATCGGAACGGTCACCGCGCCGCACGCCCAGATCGCGTAGTCGACGAGCGTCCACTCGTACCGAGTCTTGCTCATCAACCCGACCCGCGCGCCCGGCTCGACGCCCTGCTCGATCAACCCCGCGGCCACCGCGACGACCTCGTCGCGGAACTGAGCACACGTCACGTCCTGCCAGCCGTCTCGGGTACGGCGGCTGAACTGAACGATCTTCGGAGCGACCACGGCGTTGTCCCAGACCGGATCGGTCAGGTTGGCGGCGTCACCGATGGTCGCCACCGGTGGTACGGAAAACTCACGCACCCCGTCATCGTAGGGTGTGCGTTGTGGCTGACACCGTAGTGGTGACCGGAGGATCGGGCGGGCTCGGCGGCGCCGTCGTGCGCCGGCTCGTAACGGACGGCTGGCGGGTAGTGGTGCCGGACCTGGCCGCTCCGCGCTCACCGGTCGACGGAGTGTCCTATGTGTCCGTCGACCTGTTTTCACCCACCGATGTCTCGTCCGTCGTGTCGGACGCCGCCTCCGATGTGGACCGTCCACTTCGGGCGGTGGTGAACCTGGTCGGCGGCTACTCCGCGAACGGGCTGGTACACGAGACGCCCATCGACGACTTCGAGGCACAGCTGCGGCTCAACCTGCGGCCGACGTACCTCGTGTGCGCCGCGGCACTGCCCTTCCTGATGGCCGCCGGCGGCGGGTCGATCGTCTGCGTCAGCACCCGGGCGGCGGTGCGGCCGTTCTCCGGGGCGGCGGGTTACGTCACGGCCAAGGCCGCGGTGCTCGCGCTCGTCGACGCGCTGGCGGTCGAGTACCGGCAGGCGGCGGTACGGGCCAACGCGATCCTGCCGAGCGTCATCGATACGCCGGCGAACCGGGCTTCGATGCCGAACGCGTCGTTCGACACGTGGGTGAAACCGGAGGAGATCGCCGAGGTGATCGCGTTTCTCTGCTCCGACGCGTCGGCCGTCACCAGCGGCGCCCACATCCCCGTCTACGGCCGCGCCTGATTTCGCGATGGTCTCTACGAGACCGACCGGGACAGCCACCGGTTGGTCAATCAGGCAATCCTGGTCTTGGAACGCAACGGCCCGGCGGAGGGGCGGCCGCTGGTCGACACCATTACGGCCTCACAACTACCGAACATGAGGGAGTTGCGACCGCCGTCGTCGGGTCGGAGCGAGATCCGGATCCTGTTCGCATTCGATCCGTGGCGGTCGGCGATCCTTCTGGTCGCTGGCGACAAGTCCGGCCGTTGGAACGAGTGGTACCACAAGGCGATACCCGAGGCCGAACAGCTCTACGCGACCTATCTCGAGGACCGCGAGGAGGAGATAGCCAGTGAGTGAAGTCAAGCGCTGGCGTGACACCGACCATCTGGAACGGGCGGTTCAAACGGCCGGTGGCCAGGATGCCTTCGACGCGGCGATGGGTGCCATGCTCGATGAGGCCCGCGGTTGGCGGCTGGCCGAGATGCGCCAAAGGCGAAACATGACCCAGGAACAGGTCGCTGCCCGCATGGGGGTCACGGTCGCCCGGGTTTCGCAGATCGAACGCGGTGATGTGTCCACTCAGGACGTCCTCAATCGCTATATCACCGCATTGGGCGGCACTCTAAAGCTCATCGCCGACTTCGGTGATGAACAGCTCAAGGTAGCCTGACGCGCCGCGGCTGGTAGAACGTCAGCCGGTGTCAAGGCGTTTGGCTGCGGCGGCACGTCTAGCTAGTCCAGCCGATCGTTCCAGGTGGGACGGGCACAGGGGCGACCCGGACCCTCGTCGTCCCAACGAGGGTGCGCGTTACCCACACATCCGATAGTGGATCTCTTCGCGGGCGAGTCGACAGATAGTTCTTGGCCGCTTCGGCCATGTCCTGTCACGTCCTGATTCGCAACGCTGTCGTTCACCGCTTGGGCCAGTACCAGGGCGGTTCGTCGAGGCGTTCCTGGTCGAGTACCTGGGTCTGGCCGAAGTCCTTGACGAGCTCGATGACGACAGCTTCGTCCGCGCGGTCCCGCAGCGCCGCGACGAGCGGCCGGGAGTGGGTCACCACGACCACCTGGGTGTGCACCGAGGCGGTCACGATCAGATCGGCGAGCGGCGGTACGAGGTCCGGATGCAGGCTCGTCTCCGGCTCGTTGAGCACGAGCAGTGCCGGCGGCCGCGGGGTGAGGAGTGCGGCGACCCAGAGCAGGTAGCGCAGCGTGCCGTCGGACAGCTCGGCGCTGCCCAGAGCCCGCAGCAGCCCGTGTTGGCGCAGCGTCACCTCGAACCGTCCAGATTGGACGGCAATCTCCAGTTCGCTGCCCGGAAACGCTTGGTCGACCGCCTTGTCCAGGGCGGCGGCGTCGCCGATCTCCCGGATCGTCTGTAGGGCGGCGGCGAGGTCGGCGCCGTCGTGGCTCAGTACCGGCGTCCGGGTACCGATCTGCGCGGCCCGCGCGGGTGCCTGCGCGTCGGTACGGACGTGGTCGTAGAAGCGCCAGGAGCGGATCCGCTCGCGCAGTACCACGAGCTCCGGGGCCTGTACCGGGTCGGCAACCTCGCTGAGCATGCTGTCGTACGGCCGCAGTCCATCGTGGACGATCCGCCAACCACCCTTGTCGGTGCGAACCCGTACCGCCGGTCCGCCGCGGTCGGCCAGCAGCGTCGCGGGTCGCAGCACCGGTCCGGTCCAGACCGCCTCCGCCTTGATCTCCGGGTCGAGGTTGAAGGCGGAGCTGTGTCGGGCGTTCTCGCCGACGGTCGGCACCGGCATCCCGAAGTCGATCGCGTAGCCGAAGTCGTCCCCGGCGAAGCCCAGCCGCAGGCTGACCGGGCCGGTGCGGACCGTCCCCTGCAGCGGGTGCCTCCCCTCGCGGACCGATCTGCCGACCTGCTCCGGACCCGCCCACAGGGTCGACGGCAGCCCGCCCTCCCGGGCGAGTGCGGCAACCGCGCCGTTGCGGGCCGAGTCGGCGAGCAGCCGCAAGGCCCGGTACAGGCTCGACTTGCCGGTGCCGTTCGCCCCGGTGACGACGTTCAGCCTGCCCAGCGGTACGACGAGCCGGCGGAGCGAGCGGTAGTTCTCGACGGCCAGCGTGGCGATCACAGTGCCCAGGCTACGATGTAGGTACAATGCGATGTTGTAGGAACATTGACGAAGGCTGGTACCCGTGAGTGCTGTGTCGGTCCGCGAGTTCTCATACAACCCGAGTGCCATGTTCGCACGTGTCGAGCAGGGCGAGACCATCCAGGTCACCCGGCACGGCAAGGTGATTGCGGTACTCCTGCCCGGGTCCAGCGGACTAGGACGTTACGCGCCACTGGTGGCCAAGGGCCTGATCAGGCTGAAGGCGACGACTACGAGCGATCTCGACCGGATTCCTCAGTACGACATGCCTGATGGCGTGGAGCCGTTGGATGTGCTCCTCGCACAGCGGGCCGAGGATGACCGTTGATCTATCTCGATGCTTCCGCGTTGGTCACTCTGATAGCCCGGCGTCGCCACGCTGGCGAACTGCGCAAGTTCCTCGCTAGTCGACCCGGAATGGCGATGGGTAGTAGCACCGTAGGATTCGTCGAGACCGTCCGAGCTCTGGACAGCATCGGTGACTACCCGACCGCGATGCAGGATTTGGTACGCGACATCACCGAGATCCTCCTGACCGAAGAGATCAGGGACGCGGCGGCTCTCCTTCCCGGCGGGGTGAGGACTCTCGATGCCATTCATCTCGCGAGTGCACAAGCGGTCGGCGACTCACTCGACACGGTGGTCAGCTATGACCGGCGCATGCTCGAGGTCGCGCGTTTGGTCGGTCTGCCCGCCGAGGCGCCAGGTCTGACATAGGCCCGGTCGGGGGACCGGGTAGCCTGCCCACATGGCGGATAGCTCCACGCAGTCGATCGTGATCGACGCGCCTCCGGTTCAGGTCGCGGACGTCATCTGCGACTTCGCGCGGTACCCGGAGTGGGCCGATGCGATCAAGACGGCGGACGTTGTCGAGCAGTACGAGGACGGGTACGCCAGCCAGGTGCGGTTCGTCATCGACGCCGGGGTGGTACAGGACGAGTACACCCTGCAGTACGAGTACGCCGAGGACATCTCGCGTATCGAGTGGCAGCTCGTCGCGCCATCGAAGATGCAGCGCAGCCAGCAGGGCTCGTACGACATCGAGGAGACTGGTGAGGGTGGGTCGAGAGTGACCTACACACTGGAAGTCGAGTTGTCGATAGGCATGCTGGGAATGTTCAAGCGCAAGGCAGAGAAGATGATTATGGATACCGCGCTGCGGGAGCTGAAGAAGCGGGTGGAGTCCGGTGCGCACTGATCCCGGGTCGGTACGCGAAGAGGCCGAGCGCCTCGTCACAACGGTGCTGGCCGCCGCCTCGGTGGCCGCCCGCGACCTCGGCCAGCCCCACCCGGACGCCCCGGGTGTGGCAACGGGTGACCGGGAGTGCTGCGTCTGTCCACTGTGTAAGGTGATCGCCGCCGTACGGGATCCGGATCCGGACTTCGCCGAGCGGCTGGCCACCGGTGCCGGGGATCTGGCCGCCGCCGCGGCGAACATGCTGCGCGCGTTCACGAGTGCGCCGCCGGGTGCCGGCCAAACGGAGCCAGAGTCTACAAAGGACACAGAGGACACTCCGGAGACCGAGGGTCACCCAGACCCCTGGCGGGATGCCACGAGGGCCGCCGCGCCACCACCGCCGCCGTCGAGGCGCAAGCCGATGGCCAAGAAGGCCGTCAAGCCGCCGGTCCAGAAGACGGACGAACCAGAGACGGACCGATCAGAGACGGACCAAGAGTGACCGTGTTGGTCATCGCCTGGTCATGCTGGCTCCCCGCTATCGCTGGGGAGCCAGCATGACCCTTGCCATCGGTGTCGACATCGGGGGTACGAAGGTTCTGGGCGGCGTCGTGGACGACAGCGGAAACGTGCTGGCCCAGACCAGGCGGGACACGCCGGCCCACGACGTGAACCGTACCCGCGAGCTGATCATCGAGGTGATCAACGAACTGAGGAGAGAGCACGACGTAGCGGCGGTGGGCATCGGGGCGGCCGGTTGGCTCGACGTGAGCCGGTCGACCGTGTTGTACGCGCCCAACCTCGCTTGGCGCAACGAGCCGCTGCGCGAGCACCTCGAGGCGGCGGTGGATCTGCCGCTGACGCTCGAGAACGACGCGAACGCGGCCGCCTGGGCCGAGTTCCGCTACGGCGCCGGGCACGACGCGGACGACTCGATGGTGCTGTTCACGATCGGTACCGGCATCGGCGGTGGCATCGTGCTGGGTGGCGAGATTCTGCGCGGGGCGCACGGCATCGCCGCCGAGCTGGGGCACACGCTCGCCGTTCCGGACGGGCTCCCGTGCGGCTGTGGCGGCCGGGGCTGCCTCGAGCAGTACGCCAGCGGCAGTGCCCTCGTCCGGTTCGCCCGCGCGGGAGCCAAGGATGAGCCAGCCCGCGCCACCCGGCTGCTGGAGCTGGCCGCCGGCGACGTCAACGGAATCACCGGGTCGGTCGTCACCGAGGCCGCACGGCAGGGGGACGAGGTCGCCCTGGCCGCGTTCGGCGAGATCGGCCGGTGGCTCGGTTTCGGGCTGGCGGACCTCGTGCAGATCGTCGACCCGCAGGTGCTCGTCGTCGGAGGTGGGGTCATCGCGGCGGGCGAACTGCTGCTCGCGCCGGCCCGAAGGTCCTTTGTGGACACATTGGCGCAGCGCAGCCGGCTACCGATCGGGGAGATACGAGCGGCCAGCCTCGGCAACGTCGCCGGCGTCGTCGGCGCCGCGGATCTGGCGAGACCTGTGCCGGCCCAGGCGCCTGGACCTTCGGCCGGCGCAGATCCAGCCCAAGAAACTAGCTAACGGAGGCTAGCGGTGACGAGGCTGCGGGTCGTGTCCTACAACGTGCACGGGCAACGCGACGACGTCGAGGCCCTGGCCGAGACCGTGCGCGGTCTCGCGCCGGACGTGGTCGTGGTCCAGGAGGCGCCGCGGCGGTTCCGCTGGCGTACCAGGTGCGCACAGCTCGCCAGCTCCTTCGGGCTGGTCTACGCGGTCGGTGGGCTGCCCTCGCTGGGCAACCTGATCCTGACGAACTTCCGGGTCCGGGTGCACGACACCTGGTGTCTGCAGTACCCGTTGACTCCGGGGCGCCACATGCGCGGCGCCGCCTTTGCCCGGTGCGGCATCGGGGACTCCCGCGTGACCCTCGCCGGTTCGCACCTGTCCCTCGACGCGGCCGAGCGGGTCAGCCAGGCGACCCTGCTGAAGAAGGCGCTCGCCGAGGCGGACGGTCCGGTGATCTTCGCGGCCGACCTCAACGAGAACTCCGGCGGCGCGGCCTGGCGTACGCTCGCCGACGGGCTCACCGACGCTGCCGTGGCCGCTGGCGCGGCCGACACCGCCACCTTCCCGTGCGCCGGGCCGCGCGAGCGCATCGACGCCGTGTTCGTCGATCCGGCGATCGAGGTGGTGCGCTACGAGGTCGTCGACACCCCGGCGGCCCGCCGCGCGAGCGACCACCTCCCGATCATGGTGGACATCACCGTCAGCTAAGGGTGGACAACACCGCGACAACACGGCAAGGATTCGTCCGGTGGAAAGCGCGTACGACACCGGAGCTGTGGCGACCATCTGGCGAGACGGACGGCCGGTCTTCGACCGCGGCGAGACCGTCTGCGTCATCGGCGCGGGGGCCAGCGGCCTGGTCGCCATCAAGAACCTGAAGGAGTACGGCTTCGGCGTCGACTGCTTCGAACGGGAGACCAGCGTCGGCGGCGCGTGGAACTGGCGGAACGACCGCAGTCCGATGTACGCCAGCACCCACCTGATCTCGTCGAAGCCGTTCACCCAGTTCCCCGACTTCCCGATGCCGGACTCCTGGCCGGACTACCCGCACCACAGCCAGTTCCTGGCATACCTCGAGCGGTACACCGATCACTTCGACCTGCGGCAGCACATCTGGTTCGGTTCCGAGGTCGTGAGAGCGGAACCCGCCGTGCCTGATTTGCCGGCGAAGCCGGCGGGAGACGGGTACTGGGACGTCACCACCCGGGTGGGGCGCAACGGCGCCGAGCGGACCGCGCGGTACGCCGGCCTGGTCGTCGCCAACGGCCACCTCTGGGCGCCGAAGTTCCCGGCGTACGAGGGGCTCGACCAGTTCAGGCCGGAGGTCATCCACTCGTCGGCGTACAAGGACGCGGCGCAGCTGCGCGGCCGGCGGGTCCTGGTGATCGGGGCCGGCAACACCGGCTGCGACATCGCGGTCGAGGCCGCCCAGCAGGCGGCCCGGTGCTGGCACTCGACCCGGCGCGGGTACTGGTACGCCCCGAAGTACGTCATGGGCCGCCCGGCCGACCAGGTCAACGACCTCGTCGCGGCGTTGCGGCTGCCGTTGCGGCTACGGCAGTGGCTCTTCCACCGGACGCTGAAGATGACCGTCGGCGATCTGACCCGGTTCGGCTTGCCCGCGCCAGACCACAAGGTCTACGAGACGCACCCCATCGCCAACAGCCAGCTCGTGTACTACGTCGGGCACGGCGGCATCACGCCGGTACCGGACATCGCGCGGTTCCACCGCAACGCGGTCGAGCTGACGGACGGCCGGGTCATCGAACCCGATCTGGTCATCCTGGCGACCGGGTACCTGCCGAGGTTCGAGTTCCTTCAACCGGACCTGCTCAGCGCCGACGCCGACGGGCGGCCCCGGCTACACCTGCACATGTTCTCGCGGCGGCACCCGACGCTGGCCGTAGCCGGCCTGCTGCAGCCCGACTCCGGGGTGTTCACGCTGGTGCACTGGCAGATGGTGACGTACGCCCGCTGGCTGCGGCTGCGCGAAGCCGCGCCCGCGAAGGCAACCGCGTTCTGGGCCAAGGTGAGCGCCGAGCCGGAGCGCCGATGGAACCCGGCCAAGGTGAAGCAGTCGACCCGGCACTGGTTCGAGATCAGCCATGTCGCGTACCTGCGGGCGCTCCAGCAGACCCTCGACCAGCTGGAGGTGTCGGCCCGATGAAGATCATGAGGTGGCGGGAGTGGACCCGCCCGATCCCCCCGGTACGCCGCGAGGTGCTGGTCGCCACTCCGGAGGTGGACGAGGGTCGACCACCGGTGCTGTTCGTACCGGGGTTCGGCCATGGGGCCTGGGCGTTCGTCGAGCACTGGTTGGAGCACACGGCGTCCCGCGGGTTCCCGGCGTACGCGATGAGTCTGCGCGGCCACGGCGCCAGCGGCCGGGCCAAGCGGGCGACGCTGCGGGCGTACACCCATGATGTGGTCCAGGTGGCGGCGAGCCTGCCGCGGCGGGCGGTGCTGGTGGGGCACGGCGCGTCGGCCCTGGTGGTGGCGAAGGCGCTGGCCCGCTATCCGGCGCGGGCGGGGGTCCTGGTGTCGCCGGTGCTCGGCGGGCTCGGCGCGCTGCGCGGCGGCGGGCGCCGGCTGTTCAGCCGGGAACTGCCGACGACGCAGGCGCGGGCGTACGCCGCCCGGATCGGCCGGGCTCCGGCGCTGGCCCGGTGGCAGCTGCTCGTGCATCGAGCTCCCGAGCCGCCGGTCGGCGACCCGCCGGTCCTCGTCGTCGGCAGCCCCGACGATCGGATCGTGTCGCGGACCGGACTGGCCAACGCGGCGCGGCGGTACGGCGGTGCGCCCCTGCTCTTCCCCGGCATGGGGCACGACCTGATGCTCGACGCGCGCTGGCGGGAGCCGATCGACGCGATCCTCGACTGGCTCGACAAAGCGGACTAAACCCCCGTCAGCGTCAGACGACGGCGCCGTTGTCGGGGTCCGGGTCCTCGTCTTCGTCGTCACCGGGGCGCAACCGCCAGATCAGCGCGACGAAGCCGGCGACGATCGCGCCGAGCCCGAGCACCATCGCTAGCTCGCCGCTGATCGGCAGGGCGCTCGGCCGCAGGAAGAGGATGAAGCCCGCGACGATGCCGAGTATCGCGGCTACGGTGATCTTGGATGGCCTCGGCAGGGGCGGCGGGACGGGCGGGGTATAGCCCTCGTCGTCGTCATCCGGCAGATCCGCGCCGAACGTGTCGAGCCCGTCGAGCAGCGAGCGTTCCGCGTAGTCGCTCTTGACCAGGGGCCGGGGCGGTGCGGGATCCGGACCGAGCGCCCGGGAGTCGGCGACGTTCTCGGACTCCGGCCACGCTCGCTCGGACGCCTCGGAGTCGTAGTCGGCCACGATCCGCGCGAAGGCGGTGTCCACGTCCGAGGCGACCGCCGGGGTGAGCTGGCTCAGGTGCTCCCGGGCGGTGCCGACGTGGCGGCGATCCACGTACAGCCGGTCGGTCGGCCGTGCGGGGACGGTGGTCGTACGGGTGATCGG
>DASRII010000111.1:0-15396 GCA_035650075.1 Micromonosporaceae bacterium | reverse complement strand
CCCGCGTCGGGGACCGGTTCATGTTGCAGGGCAAGCCGTTCGCGGCGGCCGGCAGCAACAACTACCGGCCGGATGTTCCTCGAGCCCGCGGTCGTCGACGACATCATGAACACGACGACGTACTTCCACTATTGGGAGGGCAACGCGCCGGCGTTCAACGACGGCGATACCGGTTTGGCGAAGCTGGACTACGTCGTCGCGTCCGCCAAGCGGCACGGGGCTACACCGACCCGACGGTCCGGCAGTGGTACCGCGACTGGGTCCGGCACCTGCTCGATCGGACGAATGTCCACACTGGAGTGAGGTACAAGGACGAGCCGGCGATCGCCGTCTGGGAGCTGGCGAACGAGGCCCGTTGCCAGGGCTCGAGCCAGTTCGCGCCGTCCCCGGAAGCACGTGCTCGGGCTTCGGCGACGAAGGCTTCCTGTGCGAGCCGTCCGCAGACCATTGGGCGTACGACTGCAGTACCGGTGTGGACGGCCGGACGATCGCCGCGATCGACGAGATAGACATGGTGGGCCTGCACCTGTACCCGGATCACTGGGACACCGACCCGGCTTGGTCGACCGACTACATCGAGCGGCACCTGGCCCTCGGCGCGCAGGTGGGGAAGCCGGTGTTCCTCGGCGAGTACGGTTGGCGCGGTACCGATACCCGCAACGCGGTCTTCCACCAGTGGCTGACGGCGTTCCGGTCCGGCGGCGGCGACATCGCGCTGTACTGGATCATGCAGCCGCGCTCCGAGCTCGTGACACCGCCGGACTCCGACGGGTTCACCGCGTACTGCCCGTCTCCGGTGTGTACTCAGGTGAGCTACTGGTCGCAGTCGATGCTGACAGGGCGCACGGACTTTCCGCCCGTGGTCGACGACGACTACCTGCTGCTCAGCGCGGGTCGCCCCGGCACGCTGGACCTGTTGGCCAACGACGTCTCGCTGTTCTCGCAACTCGACCGGGCCAGCGTGCAGCTCGACTCTTCGCCACCCGGGGTTAGCCTGGCCGACGGCCGTGTCAGTTATCAGCCGCCGCCCGGGTTCTCCGGTGTCGTCGAGTTCACCTACACCGTGGCGGACGTCCAGGGCCGGGTCAGCGCACCGGCGAGCGTCACCATCAGGCTGGTGACCAGATGACGATGCCGAGGCACATCTCGTCGCTCGTACCCTCGCCCCAGACGACGTACCGCGGCGGGAGCTTGCGTAGCTCCGGGAGCTGGCGGCGCAGCGTGGCGTCGTGCGTACAGGTGACCCGGTAGACGTCGCCCTTCTGCACCCGTACCGGGGCCGTCAGCGGGCGGGAGCCCTGATCGTCGAAGTTGTAGACCGGTACGTCGAGCAACGTCCGCGCCTTGGGGGTATCCGGGTTGAGCTCCACCTTGATGGAGCGACCGAGCAGGTGCATGTGCCCGGCGACGGCGTAGACGGTACCGGTCTGGCGTACCTGTAGATCGCAGTGCTGGGTCGATCCCGCAACCGGATCCTTCCCGTGGTTGCACAGCAGGTTCAGGCCGGCCACCGCCGACCCGGCCTGGTGCCCGAACCGCCGCCACACGTCGAGGATCGCCTGCTCGCGGTCGCAGAGCTGGCCCTGCTCGCCGGCCGCACAGGGCAGCTCGACGGGAGCCGGGATTAGCGTCGTCTGCAACGGATCCAGATTCGCCTTCCCGGACATCACCCGCAGCCGGATCCCGGACCGGTCGGTGCCGGCCGGCTTGCCGTTGGTGGCGAGCAGGTTGTAGTGCACCTGCATGACGATCTGGCTACCGGGCGCCATCTCGTACCCGGTCCGGTTCTTCAGCAACGTCTCCCGGCCGCCAGGCGCCCACGCGGCGATCCACGCCGCGCCCGCGTTCAGCTGACGGAACGCGCCCGTGCCGAGCCCGGTACCCCCGAAGCAGGTCCAACCGTCGCCCGGTGACGCCTCGTCGAGCTGGCGTGCCTGAGGTACGTCCGCGGGCTGGACGCGGAAGAAGATCGCGTGATGCACGACGTCGGCGTTCTGCGGCAAGAACTGGCTGCCGACCACGAACGTACGCTCGGTGAACTTCGGGTCGACCAGAAAGCAGCGGTACTCGTCCGTGCCGCCGTTGGGCGGCGTTGGCGTGTACGGCCTGGGCATCGTCAACTGGACGAACCGTTCGCCGTCGCGCAGGGGCTGCGGCGGCTCGTTCGAGTACGCCGGATGCGGACCGTGGGTCGCGGGCACCACCGGGCTCTGCGCTGTCGCGGTGGGTTCGGTACACCCGCCGACACCGAGCAGGACGAACGCAGCCGCGACGATGACACGCCTCATGGCATGACGGTAACCCGCGCTCGGCCGATCTCACACCCTGCGCCAACATAACCGTGTGAACGCCGATCCAGTGCCGTCGATCAAGGGCATATTGCCGCGGTTTAGAGATCGAACCACGGCAATATCCCCTTGATCGACGGAGGAGGGGGGTGACGCTCAGGCGAGGAAGTCGAGGATCAGCCGCAGTACCAGATCGGGCTTCTCCAGCGGCAACGCGTGCGACGTGCCGGGCACCACGGCGAGCTGCGAGTCCGGCAGAGCCCGCTGCATCGCGGCCGCGTGCTCGATCGTGACCATGTCGTTGTCGGCCACGATGACGAGTGTCGGCGCGGTGATGCGTTCGAGGTCGGAGAGCTCGGTCGTCGTGACGGCGATGGCGGGCGCGAGCTTCTCCACGACAATCGCGAAGTGCTCGGGTCCGTCCGGCGAGACGGCCTCGTACGCCTCGCGGAGCATCGGCGGGAGCATGTCGACCGTCAGGTGCCCGATCGATGCCTGCGCGAACTCCGTACCCCCGCTGATGTTCACGGCCGTGCCCATGAGCACGAGCTTGCGAACGAGGTCGGGCCGGTACAACGCCGTGATGAGGGCGACGTTGGCGCCGTCGCTCCAGCCGAAGAGGTGTGCTGGTCCACTGTGGACCGCTTCCATGAAGGCTATCGTGTCGCGCGCCATGATTTCGTACGTGATGGGTCCGTCCACGTCCGGCGTGCGTCCGTGACCGCGGCGCTCGGGGCTGTAGACGCGGTGCCGCTCGGCGAGCGTCGGCGTCAGCCCACCGAAGGTCTCGACCGTGCAGAACCCACCGTGCAGCACCAGCAGCGGTTCACCCGTACCCTCGGCTTCGTAATAGGTCCGGAGCCCACCGGCGTCCACGTACCCGCGGACCTTGTCGGCGTTCGGCTGTTCGGTCATGAATTCGAGTCTAGGAGCGGGGCTGTCGCCGCACATGAGGTTTCGCGTCACGAGCCGTCACGCAACGGGGGGTGGGCGGAGCGCGGCGGCGCCGGCGACGACCACCGTCGCGTTCGTGCGGTGCTGGCCTACCTGCGGACCGGCCGGGAGTAAAGAGCGCCGGTTCGGGGTACGAGCGGCGACATGACATGGGTCAGGGCTCGGCTCGGTCACTTCTTCCGGGCCGGGGTGCGCTACGACGGGGTGGCCGCGGGACGGCTCGCCGCCGCGGTCACCTACTACGCGTTCTTCGCCGCATTTGCCCTTGCGCTGCTCAGCCTGGCGGTGCTCGGGTACGTCCTCAACGATCCCGGGGTGATGCGCGACGTCCAGTCGTACCTGGGCGCGAACCTGCCTCGCCTGGACGCGGAGGCGTTGCGTGAGGCCCGTGGCACGGTCGGCATGATCGCGTTCGTCACGTTGCCGATCACCGGGCTGTTCTGGGTGGACTCGTTGCGGTCGGCGATCCGCGCGGTCTGGCGACTCGACGAGTACCCGGGCAACTTCTTCATTCGTGCCCTCGTCGATCTGCTGGTGCTGGTCGGGCTCGGGATCCTGCTGGCGGTGTCGTTGGCGCTGGCCTTCGGCACGAACGCGCTGGTCGAGTGGCTGCTGATCGATGCCGCGGGGGCCGACCCGGGCGTGACGCGTTGGCCGCTCGGCGTGATCACGTTCGCCCTCGGCCTGGCCGTGAACACGCTGCTGTCCGTGGCCGTCCTGAGTGGACTGCCCCGGTTGCGGATGCCGCTGCGCCGAGTGATCGGGCCTGCCTTGCTCATCGCGGTCGGCCTGGAGCTGCTGAAGACCGTCGGGCGGTTCTACGTGTCGCAGACCGAGGCGAACCCGGCGTACCACGTGGTGGCCGGCGCCGTCGGCCTGCTGGTCTTCCTGAATCTGCTCAACCAGCTGATCCTGTTCGCGGCCGCGCTGACCGCTACGAGCCAGGTCGGCCGGGTCACCGATCTGGCCGCCGGGCCGGTCCCGCAGCCGGCGATACCGGTCCAGCACCGCCGCTACCTCCGGCGCGTCCCCAACCCTAGAGTCCGGTCGATACGCCGCGCCGCCTGACAACGCGCCGATGAGTAGGCTGCCGAGATGCAGCCTTCGACCCGGCTCTCGATCGATCTGGGTACGACGCACACGGTCGCGGTCGTCCGCCGGGCCGACCAGCAACCACGCAACCTGCTTTTCGACGGGACACCCTTGCTGCCATCCGGGGTGTACGTCGACGTGGTCGGCACTGTCCACACTGGACGGGACGCGCAGCGGCTCGGCACGAGCGAGCCCCACCGGTACGAGCCGTACCCGAAGCGTCGGGTCGACGAGGGCACCGTCCTGCTCGGCGCGATCGGGGTACCGGTAGCCGAGCTGCTGGCCGCGGTACTGCGCCGGGTCGCCGTGGAGGCGGGGCAGGCCGGGGTCATGCCGGGCAGCGGTACCGTACTGACCTGTCCGGCGGACTGGGGGCAGCCGCGCCGGGAGGTCCTGCGCGACGCGGCCCGCCGCGCCGGACTGGGTCACGCGGTCCTCGTCGACGAGCCGGTGGCGGCCGCCACCTACTGCGTGGACGTGCTGGGTCAACAGGTACCGGTCGGCGCGGCCCTCGCGGTCTTCGACTTCGGTGGCGGGACGCTCGACGTCGCCGTGGTCCGCCGGGAGCCGACCGGCTTCCGGCTGCTCGGCACGGGTGGCCTCGACGACCTCGGCGGCGTGGACATCGATGCCGCGCTGGTCGGGCACCTCGGTCAGCTGATCGCCACCCTCGACCCGCCGCTGTGGCGCCGGTTGAGCGCGCCGGACAACACCGGAGAGCTGCGCGACCGGCTCGCCTTCTGGGCCGAGGTGCGGGCCGCGAAGGAGATGCTCTCGCGGACGTCGTCGACTCCGGTACACGTACCGGGCCGCGACGAGCCGATGCACCTCACCCGGGACGAACTCGAACGGGTGGCGGGTCCCCTGGTCGCCCGAGCGGTGGACGAGACCCGCCGGGTGATCGAGCGCGTCGGAGTCACTCCGGCCGCCCTGCTGCTCGTCGGCGGTACGAGCCGGCTGCCCCTGGTCGCGAGCCGGCTGCACGCGCGGCTCGGCGTCCCGCCGTCGGTGCCGGAGCAGCCCGAGCTGCCGGTCGCGTACGGCGGTCTGCTGGTAAACCTGGCCGAGGCGCCGACCAGTCCGTCGTACTCCGGTACGCCGCCGGTGAGCCCGCCGTACGGCATACCGCCGGTGGGTCCGGACCGGGCACCCGCCGCGAGCGGGCCGGTGAGCGCCTCGCCGTGGGGACCGGAACCGGTGTCCCCGCCGCTCGGCCTGGCCCCGCAAGCGCCGTCCTTTCCGCCACGCCAGCCGCTCGTGCCCACTGTCGTCCACAGTGGACGGCGACGTTCCCGTCGCCGGACCGTGTTCGCGGTCGCGGCGGCCGCGCTGGCCGTCGCGATCGTCGTCACGGCCGTGAGCGGTGGTACGCGCTGGCTCAGCAAGCAGTGGCAACGGACGGTCGAGAACGTCGGCTCCGGCCTCGGCTCCAACCTCGGCGGCGGGGATCGGTCGGGCACGTTCACCCGTACCCACGATGTGCCGTTGACCGGGGCCGGGGCGGTCGCGCTGGCCGCCACGGCGGACACGGTGTTCTACGCCGTGGTCAGCCCCGGCGGTACGGAGGTCGTGGCGCTGCCGTCCGGGGAAGGCAACGAGAAGTGGCGCACCAAGCTGACCATCGAGCCGACCAAGCTCGGCCTCACCGTGGTCGGCGGGCTGCTCGTCGTGGACGGGGACGGCTCGGTGCTCGACGACGGCGATGACGTACGGGCCGTGGTCGACGCGGCCAACGGGACGATGCTGTGGAAGGGAAAGTGGGAGGAGCGGCGGGACGTCGCGTATCTCGGTACCGATGTCGTCGTGGAAGCGCGCCGGCCGAAGACGCTCATCCAGCGGGTCGACCTGAAGACCGGCAAGGTCCGGTGGAGCCGTCCCGGTCCGGATGATCTGCTGATCATCGACGAGTGGCGGGCCAGCGCGATGCGGTCGTGGCCTGCGTCAGGGGAGCCCGGTCCCGCGGAGTTACCGCCGACCGGTGGTTCGATGTACGACACCATGACCGCCGGCACCGACGTGCTCGAGCTCAACGAGGACAACGGGCTCGGGTACCTGCTGGACACCGCGAGTGGTCGGCCCAAAGCCAACGGCGCGCTGCCGCTCGACGACGAGCTGTGGGTGGCCTTCGACGGACTGGCCATCGGCAAGCTGTCCGACGAGGCGTCGGCCCGCGAGGCGGTAGCGGCGTACCGGGTCGACCGGTTCAGTAAGGCTTGGCAGTTCGACGGGATCGTCGCCGGTACGACGGTCGAACGCGTCAAGCCGTGTGGACCGCACCGGGTGTGTGTCGCTCTCAGCGGCGGGGATGCCGACCGGGTCGTAGCGCTGGACACCGCCAACGGCAAGGAGGTCTGGCACAAGGACGTCGAGTGGTCCGACGAGCCGGGCTGGTACGCCTGCCGCGACCGGCTGCTGTTCGGCGACGCCACGTTCGACACGGTTGTCGAGCCGGTGGTCCTCGACACCGGAGGTCAGGTCGTGCACTCCTTGGGTAAGGCCACCGCGATGGCTGTCCACAATGGACGACTGGTGCTCCGGGACGTACAGGCGGGCCTGGGCGGTTCGCGGTGGGCCTTGTCGATCGTCGACATCGCCACGGGTCGGCGCGGCCCGGATGCCGAGATCGGCTCCACCGACGGGGAGGTGCCGCTGACGTTCACGGTCGGCGGCGAGACCGCCGCGGTCGTCACCGGTGACCGGCATGTCGCCGTGTTCCGGGTCGGTGGCCTCGGCTGACCGCGTTGCCCCGGGAAGGGCTGTGGGCCCTGCCTGATGGCAGGGCCCACAGTGGACAGTCGCGGCTACTGCAAAGGCGGGAACGCGTTGGCCATCAGCTGCGAGAACTGGGCCGGGAACCAGTGGCCGGACAGCGGAGCACCAGGCAGCGCACCGGAGGGGCTGTTGCCGTTGCGGGGTGTGCCCTCATTGAAGGTCGGGTCACACATCCGGTCGAAGCCCTTGCCCTCGTCGTTCGGGATAGCGGTGCTGGAGCCGTCGGACTCACCCGGCGGCTTAACCCAAACATACGCGTCGATGCCGGGCTGCGGGTTGGACCTGGCCAGCCCGTTTACCAACGGACGCTCGCCCAGGCCGGCACCGGCCTGGTTGCACCAGTTGCCCTTGTGGATGCGCCGGTCGATCCGGTTCTGGTTGACGAAAATATTCGGGTCGCTGTTCGGGATCGTCTGGGTCGGACGGTTGATACTGGTCCCCGCCCCGGCGGCGCACGGGGTTTGGACGCAGTTGCCCCAGCCGTTGCGGGAAGTGTCGATCAACATCCCGATGTTCGACGAGAAGCCGGCCGAGATGAGCTGGGTGCGGAACGCCTGAGCGAACGCCAGCTCCTCGTTGTACCGGTTGAAGCTCAGCCAGGGGGTCGGCCGGATCGTCTCGGTCACCGGGCCGACGAACTGCTCGGTCAGCGCCGAGTAGTTTGCCGTGTTGGTGATGAAGCCGGTCACCAGCGACGGCGAGGCACCGTTCGCGTTGGCCGCTTGAGCCAGCTTCGTCGCGGTCGCGCCGAAGTTGTCGTCCCAGCCGATCCAGCCGTGGTGCGCGGCGTCGATGTACGGGTAGACGTTCGGGCGGGCGCCGAGCTTGGCGATCGCGTACCCGACACCGTTGATGTAGCCGCCGTTCTGGAGCATCGTGTTGCACAGCGCGACCTCGGTCGGCCGGCCGGCTACGTTGGTGACCAGGTTCGGGATCGAGTCGATCTCGATGATCGTCGCGATGCGCAGGTTCGCGTACGCCGGCATCGAGAGGATGGTCACGATCGGGTCGATGTACTGGCTCTGGTAGATGGGCAGGTCGTTGGGGCCCAGCTCACCGTTGGACGCCAGCGCGGAACAGTCTCGGCCGGGCAGGTCGTAGATGACGACCTGGAAGACCAGCGGCGTGGCGCCGTTGGCGGCGTCTTGGGCTACGGCCTGGTCCAGGTGCGCCTGCAGACCGCGGGCACAACCCGACGTACCGGGAGTGCAGCCCGCCGGGTTGTTGTTGATCGCGGCCCGCCGGTCCAACCAGACCGCGGTCGCCTGGTTGGAGACCCGGTTGCCACCGGTCACGCTGTTGGCCAGCGCGGCCCAGTCCGGGTTCACGTAGACGCCGGCACCCGCGTACGGGTTGTCGACCTTGCCAGGCCCGTTGCGGTTGACCGTGAACGAAGTGCCGGTGTGGCCGGTCGCGGTGACCGCGAAGGTCGCCGTCGCAGCCGTCGTACCGGTTGCCGCGGTGCAGGTGATCGGTACCGCGGTCGTGGAGTTGGCCGGGAGGGTCACCGAGGTCGGGCACGTCAATGCCGTGCTTCCGCTGCGGGTGATGGACACCGTCACGCTAGATGTCGTGGACGGGTTCCGGCTGATATTGACCGTGCCGCTGGCACCGCTGGCAAGGTTGAGCGCCGATGGCGTCGCGGTGAGTGTCGGTGTCTGGGTGCCCTGCACCTGGAAGTTCACCGTCGTCGAGTTGGTCGACAGGGCCGGGCTGCCGTTGTCGGTCGCCCGGGCCACCGCGGTGTGCGGGCCGGCCGCGACGTTGGTGGCGTTGAAGGAGTACGGCGCCACGGTGTCGGTGTTGACGACGGCACCGTCGATCAGGAACGCGACGCTGGTCACCGCGCCACCCGGGTCGGCGGCGTTGGCGGCCAGCGGGATCGCGGCCCCCGCGGCGAACGACTGGCCCTCGGTCGGGCTCGTAAGGCTGACCGACGGTGGCGTGTTCGTGCCGCCACCGCCGCACGTCGTGCCGTTGAGTGCGAACGACGTCGGGGCGTTGTTCGGACCGGAGAAGGTGCCGTTCCACCCCGGCGTGAAGGTGGCGCCGGTGGCGATCGACCGGTTCCAGTCGGCGTTGCTGGAGATGGTGACGTTCTGGCCGGACTGGGTGAAGGCCACGGGCCAGAGCTGAGTGATCACCTGGTTGCCGGGGAACGCAAAGGTGAGCGACCACCCGTTGGTAATGGCGTCACCGGTGTTGGTTATGGCGACGGTCGCGCCGAAGCCACTGCCGTTGTCCCACGTCTTGGTGTACGTGACCGAGCAGCCGGGGGCGGCGTACGCAGCGGTCGGAATGGCGATCAGGCCAGCGGTCACCAGAGTGCTGACAGCGGCGATCACCACGATCCTGCGGCGGCCGGCCAATCTGACGGGAAGCTTCATGTCGTTGGTCTCCTTGGGCCAGACCGGTTCCCCGGGGGGTGCCGGGTCCCGGCACGGCGGCCTCGCAGATCGACCGGATGGGCTCCGGTCCTGGCGTAGGCGCCGGTGGGGGCATCTGCGCGCCCGACCCGGACGGGCAGGGGGTAGCAGGCCGCGGACGGCCACTGTGGACGCCTCATGCCCTTCGGCGTCCGACTCGAGCGGTTCGGCTCCCTACGCGAGTGGCTCATTGTTGCATGGGAGCGCTTCCACTGCAACGCCACCGCGTACGGGTGGAGCTCAGTCGAGATCCCCTACCTGGATGCCCCTTCCGTTCGTGGCGACATAGACGCGGCCGAATATCCGCGGATCACCGGTGATGGCGGCGCCCGTCCAGGCCCACTGGTGGCGGTCGTCGTTGAGGCGTACCCACCGGCGTCCGCCGTCGTCCGACCGGAAGATGCCGCGGACGCCGTCGATCCGCGCGCTGGTGAAAATAGCCGGGTACGAGCGCCCGGCCGCCGCCTTCCCGAAGCCGACCGTGTCGCCCTGCTCCACATTGGACAGTTTGGCGAACGTCGTGCCGAAGTCGGTGGAGTGCCAGAGGCCGTACACGCCACCGGCGACATCGCCACCGGCGAGCCAGACGTCGCCGGCCACGCCCGGCACCGCCTTGTACCGCACGTTGCCCTGGGTCGGCAGCCCGGTAGCGGCGGTCGGCACGAACGTCGCTCCACCGTCGACGCTGCGGTAGAACACCCCGGCCGAGACCGCGTAGAACACCAGCGGGCTGACCCGGTCCGACTCGACCTGCGCGCCGGGCGGTACCCCGGCCGACGGCGTCCACGTCGCGCCCGAGTCCGTGGAGTAGCTGACCGCCGCACCGCCCGGAGCCCAGACGACCCGGCTACCGTCGGCGCCGACGGCGACCGTACCGCCGCTGTTGGCACCGGCCGGGTTCTCGCCGCCGGGCGTCCACGTCGTACCGCCGTCGGTCGAGATGCCGAACCGGCTACCCGAGTTGGGGTTGCCGACCCGGACGACCACGGCCGGCGCGAGCCCGGCAAAGTCCAGGCTGGTCGTCGAGCCCATGGTCGGGTTGTCGTACATCCGGCTGGGAGTGTCGAAGTCCGTGTGTACGAAGCCGCCGACATCGCCCAACGCGGAGAGCAGGTTGGCCCCGGTCGGTGGGCTGATCAAGTCCAGGACCGCGGTCTCCTCGAGGCCGACCGCGTGTACCGCGATGTGCACCGAACTGGTGTCCCAGTCGGTCAGGTTCGACGTCCCGTAGATCGTGGCGCCGGTGCCGTAGAGGAACCGGTTCGAGTCGAACGGGTCGATCTCGACGGACTCGGTCATCCAGCCGAGCTTCGGCGCCTGCTCCGGCAACGGCGGCACGGCGTTCCAGGTCAGCCACGGCGCGCGGGAGATGTCGATGTCGTACCGGTTGATCCGCGACGGCCACGGACCGAAGTCCCAGGCGCGCGTCCAACTGGCGCCGCCGTCGGTACTGCGGAAGAAGATGGTGTCCGGCCACCAGGAGATCTGGGTCGCCACCATGATGGTGCTCGGGTTCTGCCGGTCGATGGTCAGGCCGCTGTAGCCGAAGTAGTCGTCGGGGCTCGTCGACGGCACAGGGCTGATCAGCGTCCACTCGCCGGTAGCCGTGTTCAGCTTCCAGACGTCGCCCTTGCCGCCGTCGTACGGCCCGGACTGGTCGCTCAGCGCCAGGTAGAGGAACCCGTTGACGTGATCCAGCACGCCCTTGTGCGGCAGGAAGCCGGTGGGCTGCCCGGCGACCCGCTCCCAGGTCTGTCCACTGTCGACAGACCGGTACAGGTTGTTCTCCTTGTCGGCTACGCCCACGTAGATGGCCTGCGTGGCCTTGTTCTTCCGCCCGGTACGCGGATCGAACGTCACCCACAGCACCCCGAGGTTGGCGCTGTTGTAGCCGCTGGGATCGTTCGGGTCGGGCCGGAAGTTACCCGGGTTCGGGAAGCTCGTCACCTGCGCCCAGGTCTCGCCGAAGTCGGTACTGCGCCAGAGCCCGTTGCCCTGTGGCGCGGCTAGGTAGAGGATCCGGTTGCGGTTCGGGTCGATCGCCAGCCGCTCGCCGATACCGCGGCCGGGCATGTTGCCGCCGAGCTTGAACGGCAGCGGGCTGATCTTCCAGCTCGCTCCACGGTCGCGGGACCGCAGTACCGCGCCGTTGTTCGGGTCCCAGTCGTTGGTGTACGTGCCGACGGCCGCGTACACCCGGTCCGGATCCCGGGCGTCGGTGGCGAGGCTGGCGACGCCGCTGTACCCCCACTGGTCCCAGCCCACCCAGTCCAGCAGCGGCATCCACTGCCCGGTCCGCCTGTTCCACCGGTAGGCGCCGCCGATGTCCGTACGCGCGTAGATGAGGTCGCGCTCGCCCTGGTTGAAGATGATGCCGGGGACGAACCCGCCGCCACCGCCGACCGTGACGTTGCGCCACGTGTACCGCGACCGGTGGCCACCCGCCGCGGCGGCGGACGGCAGCACGGTGGCGGCCGCCGCGGCGGCACCCGCGGCCAGGACACCCCGCCGGGACAGGTTGGGGCTGGACATGAGGCATCCCCCTTCGGCTCGACGCTCTGGTCTCGACGCTTGTTTCGACGGCCTGTTTCGACGGTCTGGTCTCGACGGTCGTCGATGGCGATAGTTTGGCGCTTAAACGAACTTTTGTCGAGCCATGGCGCCGGGTGCCCCTACCTCATACTTCCGATGTGGACACTGACATCGGGCCGGCCGGGCGACCGTGGCACCGGCAGATGCAGCCGCGGGCCACCGCCGAGGCGTACCGCTCGGCGACACCGCTCGAGCTGCTGTTCGACCTGTGCTTCGTGGTAGCGGTCGCGCAGGCCGCGGGTCGGCTGCACCACGCGATCAGTGACCACCACGTCGGCGACGGCGTCCGCGGCTACCTGATGGTGTTCTTCGCGATCTGGTGGGCCTGGATGAACTTCACCTGGTTCGCCTCCGCCTACGACGTCGACGACGTGCCGTACCGGCTCGCGACCGGGGTGGAGATCGCCGGCGTCCTGGTACTGGCGGCCGGGGTACCGCGGGCGTTCGACAGCGCTTCCTCGGCCGATGCCGACTTCGGTGTCGTGACGGCCGGCTACGTGATCATGCGGCTGGCGCTGGTCGGGCAGTGGCTGCGGGCGGCCCACGCTCATCCGGCCGGTCGTCGTACCGCGCTCCGCTTCGCCGCCGGCGTCACCGCCTGCCAGCTCGGCTGGATCGGCCTGCTGTTCGTACCCGATCCGTGGCGGCTGCGGCTGTTCCCGGTGCTGGTCGTGGCCGAGCTGGCGGTACCGGTCTGGGCCGAGCGGGCCGGCCGGACCGCGTGGCACCCCGGCCACATCGCCGAGCGGTACGGCCTGTTCACGCTCATCGTGCTGGGCGAGACCGTGCTGTCGGCGACGACCGCCATCCAGGTCGCCGTGGACGCCGGCGGGGCCACCGTAGAGCTGCTGACCATCGCCGCCAGCGGTCTGGTCATCGTGTTCTCGATGTGGTGGCTGTACTTCGATCGACCCGTCCACCATCTGCTCGTGTCGAACCGGGTGGCGTTCGTGTGGGGGTACGGGCACTACTTCGTGTTCGCCTCGGCCGCCGCGGTCGGGGCCGGTCTCGCGGTAGCCGTGGATGGTGCCGACGTGCCGGGGGCGGTATCCGTACCGGTGGCGGTGTACCTGCTCGTCGTCTGGGCACTGCACATCCGTCCGCACCGGCGAGCCCGGACCGCGAAGGCCGTGGCGTTCCCGGTCGCCGCGGCGCTCGTGCTGGCTACGCTCGTCACCTCGCAGCCGCTGCCCCTGACCGCGCTGGTAATCGCGGCTCTCGTGGCGTTCTGCGTCGTGGAAGCCGCCCGGGCATGACGTACCTCGCATGATCTACCTCGCATGATCTACCTGGAAACCCATCGGTTGCTACTGCGCAGCTGCACACTGTCCGATGTGGACAATCTCGTCGAGCTGGACGCCGATCCGGCGGTGATGGCGTACCTGACCGGCGGCGTGCCGACTCCGCGCGAGGTCATCGAGCGCGAGACACTGCCGTGGATCCTGCGCGAGTACGACCGCGTGCCCGGGTGCGGCCGCTGGGCGGTAGTCGAGAAGTCGAGCGGGGACTTCCTCGGCTGGCTTGCCCTCGAGTCGCCCGGCGACACGGCCGTCGAGGTGGAACTCGGCTACCGCCTGCGCCGATCGGCCTGGGGCAAGGGGTACGCCACCGAAGGCTCACGGGCGCTGATCCACCAGGCGTTCACCGAGCTGGGTACGCAGCGGGTGTACGCGCAGACGATGGCCGTGAACTCCGCCTCCCGGCGCGTGATGGAAAAGGCCGGCCTCCGCTACGCCCGGACGTTCTACCTCGAGTTCGACGACCCCATCCCCGGTACCGAGTTCGGCGAGGTCGAGTACGAGCTCCTCCGGTCCGACTGGGCGAATTGATCTCGGGTGATTCACTCTCGCCGGTGGTACTGGTTGCGGCGCGGTCGTTGCTGTGGGTCGATCCAGGCTGGTGGGGTGAACTCGGGCCGCCCATCGTGTCCGATGTGGACTGTCCAATCTCCTCTGTGGAGCAGGCGGTGGTGGAACCCGCAGACCAGGACCGCGTTGCCGAGTCGGGTAGCCCCGCCATCGACCCAGTGAACAACATGATGCCCGTCGCACCATTTTGCCGATCTGTCGCAGCCGGGGAACGCGCAACCGCCGTCGCGGAGCACGAGCGCCCGCCGCACCGGGCCGGTGAACAGGCGCCGGTCCCGGCCCAGGTCCAGGGGTTGCCCTGCGCTGTCCAGAACCGCGGGCAGGATGCGGGCATCGCACGCCAGCCGGCGGGCGGCTGCGGGGGTGAGCATGTCGCCATCGTCGAGCAGGCCGGTGCCGAGCTGGCGCAACAGCGCATCGAACCCGACGGTCACCACGACCTGCGGCCGGTCACCACCGTGGTCCGGCAGATCACCGGTGCGCAACGCCAGTTGACAGATCTCCACCAGCGCGTCGGCTCGTCGTTGTCCCGCGTTGCGGTCGTCGCCGTCGATCCGGCCCGGGACACACAGCGGTTCCAACGCAGACCGCACACTCGCCGCTGCCTCGGCGTCGAGCCGGCCGAGGATCCGCACCGCCCCATCGCCGGACGGGCTCAGAGTCAGGAACCGTTCCCACAATGCTCGTTCCTCGGCCCGTAGCAGCGCCTCACGGTCCAGCTCGTCGGCCAACTGCGGTGCGGCCACCTCGAGGATGCGGGTCCCCAACCGGCGCAACGCCACCGGATCGTGCTCGGCGGCATATCCCACCAGCACCGTGGCCGCCTTCTCGACCACTTCCGGTCCGGCCTCGGACGGCAACGCGGTCACCGAGGCGGCGATCGCCTGCGCCTGCTCGGTGTTGACCGCACCGTCGACGAGCGCCTCACGCAGCACCGGCGGCCCGGAATCCAACGCCGCCGCCAACTCGACCAGTCGCTTGGCCGACGTCACTGACATCCGGAACCGCTGCCGCAGCCAGACCACCGTCGACGAGGCGCCCTGCGCCACCGCCAACCCTCGTCCGTCCACCTCCCGCACCAGACCTAGCTTCACCGCCGCCAGCCGCTGCTCGAGCACCTGCACCGCATCCAGAGCCGATACCAGCTCACCGTCGGACAGGCCCCACGCCGACGACGAGGCGCAGTCACCGATGGCCTTCGCCGCCAGTACCAGTGCCTCACGCATACCTATGATTCTAGTACGCCTGTACGACAAGAGGGGGGCTCAGGAGAGCCCGCACTCTCCCCACGGTTGCCAGGCGCGGTCCTGGAACAGCCGCAGTGCGGCGCGGATGTTGTCGTCGGCGTGCAGCGCCGCGTCGATCTTCTGGCGGTTGTTGTCGCCCGGTAGGTAGAACGGCAGC
>DASRII010000110.1:0-18034 GCA_035650075.1 Micromonosporaceae bacterium | reverse complement strand
CGCCAGGCTGGCTACACCAAGATCGCCGCTACCATCCGCCGCATCCGCAGCGACCCATACCTGCTCCTGGCCATTCTGGGCTTGCGAATCCCCGCGCTAGACAGCCCATGACCAGCACAGACGACTTTGCGCCCCGCCCTGCCGGCCGGCCGCGCTCGGTCACCTCGATCGTCTCACCCCGCAAACCCGCGCCAGCACCTGGCTGGTGTTCTGATTAAGGTCTCGCACCCCTACCCGCTCCATGAAGAAACCGGCAAACGGTTCGGCGTGAATGCTATGGCTGCAATCAGCAACAAAGGCGAGCTGTACTTCAACTGCTACCACGGCTCGTTCACCGGGCCGCTGTTTCCTGGACTTCCTCAAGCGTCTGGTCCGCCACTTCGACCGGAAGATCCACCTGGTCGTGGACGGGCATCCGGTGCACCGGCGGGTCAGCGTGCGCGACTGGTCGCCCACCAGCCAGAGATGGCCGTACCGGTCGAAAAGGCCACCTTGCCGATGCGTTCCCCATGGTATCTCGTAGGTTTCGCACCGGATCGCGGTAGTTCGCCCTGCTGCTGCGGCGCCCCTGACAACGTATCTGGATCATCTACGAACACCTCGGCGCGCACGCGTCCGAGATCCGTATCGCCCCCGCCGCGGAGGTGCAACGGCACCTGTTCTCGACGGGCTGATCAACGAATCCGCGCAGGTCGCATAACCTAGTCCGGTTTGTGACCCCGCAAACTCATGGCCGGGAGCGTCGCCGCCCAACGCGACCCGCCGGGAGACGGACCCGTGGCACCGACCATAGTCACGAGCAGTTGCCTGACCCCTGAAACGTCTAGACGTAATCGCCGTCTCGACCTTCCGTAATCGCCGCGAAGGGTTTACCTTGTACGGCGAGGCCGATTCCCCCCGGCGACTCGCCGTGTCGCCGGGATGCTCACGCGGCCACAGACCCTGGCCGCACGTGTTAGGCGACCGAACGCACCAGGGGGCCGACGATGTACGCTGCGCAACCACGTGTGGGGACGATCGACGCGGCAGAACTGGATGTCCGCGCCCGCCCAGTCTTAGCGAGGAGATCGCGGCCGTCGCAGTGCGGCCCCCGCCCGTAGGCGGGATACCGCAGATCATGCGCCCGCTCGCTGAACCGGGCGCCGACCCGGCCGTTCGAACGCTGGTCCGCCAGTTGGTCGCCACGCTGGTGGAAGGGCGCCCGCCGCTGCTGCCCGGCTCGGGCGACGTCGAACAGCTGCTCGACATCGAGATCGACGACGTACGGTGCCGTGTGGTGCGGGTGGCGCCGTCCGGAGCGGCCCCGGCGGCGCTCAGCCCGCGCGAGCAGGAGATTGCCCGGATGGTAGCGAAAGGCCACACCAACCAGGCGATCGCGGACGTGCTGGGAATCAGCGCCTGGACCGTTTCGACGCACCTACGGCGGGTCTTCGCCAAGCTCGGCGTCAACTCGCGCGCGGCGATGGTCGCCGGGGTGCTGACAAACGACCGCTGGCCGGAGCCCGTGTCGCATCTTCCAGTGACGCCCGTCCACGCGACCCACGTTCAGGGCTCCCATGTTCAGGGCTCCCAAGAAGACGTGACTGGCCGGGCCACCCGCGATCCCGTTGCATACGGATGACGTGATCGGTGCAACAGGAGGTCCTGCCATGGCGACTGGCCAGCGCGCGCTCTATGAGACCGAGGGCGAGTTCGAGGACGAGCTCGAGTTCGAGGACGAGGACGAGGGCGAAGAGTTCCTCGGCACCATCGCCCGCGGCATCGGCGGCCTGCTCGGCGGCCAGGGCGAGTACGAAGACGAGTACGAGGACGAGTTCGAAGCGGAGTACGAGGGCGAGCTCGAAGACGAACTCGAAGACGAGCTCGAGTTCGAGGACGAGGGCGAAGAGTTCCTCGGCACCATCGCCCGCGGCATCGGCGGCCTGCTCGGCGGCCAGGGCGAGTACGAAGACGAGTACGAGAACGAGCTGGAGTTCGAGGACGAGTCGGAGGAGTTCCTCCGTGCCGCCCGCGGCCTCGGCCGCTGGGTCCGTCGCCGGGCGCCGCTGCTGCGGCGCATCGCACGGGTCGCCGCACCGGTCGTCGGCACCGCCGTCGGCGGGCCGCTGGGCGCCACGCTCGGCCGCGGGGTCGCGCAGCTGCTGCGTGAGGGTGAGTACGAGTTCGAGGACGAATACGAGGATGAGCTCGAGGACGAGGCCGAGGAGATGGCCGTCAACCCCAGCCGCGCGATGGCCGAGATGATGGCTGCGGTGGCCGCCCAAGCGTCCAGCGAGGCCGAAGCCGAAGCGATGATCGGTGCGGCGGCGCTGTCGGCCATCAGCCCACGCGACCGGGCCGCGCTCCAGCGCGTGCTAGCCAACCTGGTACGGGGCAGCGCGGCGCTGGTGCGCCTGCTGTATCGGCATCCGGTGACCCGTCCGGCCATCCGCGCCATCCCGTCGGTGGTGGGCAGCACGGCTCGTACCCTGGCCCGCCAGGCCGGTACCGGGCGCCCGGTCACCCCGCGCCAGGCCGCCCGCGTGATGGCCGGCAGGACCAGGACCATCCTCGGACGTCCGCAGGCCACGCAGCGCGCCCTCCGTACGCACGCACGTGGCGCAGCGATTGCGGCCCGGCGTGCGCGTCCGGTCGTGCGCGGCAGCACCGCCGCTACCCGCGCCACCGGGCGCCGGATCCCGGGTTCCCGTCGGGCCCCCGTCCCCGGTCGCCGGGTTCCCATGCCGGGTCGCCGGCCGGTCCGGCGGGCGCAGGTGCAGGCTCGGCGCGTCATGCCCGGCGTACCCCGCCGTACCCCGACCGGCGCGACGCGGACCACCCGCCCGCGCCCGGCCACCGCGCGCAGCTACTGAAAAGCGCAAGCCCGTGTACGTCGAGACGGCGGGCCCGCAGCCGCCCGGGCCGCCGGTGCCGAGTATGTCCACCGTGGACAGCTTCTACCGGCGCCTCGCGCGCCTGCCCCGGACTAGCGAACCGCCTCCGCCCTGGCGCGAGCTCGCCAGCGAGGTCAGCTGCCTAGTGCTGCGCAGCGGCGACCCGATCGCAGTTGCGCGGCCCAGGCGACTGCCGCCGGTCGGCCCGGCCGGTGCGGCAGGACTAACCGGCACGGCCCTTGGAGCCGGGCCCAACGGGCATGGTGGGCCGGTCGACGGACCCGGTCCTCTGGCCGGCCGGCTGGACCTGGCGGACAGGGAGGTGCTCATGGAACACCTCGGGCACCTCGCGGCCGACGCGCCCCGGACGGCCGATGCGGAAGCCTTCGCAGCGGCGCTCGTCCCGCTTGCGGCTCAACTGCTACCCGCGGCGCCGGCGCCTTTACTCGTGGCGCTGCCCCGGCTGATCCGCTCAACGACGGCGATGATCCGTGGGCTGCGCGGCGACCGATCCATCCGTCCTCTGGTGCGGACCGTACCGGCCATTGTGCGCGCGGCGCTGGCCGCGGACGCGGAGCCGGCTGGCGCGGGCGAGCCGCCCAGCCCGCGCGACGCGGTCGAGGCGCTGGCTTACCAGGCCTGTCGGGTCCTGTCCGACCCGACCATCTGCGTCGAGATCTACGCACGCTCGCGCCAGGCGGACCGCCGATTCCACGCCGCCGAACGGAGCCTGCGATGACAGCGGTACTCGCCACCCCGGCCGCGGCGCAGACGGCCCGGACGGCGCCGTCGGCGACCACGTCCGCGTGGCTCGCCGCGCAGGCCGTCAACGTCGAACGGCATCTCGCCGCGCTGCGGTCGTTCGAGGACGGGGAGTTCGGTACCGACGCATCCGCCCCGACAACCGGGCACCTGCACGCGGTGAACCGGTTGATGGCCGACCTGCGCCGCACGCTGACCCGCGAGACCGAGGCCGTGGTGACCGCGGTCGACGGCGCCACCACCGCACCGTCGACCGCCAGCCTGCAGCGGGTCCTGCGGCACAAGGAGCGGGCGCATACCTGGGTGCGGGCTGTGGAGCAGATATGGGACTTCTACTTCGAACTGTTCGGCCAGCGCCAGTCCCGGGTCGGGGACTGGTTGCTGAGCTGCGACCGCATCGCGCTTGACTGTTACCAGACAGCGTTTGTCAACCTCGGCACCTCGCGTTCGATCCCGGCACCCGCGCCGTTTTCGTACCTGCGCACCGGCTTCTCCCCGGCGACCTTCCGTCGCAACATCCCGCTGCGGCGGCTAGGGCGCCAGCTCAACCCGTTCCCGCTGATCCAGCTGCCGTACCACCGGCTGGTTAACCCCTGGACGCTCGGCGCCGTGCTGCACGAGGTCAGCCACAACCTGCAGAACGATCTCGGACTCGCGCAGGCGGTACCCCGGCAGCTCGCCCAGCGGCTCAACGCCACCGGCGCGCCGGAACCGGTCACTCGCACCTGGCTGCGCTGGCACCGCGAGAGCTTCGCCGATCTCAGCGGGCTGCTGCTGGGCGGTCCGGCCGTGGTGGCCTCGCTGATTGACGTGGTGGGCCGGGCCTTGCCGACCGTGTTGCGCTATAGCCCGCGCGGACCGCACCCGACGCCGTACCTGCGCCCCGGCATCAGCGTCGAGCTGCTGCGGCGGATGGGGTTCCGCACGGAAGCCGACCGGTACGAACGCCTGTGGCGGCGGATGTACCCGGACCAGAGCGGCACCACGATCCCCGCGCCAATGCTCAATAGCTTCAGCGAGCTCGTCCAGATCGTCGTCGACACGATCTGTTTTACGCCATACCCGTCGCTCGGCGGCCGGCCGCTCGCCGCGGTGCTGCGCTTCGCGCCCAAGGACCAGGAAATGGTCGAGGAGGCAGCGCAGCGGCTGGCGCTCGGCACCGATCCCGGCGTGGTACCGGAACGTTTTCTGATCGGCGCCGCACGGTCCGCGCTGGACCGCAAGCTCGCCGCCCCGGAGCGCATCGCGCGGGTCTTTTACCGCGAGCTGGCGAGGAGGTGACGCGAGCAGTGGGCCTTTCTACCTGCTTCGACAACCTGACTGCCCGGCTGCGGGTGCTCGCCGACGCGGTCAACGACCTGCGCCTCACCGCGGTCGAGGACCGGCCGGCCGGTGCCGAGCAGATGGTGCTCGAAACGGTCGCCGGGTCCGTCGAGGAGCTGGCTGGCTGGATCTTCGAGGCGCTCGGTGAAGCAGGCGCGGCACGGGACGCCCTGGCCCTGCGCCGGGACCGGGACACCGCGCTGCTGCGGCTCGCCGCGTGCCACGAACGGGTGAACCGGCTCGGCGGCGGCGCCTGGGTCGGCCTGGTTTCGTACGAGACGTACGTGGAGCTCGCCCGCCTGGCCCGGGAGTACGGCGGGGAATGGCCGGGCTGGCTCGCGATGCTGCGGCTCGGCCTGGAGTCGTGCGGGCCACCACTGAACGCGGCACAGACCGCCCTGCTCGAAGCCTGGCGGGAGGCGGCGCACGCCGCAACCGGCACCGGGGCCGCGACAGGCGACCACGCCGCGCCCAGCGCCAGCCCGGCGACCGGTCCCCGCGCCCCGGGCGATCAGCCCCACCGCTCGGTGCTCGTCGATGTCAACAGTCAGTGGAGGTGCTTCCCGTGACCGATTCAGTCCAGCAGGCCATCCTGGATGCCGCGTCGTTCCTGGCCCGCAACCAGGCGGGCGGCGGCGCGGCTCCCGGCAGCCCTCGCGCGAGTTCGGCCGACGTCGTCGAGACCGCACTCGAATCGCTGCTCGGTGCCCGGGTGCAGACGCCGAAAGATTTTGAGCAGCTGCTCGGCCGCGCCTTCACGACGGTGGAGATCGACGGGCGTACGGAAACACGATATCGCCGGCCGAGCACCGTCGGCACGATGATGCTCAAGGGTGGCGGCGTGCTCACCGGCGCGCAGGCGAGCATCGTCAGCCGGGCCAAGCGGGCTCGCGACGAGATCTTCGAAAACCTCGATCCGCTGAAGCCGCTCGCGCTCACACCGGACCCGGACGCTGTCCGCGACGTCCGGTCGTTGATCCACACAATTGTCGACGCGATCGTCGAGGAGCTCAGCCGGCCCGGCGGACCGACCGTGATCCGCGTGGACCGGCTGCTCGCCGAGCTGGCCGGCGAGGGCGCGATCGCCGATCCGCCGGTGGTGACCCCGGAGCACTGCGGCGGGCTGCTGACCCGGCTTGCGGACGTGTTCGGGATGGACCGCAAGGAAATCTCCAGCCTCGACGACGAGCGCACCTTCACCGACTTTGTGGTGATCGTGGGTGCCGTCTCCTCGCTCGCCACGAGCTGGGCGGCGGATCGTGGCTTCCTCGACCCGTTCGAGGGCGAGTCGCCGTACCTGGGCACCCAGCTTGTCCAGATCGAGCGGGCCCTGTCGGTCGTCGACCGGGCCGCCGAGGAGACAGGGCGCGCGTTCGACCGGGCCGAGGTCGAACCGACCGAACGCGAGTTGCCGATCGCTGTCCAGATCGACGGCAAGCGCACCACCACCAGCATCGGCGCCGCGCTCGCCTGGGGCGAAGAGTTCGCGCGCCGCGGCCAGGACCGGTTGCGCTACGGCGGCCAGGACGGCATCGACTCCTTCGTCATCGAGGCGACGGAGCTGGCCAAACTCATCGCCGCGCTGCGCACCGGCATCACCGAGACCGGCGGGCTGTCCGGGGTCGGGAGCAAGCCCGTGCTGGATTCCCTCGCCGCCATGCTGGAGTCCGTGGAACTCACGGGGAGTTTGGCCGCACGCCTGCACCGCGACAACCCGGTGACCCTGACCGCGGTTACCGTCACCGACGTCGACTGGACCAACTCCAGCTCCGCGTTGCTGCCGGGGTTCGTCCTGAGCCTGTACGGGAGCGGGTACCAGGAGTCAACAACGGTGCGGGTGCTGGACAACAGTTGCACGACGGTCGCGATCGTTTGGCAGCAGACGGTCAGCGACTCGCAGATCGACGTGGCACTCCAATACACCGACTCCATCGCGCGGATCGAGGTCCAGAACGGCAACGGGAACATCGCATTCCGGGATGTGATCGGGCTGCACACGTCGAAGGGCCGCTTCGCAGGCGCGAGGCCTCGTGTCGGGCGAGGACCGAGCAGCGGACCAGGACCAAGCAGCGGACCAGGACCAAGCAGCGGATCGAGTTGGCAGCCACCGCTGACGCTGACCGGCGTGGCCGTGGACCACTCCGAGTTCAACCCGGCCTGGCTAAGCGGCGCGACGGTCAAGCCACAGGCGCGACTCACGTTGCACGGCTCCGGATTCACGCGGCACAGCCGGGTCGAGGTGACCACCACGGATGGCACGGTGCACGCCGCGGCCGAGCCTCGATTCGTCAGCGACGCCCGCCTGGAGGTCGCCATCGGCAGCGATGACGACGTGACCCACGTGCGGGTCATCAACGCCGACGGCGCAGACGCGCGATGGCCAGACGGAAACGGCGCCAGCGACCCCGGCGGGACGCAGCTCACACTGCGCCGGGCCAGACCGGTTCAGGGACAGGTATGGGCGACGGACCCCGCGCACCCGACCGCCCAAATCCACCGGGCGACCGTGCGGCGCTACCTGAGCATCACGCTCTTCGGGTCGGGTTTCGACGACAAGACCAACGTGCACCTCTGGTCCGGAGCGGATGAGACGATCGCGGATCACGTGGTCGCGCTGTCCGATGGCGTACTCGAGGCGACGGTCGAAGACTATACCGGGCAACGCCTCACCCGGATTCGAGCCAGCCAACCGGATGGCCGCTTCGAGGAGCTGATCCTCGACGAGGACGGCCCACCCCACGAAGTAGCCGCGGCACAGGCCCAGGAAGCGATCGCGGAGGACGCGCCGAAGGCGAGCGCCGAGGAGGTCACCGACGAGCCGGCGGAGGTCACCCAATCCACCCCAACCGAGGCGTCGAATACGCAGCCGCTGGCGACGAACGACAGGCCGAGCGCCGGAGCTGCGGGTGGGCGTACCTCACGGCCTTCCGCATCGAAGTCGACGAGCAAGAAGGACAAGTGACATGGCCACCGTCCGTGATAGCCAGCAGCTTCAGGACCAGGCGGCTGCGCTGCGCCGGGAACTGACCGAACTGCTCGGCAGCCGGCTGGGGGACGATCCCCGCCTTGCCGAGGACGTCGACCGGCGGATCAACCAGTTGCTCATCGGCGCCGGCAACGGAGCGCCACCGCCACGCGACAACGGCCTGGCCGCCCTGATCGGGCTCGGCGACGAGGCCGTCGCGGAGCTGGGCGAGGCCCGGCTGCCATCGGGCGTGGAACAGTACGACGAGACGGTCGCCTCCGAGCGCATCCTCGCCATCGCCGATCTGTACTACCTTTACCAGCACGAACGGCTCGGGGTGTTCCGGGTCGTACGCAAGCTGGAGGAGCTGTTCCGGGCCGGCACCCTCCGGCTGTCCAGCGGCACGGGCGCATACGGCCTATACCGGTTCGACCGGCGGGAGGTCTTGCGCTACACCCGCCAGGACCGGGCAGCCGCGTATCGCCGCGCCTTCGGGTACGGCACGTTGCCGGCACCGACCGGCGGGCGCCCCAACCGGGACTTCCACCCGCTGTTCGCCGGCTTCAACGAGGAGGTGGCGGCGTTCTGGCGGGACAAACGGATTTCGGACGTGATCCGCGAGCGGGCGTACGACCCGTCGTACGGCAGCATCGCGGTGGTCCGCCGTGCCGGCCTGGACCTGCGCAACAACCTCAAGTTCGCGTCGTACGGCCACATCAACGTGCTGCGGGTGGAGGTGATGGCGCTCCTAGAGGAGGCCATGACGCTGCTCGGCAGCGCCGACATCCGGGACCAGTTCGGGGCGGACAACGCATGGGACGTGATCGAAGAGGTGCTGACCCGGTACTTCCGGGAGACGCTGTCGACGTCGCTGCGTCAGCGGATGGCCGTCGCCGGCCGGCAACTGCTGCGCTGGGTGGCCGAACCGCACATCCTGCAGAGCAACCGCACCCAGTTCGAGGCGCTGCTGCTGGAGGTCGCCGAGTACGCCGAGGAGTGGGTGACCAGCGCGGGCGCCCTCGGGGTCTCCACGTCGCGGCGTCGGCGCCCACCGGCGCTTCCCTGGGACGCCCGGCGCGGCCAAGCCCGCACGGTCCGCGCCCCGGTCGGCTGAGGAGGGCAGATGTTCTCCCCAGCACTGGAAGCGGAGGTGGAGGCGGCGCTGCGCTCCACGGATACGTTGCGGGTGGCCGCCGCCCTCACCGCCGGGACCCGGGACGAGAACGACCTCACCAACCTCGTCTTCGGCGACAGGCACCCGGACCGGGGAGGCCGGCCGCTCAAGCGCACGGAGCCTGACTTCGGCCGTCTGAGCCGGGAGTGGCTGGACGTCCGCAGCACCCTGGTGCGGCCGCTGCTGTGGGCGTACATCCGCGCCGACGCCCAGCGGATCGCGCTGGGCGAGTGGCGTTGGTGGGGCAATGGCACGCGGGTGGAGAATGAGCCGGACGTGCGGGACCGGCTCCTGGAGTACTGGCGGGCGGCGACCCCCAGCCCACCCACCGGCGACGCGGTCTGGCAGTGGGCGTGGAGTGCGGCGTTCATCTCCTACGTACTGCGCCACGCTGGCGCCGGCTCGCATTTCCAGTACTCGACCGCCCACCGGGTGTACTTGCATCGGGCGATCCGCAACGCCACCACCGAACCCGGTCACCCCATCCAGGCGCTGCCGGTCACCGCCGTACGGCCCCGGGTCGGCGACCTGGTCTGCACCTGGCGCTCCGGCCGGCGCGTCACGTACGCGCAGCTCGCCGCGATGGCCGCGCCACCGAGTGGCCACCCGATGCACTGCGACATCGTGACCGAGGTCGGCCCTGGCGAGATCCGGGTGGTCGGGGGCAACAAGGCCCCGGCCCCGGGCGTGGCGTGCGGGACGGGCCACGACGGCTGCACGGTCAACAGCGGTCGGCACGCCCTCACCGGCGGGGTCCTGGCCCCTCTGACCGGAACCCGCAGCGGCTGGATCGCTGTCGTGCGGATCGGCCCCTGAGATCGGAGGCGTGATGTTCTCTCCCGCGCTGGAGGCGGAGCTCGAAGCCGAACTGCATCGCGGCGGCGCCGAGTACACCGTCATCCTCGACGACACCCGGCAGCGGATCACGGCGACGACGGCCGAACCGTTCCGTCACGTGTGCCAGATCACGGCGTCGTTACCCGACGCCAACCGCGGCGGCGCGTGGACCACGTGGATCGGCTCCGGAACGCTGGTCGCGCCGAACAAGGTGCTCACCGCCGGGCACGTAATCTACGACCGTGGGTACCAGGTGTTCGCGCGTAACGTCCGGGTGGCGCCGGGCAAGGTCGATGCCGGTACGGGGCCGCGCCAGGAGCCGTACGGCTCGGCAGTTGCCTCACGGCTGGACGTGACGCCCACCTACCGGTCCACGACCGCCAGCCAGGACGTGGTGGAGGCCAACGACTACGCGGTCATCACGCTCGCCCAGCGGATCAGCGACCGCCGGCCACGGGACCGCACCCTCGGCACGTCGCCGCTCGGCTGGTGGCGGCAGCTGAGGGCGGCGTCCGACGCGTTGCTACGCGGCAGGCAGATCAACAACGCCGGGTATCCGGTCGACCGGACCAACGGCGACCGCATGTACCACGCGTACAACCGGGTGGCCAGCACGACCGCCCACCGGCTGTCGTACGTCAACGACACCTTCGGCGGGCAGAGCGGCGGCCCCGTGTGGCTGCGCTGGCAGAACAGCCGGATCCTCGTCGGCGTGCACACCGCCGGGTTCCTGCCTGGGCAACCACAGCAGAACTCCGGGGTGCGGCTCAACGCCACCAACCTGGCCGTGATCAGGACCTGGCTGCGCGCCTGACGTGGTGGCGAACCCGGTACGCGACCTGGCGGAGTTCGTCGGCATCGCCAGCGTGAGCGCGTCAGCCCGGCACGCCGCCGACGTGGCCGTCGCGGCGCACTGGCTGGCGGCCCGGTTACGCCGGGCCGGCCTGCCGTCGGTCTCGGTGGTTGCGACGCCGAGACATCCGGTCGTACTCGCCGCGTGGCGCAGGGCGCCCGGCCGACCGACAGTGCTTGTATACGGCCACTATGACGTGCAGCCCGTCGACCCGGCGGTGGCGTGGCGGTCGCCGCCGTTCGCCACCGTGGTGCGCGGCGACCGGATCTATGGGCGAGGTACCAGCGACGACAAGGGCCAGTTGCTGTGCCACGTACTGGCGATCGAGCGGTTGCTACGCGAGCGCGGACGCCTGCCGGTCAACGTAGTCTGCCTGTTCGAGGGCGAGGAGGAGATCGGCAGTCCGAACCTGTCCGACCTGCTCGACCGGTACCGCGACAAGCTCGCGGCCGACGTCGCGGTCTGTTCCGACACCCGGATGCTCGCGCCATGCCGGCCGGCTTTAACATACTCACTGCGCGGCTCGATCGGGCTCGAGCTAGCGGTCTACGGCCCAGCCACCGACCTGCACTCCGGCACGTACGGCGGCGCGGTGCACAACCCGCTGCAGGCGCTCTGCGAACTAATCGCATCGCTGCACCACGACGACGGCCGGGTTGCCGTGCCCGGCTTCTACGCCGGGATGCGTCCGGTGTCGGAGGCGGAACGGGCACGACTCGGGCACGGCGACGCGGACCTGCTTCGGGCCGCCGGCTCGGTACTGCCGTGGGGGCTCGACGGCGTCTCGCTGTACGAGCGCACCACCGCTTGGCCGGCCTTGACCATCAACGGCTTGACGGGTGGGTACCAGGGGACGGGCGGCAAGAGCGTGATCCCGGCGCGCGCCCGCGCGAAGTTCAGCGCGCGGCTGGTACTCGACCAGGATCCCGCGCTGGTGACCAAGGCCATCGCGCACCACATAGCCACGCATACCCCGCCCACGGTCCGTTCGCGCCTCGACGTGCTCTCGGCCACAGCGGCGGTAGGGCTGAACCGATCGGGTCCTGGCATAGTGGCCGCGGCGGCCGCGTACCGACACGGTTTCGGCGCAGCGCCGGTGTTTCTGCGCTCGGGCGGCACCATCCCGGCGGTAACCCTTTTCCAGCAGGTACTCGGCTTGGACACGGTGCTGCTCGGCTTTGGCCTGCCGGACGACGGCACCCACGCCCCGAACGAGTCGTTCCACCTGCCGACGTTCCGGCGTGGCATCGCCACCGCAGCGCGGTTCCTCGACGAGGTGGCGGGTCTGCCCTCTGACTGGTCCAGTGCCTACGAAAGGCGCGTCGATTGACGGGTCTAACTAATCTCTCAAGTTGCAGAAGAGTCGACGCGAGTCCGCCTCAGTGGCGCCTTCCATGGCGACGCTAGGCGATGCACACAAGGTTCCTGGAATGGCTCCATGAAGCAAATTTAGAACGAAACTCACTACGTCAAAACAACAACCACCGCCCGAATGACAAGCCAGAGCTGGTCGACCAGTGACGTGGCTGGAGCGCCGGCCAGGTGGTAGGTTCTGGACGGCCTGGCCCATTCGCCGCTACTGCGGGTGTGGCGCCGCCACATTCCTGGCTCTGCCAGCGGCAGTGGTGCCGAGCATAAGAACCATGTACCACACCTCCCGGCTGACCAGGGCAGCCCAGGCAAGCCGCTGGCCGGCGCTCCAGGCGCCGAGGACAACCAGCCTTGCGGGGACGCTGCGGCCTGCCTCGCACGTTCAAAACACGCTGGTACGTAAGGCGGGCGGCTCAGCCTCGGCAGGGCCGGTGCTGGGCGGCTTCGACGGCCGCATGGGCAGCGCCGACCTCCGCCACCCCGGAGTCGTGACCGTGCGCCTCGCTCTGGCGGGCCAGCAGCTCGCCTAGCGGGCCCGAGGCGCGAAGTCGCGGTAGGTGCGCGGCGCGCAGGTGGGCCTTCAGCGTCACCGGCAGCGGCACCAGGGTCAGCTGGGCGGTCATGGCCACGATCTCGGCGGCCTGGGTGTCCCACTGCACGTTGAAGTCCATGTCCGGCCCCCACTGCGGAAGGCCGGGCGCAGGCGGGTGGACCCATCCACCCATCGCCACCACTGGCACCCGGCCGAGGCTGCCGGGCCGGGCGACCTCGAGCAGGGCGAGGTTCGTCCAAGGTCCAATGGCGACGATCGTCGCCCCCTGCTCGACGCTGCTGTGCAGCAGGTCGAGTGCCGCACCCGGCGGGGCGGGGCGCCGGCCGAGCCCGCGCGGCCAGTGCCGCTCGTCGCCGACCACAGGCCCGGCCGAGCGCAGCGTGGTCATCGACACCTCGGCGCCGGCCGCCACCGGGATGTCCACCCGGCCGGCCAGCTCGAGGCAGTGCGTGACGTACCCGGCCCGGCGGCCCGCCGGGTCGATGGCCGTTGTGACGCCGGCGAGCTCGACATCGGGCCAGCCCAGCAGCATGGCCAGCGCGCAGGCGTCGTCGGTGTCGCCGCCGAGGTCGGTGTCGAGATGGATACGCATCACCACAGCATGCCTCAGCTCCGGCCCGGCACCGGCGCTTCGTCCTGTTAGGACAGTCAAGACGGTGTCGGCAGTGGCGTGTCAGCGGTGTCCGGTGCGCTCTTACGCGTCGCCTTCACGGTCGTAAGCAGGAGGTCGGGTGCCGCCAGGACATGCGGCCGGTCGATCAGGTGGTACACGTGCATGAGCCTGTGGTTGAGCTTTGGCGAGGTCTGGGCCGCCCGGATGACCCTTCGCAGGTACCGATCGCGGAGCGCGAAGCCGACCGGCCGGCGGCCTGTGGTCTGCGGATAGGCGAAGTCGACGCTTCGCGCCAGCTCCCAAGCGGACCCGACGACTCCCGTTACGTGGCGGTAGAAGGCGCGCGCCATGTCCGGCCCGGAGCCACGATGACGGTCCAGGAACCGGCCCAGCGCGAGCGCCTCCACCGCCGCGACCGTCATGCCGTGGGCGTAGACCGGGTTGAAGCTACAGAGGGCATCCCCAACCGCCAGGTAGCCAGCGGGAAGCCGGCGCATCCTCTCGAAGTGCCGGCGCCGGCTCGCCGGGAACTGGATGACGGCTACCTCGCTCAGGGGCTCCGCGGACTCGATGAGCTGCGCGATCGACGGATGGGGAAGGCTGGCGGCGAACTCGACGAAGCTTGCGCGGTCTGCCGGGGGGTGGTCGTTGTGGAACTCTCCCAGCGTCACTATCCACCGGTCACCATCGATCGCCATCGCACCGCCGAGCCGCTTGCCACTCGGCGGAGTCTGTAGCTGGGCGACCATGCGCAGGCCCCCGAGGTCCCCGCCTTCGCGGTGGAGGAGCAGGGTCGAGTACGCGAGCCGCACGCCGATCGTGGACTCGGTCGGCACAGGCAGGCCCAGCTGGGCAAGCCACCTGTCGGAGCGGGTGCCGCGGCCGGTCGCGTCCACCACCAGGTCGCTGCTGACCGTTGCGCCACCGGCCAGGCGTACGCCGGTGACCCGGTCGCCCGCACCGGCAAGCCCGGCGGCCGCCGCCTGCCGCACCTCGACGTTCCCCAGGCCGGCGAGCCGGCGCCGGAGGCACCACTCGAGCAACGAGCGGCTGACGTTGACGACCTTCACGGTGCAGTCGAACCCCGCCCGGAACCCGCCGAGCTGCCAGACGGCGAGCTCGCGCCCGATGTCCATCCATACGGCACCTCGGTCCACCAGCTCGGCCGACAGCCCGGGAAACAGGCGCTCCAGGCTCTCCCGCCCGACCGCGAGAAGACCGTGCGTGTGCTCGCCGTGCGGCAGGCCGCTGCGTCCGGCAGGCCCCTGCGGAAGCGCGTCCCTCTCGATGACGACAACGCGGCTGAAGCGCTCGCTCAGCACCTGTGCCGCCCCTAGGCCCGCGATCCCGGCCCCGAGCACCACAGCCGTTGCCCCGTACGCCTCGACCATGTGCGCCTCCCCGCTCCGGCCGTGTCCTCGGCGCCACGGCCGAGGCGAAGAGCGACCGCAGCGACGTGACCACGATGGCACTCCCGAACCCACCTTGACGAGGGCGGACGCGGAGGCGACGAGGGCGGCTTCGGTGAGCTAGATGGCGCCGTTCACAGGCTCGTCCAGCAGTAGAGGCGCATGCTCGCCGCGGTGGCGCGGCGGGCAAGGGCCGCCGGTTCGGCGAGCAGCCCGGCGGGTAGCTTCGGGCTCGGTGCCGGCAAACTCCTCGATGGTGGCCAACGAGGCCGCCGCATTGGCGAGCTGGTCGTCGCCGCTGTTGGCGATGGCGTGCTGGAACTCGTCGGTAACAGTGACCACCCAGGCACCATAATGGTGGTGCTGTCAAACGGTGTTCACCTTGCGGCTTCCGATGCCTGAGGCACGCGGTACAGCCTCGTACCGAGTCAAGCTAGATCTTGCAGATCCTGCAAGATAGCATGCAGGATGTGCAAGTACGCTCCCAGCTTCTCCCGCTTCTTCGGTCGCCGTTGCTTGGTGAGCTACTGGCCTGGATCTTCCTCCACCCTGACCAGGCCTGCTCGGTCACGGACCTGGCCAAACGGCTCAACGCATCACAGTCGACCGTGAGCAGGGAGGCGGACCGCCTCGTCGCGACCGGCCTGGTGACCGAAGTTCGTCGAGGAAACCTTCGGCTGTTGCAGGCCAACGTCGAGAGCCCCTTAGCTCGTCCGCTGACCGACCTGTTGGCGCTGACGTACGGACCGGCCACGGTCCTCGGCGACCTGCTCGCGCCCGTGCCCGGCGTGGACGAGGCATATATCTACGGCTCGTGGGCAGCGCGGTACGCCGGAGAGCCGGGCCCCCCGCCGCGAGACATCGACGTACTGGTCGTGGGCGAGGCGGACGACGACGACCTCTTTGACGCAGCCCGTGCCGCCGAGCAACGGCTAGGCCGCGAGGTCAACATCCATCGGGTGCCCTCCAGGAGTTGGCGTGCGCCGGAGGGCGACCCGTTTCTCATGTCGATCCGTAGCCGCCCGCTTTTCTCCGTCGACCTTGAGGAGGATCGGCCATGATCTGGCAGCAAGGTCGCGACACCATCAACGGCATGCTGGCCCGGACCGAGCTGGAACGCGTCCCCGCCAGCCGGGAACATGCCGATCTCCTACTGAGCCAGGCGGACCGACACGTTGGTTCCGCCCAGGCTATAGCCGAGTCCGACCCAGCTGGCGCGTACCAGCTCCTATATGACGCCGCGCGCAAAGCCCTCGCCGCCGTGCTGGAGAACCAGGTCTCCGCGCCACCAGCCGCGGAGGTCACATCGCCGTGCTCGACGCAGTGTCGGCCCAGCTCGACCCTCCACTCGGGACGGTCCTGCGCCCGTTCGACCGACTTCGACGCCGCCGTAACCAGGCCGAGTACCCGACCGCCGGCCAGCCCGGCTTTCAGCCCGACGACGTCAACCGAGACCTGCCGAAGGTGCGCGACATCGTCGAGACGGCCACGAAGGTGCTCGATCAGATGAGCCCGTTCTAACAGGAGAACCCGGGCCTCAAGCACGGTCACGGCAAAGCCGGTGGCTGCGAGCTGGAATCGTCGGAAACACCCCCACGCGTACGTTCGGGATACCTCATTCGGCCCGTCCTCTGCCGTTGCCCGTTTGTCGGGTCTTACGCGGGCTGGGCGCGCTCCGGCTCCCGCTCGGCCGTGCGGGCGATGTTGCGCGCCATCCCGCCGAAGACCACGGCATGGAACGGCCACACCGCCGCCCAGTACGCGTGCCCGGCCAGCCCCCGCGGCAGGAACACGGCCCGCTGCCGGTAGCGGCTGCGGCCGGCGTTGACCGGTTGCGCCACATCTCCAGCCAGGCCCCGCCCAGGCAGCCGCATCTCGGCGCGCAGCCGCAGCAGCTCGCCGGGGATGATCTCCTCGACCCGCCAGAAGTCCAGCGCGTCACCGGTCTGGAGCCGGTGCGGGTCGCGGCGCCCCCGGCGCAGGCCGGCGCCCCCGGCGAGCCGGTCGGCGCCGCCGAGCAGGGCGGCGAGCCGGATCGTGAGCAGCCCGACCGGAACGAGCGCGATGCCGCCGTAGAACGTGACCGCGGCGGCGTGCAGCGCCAGGTCACGGCCGCGCAGGGCGGCGACGACCGCGCGGGTGAGCCGGGCGGCCCACGCCGCCACGTCACGCATGGCTCGACCCTCGCACGCCGGCCCCGGCGTACATGGGCAGATTGGACCACAACGAGGCTCCGAGCTGACGTGAGCCCGTGGAAGCCGCAGAGCCCGCGCCGACGGCGGCCAGGCCCCGCATCTGGTAGCGGCCATCACCCACACCGGGGTGGTGCTGGGACAACGGCAGGTACTGGAAAGAGCAACAAGATCACCGCGTTCCAGCCGCCGCTGAACGACCTGCCGATGCCGTCGTCACGGCCGATGCCATGCAGACCCAACGCGGGCATGCCCGGTTCCTGCGCGAGGTCAAAGGCGCGCACTTCGCCCTCCCGGTGCGGCGCGATGGAGCCCTGCCGGGCGCGAGTCTCCGCGAACGCGACATTCGTCAGGTTCGGTCGGGCTGGCCAGGGCGCCGGCAGAGCTGCGACAGGTGCGCATCGCGGTTGGCCCGACCCGCAGCGGTCCTGAAACGCCTACCACCCCCTCAAGATCACGAGTTCGGACGGGATTGTGCAGTCAGACTGCACAATCCTTGCCGTCATCGCGATCTTGAGAGTCCTGGAACCGTGGGGCGACAGCAAGCAACGCGCAGAGCGGGACGAAAGAGGCAGGCTGAGCACCACTTGGTGCGAGGACACGGCCCCAGGATGGCGCACCCCTGTCACGGCCGGACCGCACGCAGATGTCGTGCGGTCCTGGGCTGCAACACGTGCCCGTCCCACCAGCCGGGCGGCTACGCAGCCAGCCCCGGCTACGTAGCCGCTGAATAGAACCCAGGACCGCCCGAAGAAAGCCGAGGGAAGTCGGCACTGGTCGCGACGGGCAACGCCGACCGTCTGTGTACAGCTCAACCAGGCGGTGCGGGACCCGTTCCAGGCGCACGAGCGTGACGTGCGGGCCGACCTTGCCGCCGCCCCGTTTGCGATGTGGTTACTCCCCCACGCCATGACACGGCGACCGTCCCAGGCGCCCACGAGAAGGATGACCAGGGCGGCCAACCGCAGTCACCGCACAGGACGAGACTGGTCTGGCGGGCCGTGGAGGATCTTAAAACACGAACCGCGTCCTTTTCGGACGCGGTTCGAACGAACTACTTTTGGTAGCCCCGACCGGATTCGAACCGGCGCTACCGCCTTGAGAGGGCG
>DASRII010000109.1:0-5870 GCA_035650075.1 Micromonosporaceae bacterium | reverse complement strand
GACTGCGTCAGCCGCGCACCGATGGCCGGCACGTCAGAGAGCCTCATGTCCTTCGCCACGGGCTCTGGGTTTTTCGCATACCCGGAGATAACCCGTGGCGAAGTCGACTACGACTACATCCCACCCTGCCCGCGGCAGGCTCGGACTACTGATCCGCGACGGCGGTACCGCCGAGCAGATCGAGCGAGCTAGGCGCGACCTCCGCAACGCGGTCGCCGAAGACCGTGTCCGGCGCATCGTTGACGAGCTTGGGCCGTTCGAGCCTGGCCAGGCCGAGCGGCTGGCCGCCCTGCTGGTCCCGCCCGCGGGGGGCGGTGCGGCGGCGTGAGCCAGACAGACCAAAGCCGCCCCCGAGAGGGCGGCCCCAGCAACACCGACACCCCGAGGGTACCGCAGAGTCTCGAGAGTCTCGCCGCTGCCCTGGTGGCGCTACAGGCGCGCCTGCCCCGCATCGAGAAGAGCGAGCGGGCGGTCGTCGAGTCGCAGCGCGGGAAGTACACCTACTCCTACGCCAACCTGGCCCAGGTGACCCGGGCGCTGTACCCGGGGATGACCGAGGTCGGGCTGGCGTTCACGGCGTACCCGACGCTGCGCGAGGACGGGCATTTCGTCCTGCGGTACGCCCTGGTCCACCCGGCCAGCGGCGAAGAGCGCGGCGGAGACTTCCCGCTGCCGGCGAACGCCGCGCCGCAGTTGACCGGCAGCATCATCAGCTACGCACGCCGCTACAGCTTGATGTCCGCGGTCGGCGCCGTGTCCGAGGACGACGACGACGATGCCGTGGCGACGCGCCCCGCGGTCGAGAGTGAGCCACGCAAGCGACCGGCGCGCCGCACTGGTCAGTCGGACGAACCGCGGCTGATCACCGACCAGCAGGGCAAGCTGCTGCACAAGCTGCTCACCGACGCCGGCATGCCCAAGCGCGAGGACTACCTCCCCTACCTCTCGTCAAAGCTCAGCCGCCCGGTCACCACCACCAAGTCGCTCACGGTCGACGAGGCCGGCATCGCGATCGACCTGCTCCAGCAGGCGCTCGCGGAGCCGCACGAGGAGACGCCGGGCGGTGTCGCATGACCGAGACCCGGCGCGGCTGGATCGAGTACGAGCGGCGCGACTGCCCGCTCTGCGCCGACAAGCACGAGAGCTGCCGGTTCGCGGCCGGGAGCCTCTTCTGCGTCACCGAGGGCTGCGGCAACCCGCACCACAGGAACGTGCCGCAGGGGCCGGACTGCCGAGGTGACCGGTGAACGCAGAACCAAGCAGGAACCCCCGCGGTCCGGAGGAGCACAAGGCGGCCGTCCGGGAACTCGGGCTGCGCAACGTGCGCGAGCTGCTGGCCCTGGCGCCGGATAACGACCCGTTCTATAAGGGCACCGCGGCGCACCTCCGCGCCGCGGAGTGGTTCGCCGACCTGTGGCAGCGCTTCGGGTACACCCGCGGCATCCATCTCCGGCGTGCCCACTATCAGGTGCTTTCCACCGGATCACTGACCTCTCATGGCTTGCCATACGAGAACACGGAGACCTGTTGGACGGGCCTCTGCAACGCGGCCGCGTCCGCGCGGATCCTCGGACTGGTCGACGCCGAGGCGTTCGTCGACCGCCGCAACCCGGATCCGGTCATCAACCGCCAGCCTCGCAGCGAGCCGGTCGAGCCGTCCTGGTCGTGGGGGTGGGAACGGTGGCGGCCCGACTGGTCGCTGCCGACGATCGGCACGCTGTGGATGCCCACCATCGACCGGTGGAAGCTGCAAGCCTTCGACCCATGGAGCGTGCAGTGGGATGACCGACCGACGGTGCCGACACGGCCCGACGGCCTGGTTGCCGGGTACGACTACGACGACGACGACCAGCCGGTGCTGCTGGAGGTGTGGGTCGAGAAGTCCACGATGGAGGACATCCTCGGCCCTCTGTGCCGAGGGCTGAACGTCAATCTGGTGACCGGAGTCGGCAACCAGTCGATTACGGCTGCAGTCAGCCTGCTGCGCCGGGCGGAGCGCCACGACAAGCCCGCACACGTGCTCTACGTCAGCGACTTCGACCCGGCCGGCGAGCACATGCCGACGGCGGTCGCCCGGCAGGCGCAGTTCTGGCGCGACCAGCTCAAGGTGGAAGTCCCGATCACGCTGGACCCGCTGGTACTCACCCGCGATCAGGTCGCCGAGTACCGGTTGCCGCGCGTCCCGATCAAAGAGACCGACAAGCGTGCGGCGGGCTTCGAGGCCCGCAACGGCACGGGGGCGGTCGAGCTGGACGCACTGGAGGCGTTGCATCCGGGTGTCCTCGCTCGCCTAGTGCGCCGGGCCGCAGAGCCGTACACAGACCGGTCCCTGCGATCGGCGCTCCATCGGGCCGAACGGGCCGCGCGGGATGCGGTCGACACACAGTGGGAGGACGGCACCGCGGCCGTATGCACCAACCTCGACGATCTGGCGGCCGAGGTCGACACGATCCGCGAGCGGTACCAGGACGAACTCGACCTACTCGCCTCCGAGTTGGTCGACGTCCAGGAACCGTTCCGGGAACGTCTCGACGGGCTGGGCGCCGAACTCCGGGAGGCGCAAGCGCCCATCCGGGAACGCGTCGAGGCCCTGGCGGCGGAGTTGCTGGCGGACCTCGCGCCCTACCAGGACCGTCTCGACGGGTTGGCCGAACGCGCTCGTCGACTCGTCGACGACTTCGACCCCGAGCTGCCGGAGCGACCGGAACCGGCGGAGCCGGACGTCGACCGGGAGGCGCTGCTCTACGACTCCGGTAGAGGCTGGCGCGATCAGCTGGCTGCCTACCGTCGGGCCAAGACTCACGCTCCACCGGATGGTGCGCCATGAGCCGGTACTGCCCGCGCTGCTCGTGGCCGCTCCGGCTCGACGTCAGTCCGGACGAGGACCTCGACGGCGCGGTGACCGAGGTCGTCGAGTGCACCGCGGCCGGGTGCGGCTACTACGAGCCGGTGGCGCCGTGCGAGCTGCCGCCGGAAGAGTGGGCGAAGCGGGTCAGCGCGGTCAAGGCGTTGCGCGGAGTCGACGACCTCGACGCCCGCGCCGCGGTGCTGGGGATCCACGGCTACCGGGCGGGAGGTGCCGGATGAGTCGCCAGTGGACGGACCGCGAGGTGTCCTATCTCGCCGCGCTTTCCTGGGATGCCGGCCGGTACTACGAACGGCACCGGATCGCCGAGGGTCACGCCGAACTCGAAGCGGCCTGGCGCCCGGTCGGCCGGCGCTCGTACGAGGACCGGGTCGCCGAGCGGACGCGGCTCTTCGAGCGGCTGGCCGAGCAGAACTACCGGCGGTTGGGCTACCCGGACGGGTACGAGTACCGCGGTACCGGTCACCGCTCGAAGCGATTCGGGGTGGCCGCGTGACGACACTCGCAGAGCCGATCGTGGCGCACCGCATGGACTACTGGACCTGGGTCGAGCATCACGCCGAGGAACCGGACCGGACCAGGCTGCTCGGTCTACGCAACCACTGGCGGCACGTGAACGAGACCTACTTCGCCGGGGTGATGGTCGAGCCGTACATCACGCTGACCGAACCGTCGAAGCCGAGCGTGTACGGCCAGTGCTGCCCGGTCTCCTCTTGGGGCTCCCGGCTGGAGATACGGATTCGGCCGTCCCTGTTGTCGGGGACGCATCCGCGGGTGTCCGGCGACCTGCAGGGACGCTGGCTGTTCGTGCTCGACGTGCTGATGCACGAGGCGGTCCACCAGTACCACCGCGAGGTAACCGGGACGACCGAACCGAGCTACCACGGCCATGGGCCGATGTTCGCCATGGTGGCGAACCGAATCGGTGACGCGCTCGGGCTAGCGCCCGTTGTCCCCCGTAACCGTGGCGGGTCCAACCTGCCCTTGGCTGCACAGTGGCCGCACTGTGTCACGCCGCTGGACTACTACCGGGGTGCCTACCGTCCACGTGTCCCTGATACCGGGGACACGTCCATGGTGGACTGTCCACACTGCTCCGGCACAGGACGCGTACCGGGCGGTGTCGCATGACCGACGACCGATGCGAGCACGGCGAGCCGGCGGCCGACTGCCTCAAGTGCGCCGACGCCCGGTACCTCGCCGAGCTGGACGAGGAACGCACCGAGCGGGTACCCCGGACCTGGCGTCCGGTGGACCTGGACGACGTCCTGTCCGGCCGGTACGTGACACCCCGTCCCACGGTGGGACGACGTGACGACGGCGCCGGTCTGTTCTACCCGGGCCGGGTGCACTCCATCGCCAGCGAGTCCGAGGCCGGCAAGACGTGGTTCGCGCTGATCGCCGTCCGCGACGAGCTCGCCGCCGGCAAGGCCGCTCTGTACCTCGACTTCGAGGACGACGAGGGCGGCGTGGTGGGCCGGCTGATGGCGCTCGGCGCGCTGGTCGAGCACATCCGCGACCGGTTCGCCTACATCCGGCCCGAGGACCCGCTGACCGTCCCCGGTAACCGGGACGACCTCGCGGAGGCGCTGGGCGACCTCCGGCCGACGCTCGTCGTCCAGGACGGCGTCACCGAGGCCATGACGTTGCACGGGTTGGAGTTGAAGGACAACTCCGACGTGGCCCGGTTCGGCCGGCTGCTGCCGCGCTGGATCGCCGGGCAGGGGCCAGCGTCGGTGGCGCTGGACCACGTGACGAAAAGCGCCGAGGGACGCGGTCGGTACGCCCTCGGCGGCGTGCACAAGCTCAACGGCATCAACGGCGCGGCGTACGTACTGGAGAACCGCGTGCCGTTCGGTGTCGGCCGTACCGGCAAGTCGACGGTGTACGTGGCGAAGGACCGGCCCGGCCAGCTCCGGCGCAACGCGCTAGCGGCCGGGGAGGGCCTGTTCTGGCTCACCACGATGGAGATCGTCAGCCATGACGAGTCCTTTGTGGAGACCAGCCTTTCCGTCCCGGTTACCGGGGACGCCAGGCCGAGACCGACGGCGCTGATGAAGAAGATCACCGAAGCACTGGAGCGGGCGGGTGAGCCATTGAATAAGCAGGGCATCGAGGACCGGGTGACCGGCAAGTCGACCTATATCCGGCAGGCGCTGGCCGCCCTTCTCGATGAAGGGTTTGTCAGTGTGGCGACGGGACCGCGAGGTGCGCGGCTACACACGCTCGTAAGGCGCTTCGACGAGGGGGTTCGGTCGTGAACGTCGTCCCGGTCCCAGCTCGTCCCAGCTCGTCCCGGACGAGGTTCCAGTCAGGTCGTCCCCCTTATAGGGGGGACGACCACTGGACGGCCACCTCCGGCGAGGTCAGGTCGTCCCACCGGAGAACGGCATGACCCGCCGCCCGAACCGCCTCGGCCCCCGGCCGGTCACCTCGACCGGGAGCCGGTGCGTGGTGGCTGGCTGCGCCGAGGCGGTCGAGGCCGGCACCTTGATCTGCCGCCGGCATAGCGAGGCGCTACGACGTCCGGCACCGGCGTGCGATGGCCTGTGCGTGCTCCCGGCCGACGTCGGCGTACCGGCGGCCGGGGTTGCCTACCCGCACCCCGGGTGTCCGCTGCACGCTCCCGGCGACCGCTGTGAATGCGGCCAGCCGGACCGGTGCCTCTCGCCGACGCACGGTCAGATCACCATGGCCGAGGCGCAGCACATACGCCACCGTCAGCGGCGGTCCGCGTGGACGGACAGTGAGTCGTGACGGCCCGGGGTTCGCGCGGACGTGGACGCGGCCGAGGTGCGAACCGCGAACAGCCCTACGTCGAGCCGGGCCCGCCGAAACGCCGCTGCGTCGTACACAGTTGCGTCCGCCCGCGGCTCGCCGGCGACGTTCGGTGCCTTCATCACTGGAGGCTGGAGGAGCGGCGATGAACGACTTGGACGCGGCGACGGCCGCGCAGTTGGCAGCGCTCGACCTGCTCGTCGAGCGGCTCGACTGGGACGGCGAT
>DASRII010000108.1:0-3261 GCA_035650075.1 Micromonosporaceae bacterium | reverse complement strand
CTCGGTTGGTGGATCCGAAACAGCCGGGGGCCGTCCCCGCCATGCTCTGCGGGGGCCAATGGGTTGAATGGTGGCGGCCGGGGCACAAACGGGAGGTCGGCGCCCCGCCACCTGTCGGTCGCTTCAAGGCTCCGTGCGGGGAGCCGACTCCGGCGCTCGGCCGCTCAGGGGCGACGCGTCCGCAACCTGGCGGCGGCAGCCTCTCGCATCCTGGCCCTAGCCGCCGACGACCTCGACACCGACGAGGGAGGCGAGCCGACATGACCGCCGACCTTAAGCGGGTGTCCCGCGACCCCAGTCTCCACGAGTCCACCGTGCAGTCGGTCGCGGCGGCACGGGTCCACCGGCGGTGGCGGACCAAGCAGCATGGCAGGGCGACCGCCGGGGTACCGACGATGCGCCGGGCACGCGGGTGTTTTCGCCGAGGTCCCGGAGGCTGGAGACAAAGAGGAAACGAGATGACAGATACCAACCGCCCGGACGACCAGGCCATGACGGCGGCCGAGGCGCTCGCGACCATCGCGGACCACCTGGACAAGGACACCCACGGGTTTGTGCTCGGCCCCGACGAATATGTGGCCGAGGTTCTCCGGGCCGACGACCCGGACGCGCCCGACAGCGAGGTCGACTACATCACGCTCGCGGCTCGCGTCTGGGACCGCCACGAGCACGACTGGCAGGACACCGGCGAGCAGGATATCCCCGCGGAAGGCCGCCCCGGTGCGCCACTGGCACGCCGGTTCACCCGGACCTGCCGGACCTGCGGGGAGATTCAGTACCGGGCGTGATCGCGGCCGCGACCCAGCGTCCGCCGTCGGGCGGCCCACCCTGCCCCTGCGGTTACGGCGAGGCCGTCAAACAGCGCCGGTCGCGATCCCGTGCCCGGCGGCGGCACACCATCCCACGACGACCCCGGCGCCCCGCACACGGCGCGGACGACTACACCATCCGCGCCCAGCCAAGGGGCCAAGAACCGGCCCCGCCCAAGGTGCGTCACTTCGCCGGGTCAGCACGCCCACTACGGAGTAGCCCGTTTCGGCATGACCAGCGGGACGAAGACGCGTTTCGAGCGCTGACCCGGTCTGCATGAATGTGCAGCACTTTGTAGACGCGAGGTCATCGCTGAGCCGACGGGGGAGCATCCTGCGGCGCGGCCGGGCGCTATGAAGCGGGTTCGGGCGTGACCCGCATCGTTCGCAGGCTTCGGGCGAACGCATAGATCCAGATCACGATCAGGATCACGTCGAGCAGCGTCGCGAGCAGCCACGGCGCCGGGCGGGCCCAGCCGATCGCCAGCGCGGCCGCCGCACCAAGCAGCAACGCCACCGTGAGCGGGCGATAGAGAGCAGCGAGCCGACGGTAGTCGGCGAGTGCGAGCATCATCGGCACCATCGCGATCAGCAGCGCCGAGACCGAGCCGGCGAGCAGCCACGCTGAGGGCGCGGGTGCGCGGGCGTCGGCGGCGTGCTCTACCAGGCTCACCATGCCGGCACCCGCTGCGGCCACCGCGAGCGCGATCGGGAGTTGGCCGTAGAGCCACAGCACGAGCGAGCCTCCGTCCTGCCGCGGCAGTCGCCGGCCAACGTAGTCGAAGTAGGTCCACCAGAAGCCGAAGGCAATGCTGAGCCCGAGAACACCCGTCGCGGCGGTCCGGAAATCGAGATCCTGGACCCCTACCAGCCCGTCGACCACGCCGACAACGACCTCGCCAAGGACGATGATGATGAACAGCCCATAGCGCTCGGCCATCGAGGCCGTGGCTCGGATCCCCAGCGAGCCGTCGGACGTACGCAACATGTAGTAGACAACCAGCGCGATCGAGCCGACGACGACGGCTGCCCAGACAACCACGCGGCCGGTGTCCGCCAGGCTCGAACTGGCAAGCACGGCCCCGATCGACACCAACAGGCCGATGAGGTAACGAAGCGCCCCCGAACGGTATTCCGGTGCGTCGGTCCGGTACACCGAGACCCATTGCCAGACTAGAACCGCCAGCAGCACCGCGTAGATGAGTGCGAACTGTGCCCCGTCGGTGGTCGCCGCGTGGCCAGCGAAGACCGCCAGCACAGTGAGGATGGCCATCTGCAGGAAGATGAACGAGCGATTGCGACCGTCCTGGCGGCCGTGCAGCTCATGAAATTGGGTCCCGTTGAACCAGCCGATCCAGATCAGCCCAAACACGACGGCGAAGTCGCGTACGCCGGACCATGAGACGTCCTCGGCCAGCGTATGCGCAATCTGGGCGATGAGCACGACGTAGACGAGGTCGTAGAAGAGCTCTAGGAAACTGACCGTCCGATCCTCGATCACCTCGCCGTGAGGCCGAGGCGGGCGCAGAAACCAGCGGCGCAGCCCGGCGCCCAGCGTCATGGGTGGACCAGCCCCGCCTGCGCGATCGCCCATCTCGCGCGCCTCCTCCGATAGCGCCGCGAGCAGAAATGTACCTCCCAAAGCGGCCCGGCTTGGACCACCGCCAAGCCGTCCGATCAAGGCTTCCCCGACGAGCGGCGCCGGTGCCCAGGCGATGCCTCTCGCCGACCCGCCCCGACAGCAGCCCCGGTCGAATGAAGATGCCCGCGGTCCAACCTGGGCTGCCAGCCCTACCTGGTCGGCATCGCGTTCACCGTCGCAGCAGATGGCGGCGGGCGGTTGTTGGGGTCGATCGCTCGCGACGAATGACAGCGCCGCCCTCGACGGCCACGGATTCTTCTATGCCAGCCGCGTCAGCCCGCCCACTAGGACGCAACGCCACTCGCCCGGTCAGCGGCGTGGTCTTGTCTCCGGTGGCCTGCCGGTGCCCCCACCTTGGAGTCGAGGACGGAGGCGTCAGGGGGTCATTAGCCGGGTCGCAACGGTTGCCGACGCACCGGCGCCGCGAGCCCGGACCGCACGGAGTCGGTCGTGAGCGGGCCTATCTCGAATCGCCCTCCTGCCGGCCAGCCGTGCAGGAGTGTCCGGTCGGGGGCGTTCGTTTCATTTGTCCGCGAAGGTGGGGTGATTCAGCGCAGGACGAGGGCGAGACGCGCGAGCGAGCTTCCAAGCGACGTTGCGGCCACCGCGCCGAGGCCGACGCCGGGCTCGCCGGCTATCGCGGCCAGGGCAACCAGCAGCAGGCGGCCATCGCGGCCGCCGAGGAGGTGGCCGAGCGCACGTTCCGGTGCGGGCCGCAGTCCGAGTACCGCGGCACGGTCCTTGGTGGCCATGGAGAGCATGGCCCCGCAGATGGCCGTAGCGGTCAGTACGAGTACCGCGGCGGGGCTA
>DASRII010000107.1:0-2315 GCA_035650075.1 Micromonosporaceae bacterium | reverse complement strand
TTGGCGGATCCACCAGGTGGCGTAGGTGGAGAACTTGTAGCCCTTGGTGTAGTCGAACTTTTCGACGGCGCGGATGAGGCCGAGGTTGCCTTCCTGGATGAGGTCGAGGAAGGCCATGCCGCGTCCGGTGTACCGCTTCGCGATGCTGACCACGAGCCGCAGGTTGGCTTCCAGCAGGTGGTTCTTGGCCGCGCGACCCTCCATGGCGATGATGCCGAGGTCGGTACGCAGCTCTGGGTCGGTGACCGGCCCGCTGAGCCGCTCCTCGGCGAACAGGCCGGCCTCGACCCGCTTGGCCAGGTCAACCTCCTGCTCGGCGCTGAGCAGCTTGGTACGCCCGATCCCGTTGAGGTACGCCCGGACGAGGTCCGCGGACGGGCCCCGATCGTCGGCGTCCAGATCCGCGGCCTCGATCGCCGCGACATCGAACTCGAGCTCGGTCATCGGTGGGATCACCCTCACTCGCCTCCCCGTTTCGACAAGGGTTGTACGTGAGTGCCAGAGTGGGCCAGGCGACGTGAAGCCCCGGTGAGGCGGGTCGGTTCGTGGCACGAATCCGGTAGCTGGATTGGGCTGGTTCGCGGCCTTTGCGGGTGCTACCGGGGTGTGACGCGCGTCATCGCGGCGGGTTGGCGTACCTCAGCTCGGCGGCGAGGTGGCCCAGATCCGGGAAGATATCGCCCTGCCGGAAGCCGCTGGCGTAGATCTCGCGCGCCAGCGTCGCGACCCGTTCCGACGGGATGACCAGTACCTCGAGGAAGCGGCCGTGCCCGGGTAGCTGGTTCAACGGGGTCGGGTCGGAGTGCACGGTGAAACAACCTTGCTGCACGAACATTCGCAGGTCCGTCTCGGATGCCATGACCGCCCGGACGAGCCCGGTCTCCGGATCCCGGTCGCTGAACGCCGGCGCCAGCAGGGGGCGGCACATCACCGCGTCGATCGACGGCGTGACGTCGGCCTTTCCCCAGTACTGGTTCAGCGAGTGCGGCCGCAGCACCCAGATCGCCGCGTCCGCGCCGGGGGCCGGGTCGTCGGCCTCGGAGAGGCAGTGCTCCACCGCGAAATACGCGGCGATCAGCGGTGACCTGGTCCAGTCCAGCAGCCGGGTGGGCAGCCCGTAGTGCTGCATGAGGCTGAGCCATCGCGCGCGGTCCTCGTACGGCGGAGCCTGTGGGTGGCGCATCGCCGCCCGGGACCGGAACCGGTTGGTGAGGTTGCGCTCGTCGTCCGGGACGTAGCCGTGGCGGTGGATCGCGGGCCAGATGCCCCACGCCGCGTCGCGCTGTCCGCGGTACCACAGAATGTGCTCGCCGCCATCGCTCAGCCGGGTCACCACATCGACGAGCGCCCCCACCGAGTCGACCGAAACGGGTGTCAGTTCGGGCGCATTCACGGCCGGACCATACCGCAGCCGTCACAGCTCGAGCAGCACCGTCCGAGGGCCGACGTTGACGCTCTCGACGAGCATGCGCGCGCGGAACCTGCCGGTCTCCACCTTCGCCCCGCGGGCACGCAGCGCCTCGGCGAACGCCGTCACAAGCGGCTCGGCCACCTCGGCCGGCGCGGCCGCCTGCCAGGTGGGCCGGCGACCCTTGCGGGCGTCGCCATACAGCGTGAACTGGCTGACCACGAGCACCGGTGCGCCGACATCGGACGCGGACCGCTCGTCGTCGAGGATCCTCAGCTCGTACACCTTGCGGGCCATGGTCGCGGCGATCGCCGGCGTGTCCGTGTGGGTGATGCCGAGCAGCACCAGCAGACCGTCCTCTATGGACCCGACGATCTCGCTGTCGACGGTCACGTTCGCCCGGCTGACCGTCTGCACCACCGCCCGCACGGTCTCAGCCTACGATCTCAACCGTTGTCCCGTCGGTGGCGAGGTTCGCGATCGCCACCGTGCCATTGGCCATGACGGCCATCCAGTGCAGATCGACCGGACCGGGTTGGGCATCGGGATCGACGAGGACGCGCATCGTGTACCGCAATGAGGTGTGCGGTGCGATCTCGTCGACCGGGCACGGGAGCTGGCGGTAGCCGCCGGATCCGGGAGTCCCGCCGAGCCGTTGGGTGTAGACCGGACAGGGGTCGAGGCGGAACGGTCGGGGATAGGCGTTGAGCACGATGACCGTGTACTCGTACCACTGTCCGCGGTGTGCCTGCGGGGGAGCGTCGAGGGTGACGGTCAACGGGGAGTTGAGCAGTGGCGGCTGCACGTACCAGTACCCGATCCGGACGGGACACCCGGTCATAAACACTGGCCCGTCCAGCCGGTACTCGTGACCGCCCACCACAATCGCGAGGTCCTCGTAGCGGAT
>DASRII010000106.1:0-3555 GCA_035650075.1 Micromonosporaceae bacterium | reverse complement strand
CTTTGGTGACGACCTGCACCTCAATGCCAAACGCCGCGCCGGTGTCGATGACGCTTTGCTTTTATCCGGAATCCACCCAGGCCACCGCCACCTGCGGGTGGCGGCCGGCTACCTGTTCGACCACCGCCCGGCCACCGACGGCGTCCTGGACGCTGGCCGCGGCCGAGGCCAGGAGGGCCGACGCCGCATAACGGAGTCCTCCACGCTTCGGGGGGATTGACAGTTGGCCCCACCTGTCGTCACGAAATTTGGCCCCAGGATGATCGGTCTCACGTGGTCATCCGATCAGCCATTGGCAGCGGCAACGGCGCGGCCACTGCCTCTCGCCCTCCGCGACAACACGACACGACACGCCCGAGCGTCAGCCGATACGTCCTGCTGCGTTGGCCCGAGATCGTTTCGGTTAATACTGCCAGCACGTCGCCGCGGTCACCCGCTACGTCGCCGCCCGGCTGGGCGGGCGGGACCGCGACGCCGTCGACGACTGCGTCCACGACGCGTTCTGCGATGTCCTGGCCGACCCGACCCTCATCGGCGCCGAGCCGCTGGGTTCGCTGCTGCGCCTGGCCGCCCGCGCGGTGACCCCCCACGGCTGGTTTCTCCGAACCACGATAATCTTCGGTGCCGCTCAATCTGAGCGCAAATGTCCGTGTCGCCGACGACGGCGCCGATGAACTGCGCCTCCCATGAGCCACAAACTTGCGCTGCCGGGTCATTCTAAGGAGGATGCATCGCCAGCACGCAGCCACCCGGCGGACGAGGCGGCAACATGAGATGAGAGGTAAGCGTGGATTGGTTCTCACTGATTGCTGGCGCTGTGGTAGGTGCCGTCGTCGGCGTGCTGGTGCAAAACATCGCGTTCCCGAGACTCGCGGAGTGGACCTCGACGCGACGCAGACTACGGTTCTACGCCGCCGTCAATGACGCATGGAGTTCCGTTGATCAAATCCAGTCAGACATACGTCTTGTTCAGGCGGGATGGGCAGACGGATACTTCGCGCCCGGAACGGCCGAAATGCGGCTTGACGGCGATTTTGAGCTGACTGATCCGTCACTTCTGCACATTCGAGCCGCCCATACGGACGAGTGGCTCGGGCAGAAGCGCACTGACGACGAGCAGGTGGGGATCTCATCCTTTATTGCAGTACGCATCTCAGACGACCCGGCCGACGAACTGAATGGCAGGGCTCACCATCTGCAACTCGTCACACACACGTATCGATACTTCGACTACCTTGCCACACACGATCTGCTCCGAGAGTGCACGGACGCGGAGAGGGCCGCCCTGACCGCAGTCGTAGGCACGCCGAGAGCTGACGTTCCGGTCAGAGGCTTTCCTAACCCCTGCAGCGTCGGTCTCTCGCTGTTCTGCGAGGCGGGCGCCTATCTTGTCCTGACAATGCGCTCGAAGCACAACGCGGGCGGCAAGTACCTGGAAGACAAGATCTTCAACGCCGTCGGCGAGATGGCGGCCCCATGGGATTTTACGGTCGACCTCGACGGCTCGCGCCACGCCACACCCGACGAGGTCGCCCGCAGAGGGCTGCACCAGGAGGCCGGCTTCTCGGGTGATGACCTGCAGAGTTGCTCCAAGATTGGGGTACACAGCTTCGCTTGGTCCTCGGAGCTTCTCGATCACAAGTTCTTCGGTCTCGCCGTTACCCCACTGTCACGCGGCGAGGTCGAGTACAGATTGCGTTCCGCTAAGGACTTCCTTGCAGAGTCTACGGGGGTTCAGTTCTACCCAGTTGAGACGCACCAAGATTGCGTTGTTCTCCTTCGATTGATCACGCAGCAGAGGCTTGACTGGTCACCCGAGGCCGTGTTCTCGACCATCAGGTCCTTGCTGGTTCTCCGACGATTGCGACCATCCGATCTCGTTAACACCTTTGCTGAACGCCGAACTGAAGCCTCCGAGCAGCCGTCCGGGTTCCAGGTCAACAAGAACGTCGCCATGCCGAACATCCTGCCGAGGGACAAGGAACGGCTGTAAACGGGTCTCCTGGAGGCCCGCACCTACGAGGAGGGCGGCCGCATTGCACCTCGATCACGGTCGACTCGTGTCACCTCGGCGAGCGCCCTGCGGGCGGCCCCGTCGGTGCTGTGTGTAGCGATCGGGTCGCGGCAAATCCGCACACCACGATCAACCCCGCACCGGAAGAAGACAGCGCGAGCGAAGCGAAGCGCGCGCAGCGTAACGCCCGCACGGCGGCAGATCCGTAAAGATCAACCCCGCACCGGAAAGGAAACGCGCGAGCGAAGCGAAGCGCGCGCCGCTCTCCGTACCGCCCGGACGGCGGCAGATCCGCACACCACGATCAACCCCGCACCGGAAGAAGACAGCGCGAGCGAAGCGAAGCGCGCGCTGTGTAACGCCCGGACGGCGGCAGACATCCTGTGTTCTTTGATGTCAAGTAGTGGCTTCAAGATCTTCTTGGTGGTGTGCCCAGGCGGTGGTCTCGTCATAGGTGGTGGCGGTTTTGAGGCAGCCGTGCAGGATGCCGACGAGGCGGTTGCCGAGTTGGCGGAGGGCGGCCTGGTGGCCGATGCCTCGTTCGCGCAGCGTCTTGTAGTAGGCGTGGGCGCCGGGTGAGCCTCTCAGCGAGCAGAATGCCCATTGGTGCACAGCGTCGCCGAGGCGCCGGTTACGGGCGTATCGGGCGATCACGACGCGCCGGTTGCCGGAGGCGCGGGTGATCGGGCTGGTGCCGGCGTAGTTCTTGCGGGCCTTGGCATCGCGGTAGCGGTTCGGGTCGTCGCCGAACTCGCCGAGGATCCGGGCGCCGAGGACCACGCCGATGCCGGGCAGGCTCAGGTAGCGCTCAGCATCCCCGTGTCGGCCAAAATGTGTGGCCACCACCTGCCCGAGCTGGTCGATCTGGGCGTTGAGGGTGGCGATCAGCGGGACCTGGACGGTGACGATCGCGGCGTAGGCGGCCTGGATCGGTGCGGGTTGGCGCAGCGCGTCGTCGCGTAATAGCTGCTGGATCCGGGCGGCCTTGGCGTCGATGTCGCGGCGGTTGGCGCGTTGCAGCGCCGCGGTGATCTGGGCGCGGGTCAGGGCTGCGGCCCGGTCCGGATCCGGTGCCCGGCCGAGTAGCTCCAGGGCATCCGGGGCGTGCAGGTCGTCGAAGGCGTGCAGGGCGGCGGGGAAGAACTCCCGCAGCGCGCTGCGTAGCCGTAGCAGGTGCCGGGACCGGTCCCAGATCAGGCTCTGGTGGGTGCGGGCCACAAGTTTGACCGCCTCGGCGTCGGTGCTGTCACCGGCCAGCCGGCGGTGGTGGGCGTGATCCAGCCGGACGATCTCGGCCAACACGTGTGCATCGCCGGCCCCGGACTTCGCTCCGGAGGTCGAGTGCCGCTGCCGGTACCGGGCCACCTGCACCGGGTTGATCGGGAACACCTGGTAGCCGGCGGCCACCAGAGCCTGTACCCACGGACCACGCTCAGTTTCGATCCCGACCCGCACCCGGGCGGCGGCCTCGGCCGGCGCCAGGTCGGCCCACTCATCCGGCAGGTGCGCGGCGATCAGCTCGTGCAGTCGGGTGATGCCCT
>DASRII010000105.1:0-8593 GCA_035650075.1 Micromonosporaceae bacterium | reverse complement strand
GATGGCAAGTGGTTCGCCTGTTCAGCAACGGGGCGCTGATCGCTACCTGCTCGCACCGATGGGAGTGGGTGGCCGAGTGGTGCTCACTGCTCCGTCGCGACCGTCCCGGACGGTACTTCCACGACTACCGCCGCACGCCGCCCGAGGAGGTGCAAGCCACCCGTGGATAGCCCACAGCCGATCAGGGTTGCGCAGTGGGGGCAGTTCCTGGCCACCCGGGCGAGCGGCCGTGCCGCGCGGGCGCACGTCCTCGCCGAGGCCCCCGACGGGCTGTGTGTTCTGGACTTCAGCGGCGTGGAGGCAGTCACTGTCGCGTTCGCCGACGAGCTGGTGGCCAACCTGGCCGCCGCCGGCAGGCCCGTGCTCATCACAGGCGCGTACGGCGACGTCTGGCACGCCATAGAGCGTGCTGTCACCCGGCGTACCGGACTCGCGGAGGTGACCGTCCGTGGATAGCACTGTCGGCGGCAACGTGGTGCCCTTCGGTGGCCGGCGGCGGTCTGCCCCGCCGGTGCCGCCTCCGCTGCCACCGGAACACCAAAGTTTGCACCGGCGTACCCGGCAGGCCGCGCCCGGCGCGCGGGCGCTTGCCGCCGAGCAGAGCAGTAAGCAACGGGACCGGTACGCGAAGGCGCAGCAGCGGCAGGAAGAACAGCGGCTGCTCGCCGAGGCCCGGCCGGTGCCGGCGCGGATCACGATCGCCCTGGACTTCCGTGGCCTTGAGGGGCCGGAGGTTGACATCGCGTGCGGCGCGGAGGAGCCGGCGGTGGACCTGTGGGAGTGCGGCGTCGAGGTGCCCACCGCCGAGCAGGTGCGGCTGCTGGCCGACCTGACCGGGTTCCCGATCGTGTCGTTCTACCTGCCGGTCGAGCCGGGGCCGGTCATCGACGGCATGTGGATCTGCTGGGCCGGCCGGCGGGGCTGCCAGCGGCCGGAGCCGGACTATGTCGACGAGCGCGGGGTGCTGCACTACGGCGGTGAACCGCCGCGGACCCCTCCGGCGGCGGTGCAGCCGGAGCTGTTCCATGTCACACCCACCCAGCCTGCCGGCGGCACCTATGCGTAGCCCTCAGCCGCGGCCAGCGTGCCCGAACGTTACCGACCACACCCCGCGCCCGGCGGACTACGTCGGGCACTCCAACTGGGCCGACGATGCCCTGCTCGTCGCAGACCAGGCCAAATGCGGAGGCTGCGGCCGGTACGAGATTTGGACACCGAAACGTTCCGACCTGCGGATCGCCGTCGACTGGCCGCCGGGCACCTGCGACTGGGGCGGCTGCGACGCCGACGGTGTCGCGGAACGGTTCTGGCCGCAGGTTGAACTGTCCGGCTCCGGTGAGGTGCGGCCGGGCCGGTGGCTGCCGGTGTGTGTCACACACACCGGGCTGCGGAAACGCCGACCGGCGCCGGCCCGCGGCCGGTGTTCGGGCTGCGGCACGGAGTACGCCCTGTCGACCGCCGGGCTGGTCCGGGCCCACAACCACGGCTGGCAGCGGTGTGTCGGCTCCGGCCGGGCCCCGGAAGGCTCCGGCGAGCACACGGATGGAGTCAGGTCATGAACAGGCACGTACGCGCATCACACCGGTGGGTGGGCAGCCACCCCAGAACCAACCCGGACTGTGTCGCCCGCTACCACGGCACTGAGGCCGCCTACACGAGGGCCGGCTGCCGGTGCCCCGAGGCGCGGGAGGAACGCAGGATCCGCAACAAGCGGCGCAGGCACGGGCGGTCGACACCGGCCCGGATTGACTCCACCGGCACCTGCCGCCGGGTTCGTGCCCTTGCCGTACTCGGCTGGACCTACCAGGCGATCGGGGACGAGTTGGGCTGCCGATGGCAGTTCGCCCGGTCGCTGGCCAGCCAGACCCATCTGCTGGTGCACGTCACCACCGCCGCGCGGGTCGCCGACGTGTACCGGCGGCTGTCCGGAACAGAAGGCCCGTCGGTGATCTCCCGGCGGCGGGCGTTGGCGAAGGGATGGGTGTCGCCGCTGGCCTGGGACGACATCGACGACCCCGCCGCCGAACCGTCGGTCGGTGACCCGGACGTGCCGGTGGTCGACGAGGTCGCGGTGCGACGGGTGCTCGACGGCAAGGCCGCACTGTCGATGTTGACCCCGGCCGAACGGATACTGGCGGCCCGGCAGTGGGTGGCCGCCGGCCGCAGCCGCACCTCGTTCGCCAACACCCACGGCTTGTCGTCGACCGCCGTGAACACGCTGCTCGCCGCCGACAGCGGTGTGGCGGCCTGACCTCCCCTGAAACGGAGAACCTGATGACCCGACCGTTCGAACAGCCGCTGCCCGGGATGCCGGAGCCGCCCACGTTGTGGGCGGTGCACGTCCAGGGCCCCGACGATGTGATCGCCGCCGCCGACCGCGGCGAGGCCGAACGGCGCGCCGCCGAAATCAACGCGGTTGCTGCGGCGGTCGCGGCCAGGCCCGACGCGTCGCCGAACGATCCGAAGGTCTACGCGGTGGTCATCGAGTGGCCGTACGTCAGGGACGAGCACGCCGAAGAGGTCGCACGCGGCGACCAGCGGTGGGAGTGGTGACATGGGCTGGGCATCTGCGGGCGGCATCTTCGACCCGGTCGCGCAGGCCCTGATCGACCTCGACGCCGACGAGGCCACCAAACGGCGGGTCCTGGGACCGCTGATCGAGAAGTTGCAGGACGGCGACTGGGACACCGAACATGAGTCCCTCCAACGCTTCCAGGACGACCAGGTGATCGTGGCCATCTTCGCCGAGTGCGACGTCCACCTCGCCGGCGACGAAGACGAGGCGGACTGACATGGCCAGCCGTCGCGACACGATTGTGGACGGCCTCACCGGCCGTCAGGTCGACATCCTGGCGTTCATCTGCGACCACCGGGCCCGGCACGGGTTCCCGCCGTCGATGCGGGAGATCGGCGACGAGGTCGGCCTGGTGTCGACGTCGTCGGTGGCCTACCAGTTGGGGGTACTGCGGCGGGCGGGCCGGCTGCGTTGGCATCCGAAGGTGCCCCGCTCCTATGTGGTGGTCGAATCCGGCGCGGCGAGCGGCCAGGTCAACGGCAGGCTACGACAGAGGGCGACCTGATGACGTTGGACTGGTCCGGTCAGGGCGGCGCACCGCGGGCGAAGGTCGGGGCGCTGGCGTCGTGTGTGCACTGCGGTCGGGGCGCGTTGCTGCGGCATCCGGTGTCGGGGAAGCCGTGCCACAAGGTGTGCGAGGAGAAGGCCCTCGTTGCCAAGGCGAAGACGATCGGCGCAGCCGGCGGCGCGCGATGAGGTCAGTACTCAGTCGGGTCGTTGAGCGCTCGGGCCGCGTCGCGGTACCAGGCGATCGGTACGAGGACCGCGATGGGCTTGCCGCGTCGCGCGAACACGGTGTGCTCGCCGTCCTCAACGGCGTTGACCCGTTCCCGCAGGCGCAGACGCAACTCCTGAATGCCCAGCAGGACGCGTTTGACCATGCTCGGAGAGTACAGCGTGCTGTGACTTTGTCGATACAGGACCGGCCCCGTTGTGGTCGACATGGTCTTCTGCTACCTTTCCTGCTACTCGGGATGTGACGTCTACGATACACTGAACGGCGAGCTTCCGGCAATAGCGAAGCCCGCACTTGCCGGACACGGGAGATCGACAGTTGGCGGTTGAGGTCATGGCATGGGTGTTCACGCACTCGCGTTCGAAGAACGCAGAGCGTCTAGTGATGCTCGCCGTGGCCGACGCCTGCAACAGCCGTGATGGCACTGGTGCGTGGCTGTCGTACGCCGCGCTATGCGCGAAGACGAACCTGTCGGAACGTGCGGCCCACGCTGCAGTCCAGGGATGCGAGCGACGCGGCGAGTTGCGAGTGGAGCGCACCGCTGGACGCGGCGGCGTGAACCGCTACGCAGTGATCATGTTGCCTGTGGACAACCCTGTGGATGGTCCCACAAAAGGCGCAGATTCTGCGGATATCCAGGAAAGGGCGCAGAATCTGCGCCCCGCAGAATCTGCGGATATACGAACGGATGATGTTCCGCAGGTCAGCCCACTTAAAGGCGCAGAATCTGCGGGGCAACGCCGCGCACGAAAAGGCGCAGAATCTGCGGACGGAACCGTAAAGACTTCTTCTACGAAGAAGTCTGGTTCTAAAAAACACCCAGACTCCGACACACCTGACCGCGAGGATGTCGAAGCCGTCTGCGGTCACCTCGTCGATTGGATCGTCCGCAACGGCTCCAAGCGCCCAAAGATCAACCAGGAGTGGCGGGACGAGGCCCGACGCCTAATCGACCTTGACGGCCGAACCGTCGAACAGATCATCAAGGCGATCGACTGGTGCCAGCAGGATCCGTTCTGGCGCGCCAACATCCTCTCCATGCGAACGCTACGGCGGCAGTACGACCAACTGCGGCTCGCGGCCCAGCGTAAGAACTCGACCACGTCCCCGATGAACGGGCCATACCGCAACCACGAGGACCCCCAAGCGCACCAGAGGTCCTGGGACAGGAGACGAAGTGAGCAGCGTCAGTGACGCGATCGCCGACCTGGCCGCCCGCCGCGGTCTCGACCCCGGCGTCGATATCCCACCGGAGCCGCCGTTCGACCCGGTCGAGTGGCGGACCGCGACCTACACGGCGATCCTCGACCGGGAGATCCCGAAGACGTTCGCGGGTGCCGCCGTAACCGACCCTGCCATCCTCAGGTGGGCGACCGGACACCTGGCCGACCCTGCGGGTGCGCCGTGGCTGCTGCTCACCGGTAACACCGGGGTCGGGAAGACGCACCAGGCCTACGGGGTGCTCCGCCTCTTGGTCCTCGGTGCTGCTCAAGCGAACCGGCGTTGCCGGTGGCGGTTCGTCACCCACCCGGAGATGAACGCCGAGTTGCGGCCCAAACCCGACGACTCGCACACGTCCGCGCTCGGTGTCTACCTTGAGGCGGACCTGCTCGTGCTCGACGACGTCGGCGCCGGGAAGTCCACGGATTGGACGTTGGACAGCCTGATCAGGCTCGTCGACCACCGGTGGTCACACCGGATGCCCACGATCTACACCACCAACCTTGACGCCGACCAACTGGGACAGACCGTCGGGGACCGGGTGTTGTCCCGTCTCGCCGACGGCACCGTGGTGGCCCTCTCCGGTCGGGACCGGCGCTGGATGCGGGGGCCGTCATGACCGACATGATCGAGCAGGTCCCGCAGCACGACGTCGGCGCCGAACAGATCGTGCTCGGCGCGCTGATGCTCACCGACAAGACGTTCGCCGACGTGGAGCATCTGCTGACCGCGGATGCGTTCTACCGGCCGGCGCACAGCTTGATCTACACGGCGTTGCTTGAACTCCGCGACCGCGGCGAGCCGACCGACCCGGTAGCTCTCGGCGCCTACCTCGCCGCGACGGGGGGACTGTTGTCGAAGGTTGGCGGGTCGCCGTACCTGCACACCTGCTACCAGTCGGTACCGACTGTGTTGGCGGCCGGGCACTACGCGAAGATCGTGGCCGGGTGTGCTGCGCTGCGGGAGGTTGCCCGGGTCGCGCGTCAGGTCGAGAGCCTTGCTGCGACCGCACGGTACGACGATGCCGACTCGGTTCTCGACCGGGCCCGGGAATGGTTGGCGAAGATCGGCGTCGTCGGCGGGACGAACCCGGCGCGGCTCTGGCGGGACGTGGTGCCTGGCGTCCTCGAGGCAGTCGAGCAGGCCGCGCAGATCGACGACGGGCCGCCCGGCGTACCGACCGGCCTGCACGACGTCGACGACCTGATCGGTGGGCTCCGCCCGGGGCAGGTCATCATCGTTGCCGCCAGACCTGGTGTCGGCAAGAGCGTCCTGCTCATCAACATGGCCACTCATGCGGCGATACGGCTGAAGCTGCGGGCGGTGCTGTTCACGCTTGAGATGTCGGAGGTGGAGGTCGGGCTGCGGGTCGCCTCGGCGCATGCCGGTATCCCGTTGGCTAATCTGCGGTCGGGGCGGCTCGACGAACTCGAATGGTCGAAGCTGATCCGGTTCGCCGCCGAGGCGGACGATGCGCCGCTGCATATCGACGAGACCTCTCGGGTCACGTTGGCGCACATCCGGTCTGTGATGAGGCGGATCACGGCCGAGCACGGTCACATCGATCTGGTGCTGGTCGACTACCTGCAACTGGCCGAGTCCGCTGGGCGGGAGTCCCGTCAAGAACAGGTGGCGGCTCTGTCCCGCGGGTTGAAGTTGCTGGCCAAGGAGTTCGCGGTGCCGGTCGTCGCGGCCAGCCAACTCAACCGCAACCCGGAAACACGGTCGTCGAAGCGCCCGCAAGCGTCGGACCTACGCGAGTCGGGCGCGCTCGAGCAGGACTCCGATGTGATCATCCTGTTGCATCGGGAGGACGTGCACGACCACGAGTCTCCGCGAGCCGGCGAGTGTGACCTGATCGTGGACAAGAACCGGCACGGCCGGATGGACACCATCACTGTGGCCGCGCAGCTGCACCTGTCCCGGTTTGTGTCGATGGCGGCGCTGTGATCGCGCACCTGCCGTGGCTGCTCGACGAGTTTCTGCTCGAACGCGGCTGGAGCATCCGGGACCCGGGACCTGGGCTGGACCGGTTGGCGGTTCGTGGACGGATGACGCTCGAGCTTGGCCCGGCGTGCCGGTGTGAGTACTGCCCGCCCCACGAGCACCCGAACTACATCCACACCCGAGCAGCATGAAGGAGAGACACCACTGTGGACGTTGAACTGGACAAGCTGACCGTTGCCGGTCGGGAGGCGTACGAGACGGTCGACGCCGCGCTGCTGAACGAGATCGGTCGGCGGCTGCCGTCGGACACCACACCGCAGTTGCGCCGGACTGCGGCGTTCATCGCCGTGCAGGCCATGTCCGCCCAGCTGGGGCGGTGGCGTGCCGAGCACGCCCGCAAGGACACCGTGGACCAGGTCGCGGAGCAGCTGTTCGACGTCGCCCACGAAAACTGCGACGAGGACGAGTGCACGGCCGGCGGGATGTGGGCGTGGCAGGACATCGCCCGCCGGCTGATCGACCCGGTGGGGCCGCTGGCCGCGATCGCGTTCGAGCAAACCCTGCTACGTGACGACCTCGGCGACCCGGCCGCCGAGGCGGGTGAGGACGGGTGGCTGCCGACGCTGCAGGCGCGCCTGGCCGACGTCGGCCGCGCCCACGAGGTTGAGCAATCCGACCGGGTGGACGCGGTCCGCCGGGAGTTGATCCGGCTGGGCGCGTGGACGGCTGAGTGGATCGCCGACCTGGACCGGGCCCGTGACGCCGAGGTGGCCAGACTGGTGGCGGACCATGGCTGAGCCGCAGGAGGAGAGGTCCGCCCGCGGGTCGGCCGAGCACGGCGAGATCAGCAAGGACTACCTGCTCCAGCCCGGCGGTGTCCGGTGAGCCGCCGCCGACGCTGCACCCAAACCGCCGCCGACCGGACGGCGCAACTGGACGCGTTGTACGCCGAACTCCCCACGATCGAGTGCCGGGGCCGCTGCCAGGACTCATGCGGGCCGATCGACATGTCCGTGCTCGAGCGGCGGCGGATAGCCGACCGTGGGGTGGACATCCCGTCACCGTTCGACGGCAGCCGCGCCCTGGTGTGGTCGTGCCCGGCGTTGACAGTTCTGGGCACCTGCGCCGTTTACGACATCCGTCCGATATTGTGCCGTTTGTGGGGTTTGGTGGAGGCGATGGCCTGCCCGTACGGCTGCATGCCGGAAGGTGGCTGGCTCGACGACACCACCGCCATGGAGTTCCTCACCCGCAGCCTTGACATCGGCGGCCGGCCGGCCACCTTGCCCGGCCCGCCCACAGAACTGGTGCGGGCATTGATGGCCGACCCGGATGTGGCTGCCAAGGTCGGTCGTGTGATGCGGGGAGGACGGCCGTGACAGTGGAGGAGCGGCAGGTCCGGGCGGCGCTGATCCGGCTTGCGGTACCCCGGATCGTGCGGCGACGGCACCGGCTGCGGTGGGCCCGGGTTGTGGTGGGCCGCCGATGCTTCTAACCCCCCCCCACACACCGAGGAATCGCCCGGCGAGGCGCCGGTCACCGAACCGGAGTTCAAAGACCCATCACCGAGGAGGAGAACTGATCAACATGGCCAAGCTGACCATCTATGGCGCGAGCGACGACCTGATCGAGGTCGAGGGCGACATCGAGGAGGAGTTCGTCTACCGCGACCTCGACGACGACGGTGATCTACTCGCGTTCTCCGACGGCACCATCCTGCGCATCATGTTCACCCAGGCCGGCGTCTGGCGGATCATCCCGGTCACACCGGAGGGGGACTCGCTAACGATCGCGTACGCGCCGGAGGACGACGAGGGCAACTACTCGGACCGCGCGACGCTCACCGGCGACATCGCGTGGGTCGTCCACGGCGACTCGTACGCGCGCAGGAAGGCGCGTGCGTGATGGCGTACGTCGCCGGGTTCATGTCGCTCATCGTGGTGGCGGTGCTGGCCTTCTGGGCCGGGCTGGTCGTCAACACCGCCGTCAAGGTGAAGGAGAAGCTGCGGGAGTTGGGGTTCACGAAGGACGCGGCGAAGCTCTACGCCCGCGCCGCGAAGATCTTCACCCGGATGGTGAAGGTCACCGACCTGGACGGCGACTTCTCCGCCGAC
>DASRII010000104.1:0-17029 GCA_035650075.1 Micromonosporaceae bacterium | reverse complement strand
TCGGCGATCAGCTACGCGCAGGCGTACTCCCGTATCGCGGTACAGGGAGACGTGCTGGGCCGCGCGGCCGGGGGTGGCGCCGCCACGACGGAGCTGCGCCGACAGGTGCGTACCTCCAGCTCGCCGGATGCGCCGGTGATCGAGGTGGTCGGCTCGGCGCGCACCGCGGACCGGGCGGCGACGCTGTCGAACCTGGTGGCCAACAGCCTCGTCGACACGGCGAACGAGCGCGCCTCCGATACCCGCATGCGGCTGTCGCTACTCAGTCAGGCCAGCCCGCCGGCCGATCCCACCTCGCCACGCCTGGCGCTCGACGTCGCGGTCGGCGCGGCCGCCGGCCTCTTGCTGGGTGGCCTCGCGGTGCTCGTCGGCGCCGGCAAGGCGAACCCGGCCCGTGATGGAGACCCGCGATGAGGTGGTCCGCGCAGACGCGGCGCGACGAGTCCGCGCTGACCGAGCTGGCCGACGAGTGGGACTCCCTATACCAGCGGTGTTCGACGGCCACGCCGTTCGCGTCGTATGCCTGGCTGTCGTCATGGTGGGCCAGCTACGGCCGGCCCGGGCGGCTCGAGCTGGTACTCGTGCGCCGGGACGGTCGGCTGGTGGCGGCCGCCGCACTGACGCGTACCCGGGTGGGCGCGCTCGTCCCGCTCGGCGCCGGTATCTCCGACCACAGCGACGTGCTGATCGACGACACCTGCCCGGAGGCGGCACGCTGGCTGGCCCGAGCGCTGGCCGCCACGCAACGATGGCGGCCGATCGACCTGCGAGAGGTACCGGAGCCGGCGGCGGCAAGGCGGTTGCTGAAGACGTGGCCGGCGCGGACCTGGCGGCTACCCGGCTCGATGTGCCTGGAGCTGCCAGCAATGTCCATAGTGGACCTCATCGGTGAGCTGCCGAGCGGGACGGCGAAGACCCGCCGCAAGAAGAGCCGCAAGATCGATGCCGCCGGCATCGAGTATCGGGAGGTACCGGCGGCCGAGGTTACCGGCGCGATCCGGACGCTGCTGCGGCTGCACCGCGAGCAGTGGCGTGGAAGGGACCTGAATCCGGAGCACGTACGAGCCCGGTTCGCCGAGCACCTCATGCGTGCGTTACCGGCCATGGTGGACAGAGGACAGGCGATCGTGGTGGAGTACCGGACCGGTGACGAGGTCGTCGCGGTACACGCGCTTCTGCTCAGCCATCGCGCCGTCTGCGCCTACCTCTACGGCATCGATCCCAAGCTGCGCGACCGCATCGACGTCGCCCAACTCCTCCTCGGCACGAACCTCGCGCTGTCGGTACGGCTCGGCCGGCAGGCGTTGAATCTCCTGCGGGGCGACGAGCCGTACAAGCGCCGCTGGCGACCCCGCCCGGAACCGAACGAGCGGCTGCTCCTGGCCGGCTCCGCGACATTGCCATCGGTCGCCTATGCCGCGGCCGTACGCGGCCGGTACACCCTGGTTCGTCTCGTCAAAGACAGGCTGCCGTGGCTGGGCCGACTGTTGAGGAGGCTCAGGTAGTGGTCGCTGTGCTTCACGTGACGCAACCGACGGAGGCCGGGGTAGGTGTCTACGTCGCCGCGCTCGCGGCCGACCAGCGAGCCCGCGGCTGGGACGTCGCGGTGGCGTGCCCGGACGGCGGTCCGCTCACGGGCGACCTCGCCGCCGCCGGGGTACCGCGACTGGCCTGGCCGGCCGAGCGGGCCATTGGCGCAAACGTGGTCGGCGAAGTCGCGCGCCTGAATCGGCTGCTCGCCGACGTCCAGCCGGACGTCGTCCACCTGCACTCGTCGAAGGCCGGACTGGCCGGGCGGTTGGCCCTGCGCGGTCGGCGACCCACCATCTTCCAGCCACATGGCTGGTCGTGGCTGGCCGCTCCGCCGCGGCTGACCAAGGCGACCATCGCCTGGGAGCGCAGTGCCGCGCGCTGGACCACGCTGTACGTCTGCGTCTGCGAAGCGGAGGCGGCACAGGCCGGCGAACACCGGCTCCACGGCACGTATCAGGTGATCCACAGCGGCGTGGATCTGCACCGGTTCCGGCTCGGGACGGAGCGGACCCGCAGTACCGTCCGGCCCCGTCTGCGGCTGCCGCCGCTGGCCCCGCTGGTGGTGTGCGTCGGCCGGGTCACCCGGCAGAAGGGCCAGGATCTGCTGCTCGCCGCGTGGCCGCGGGTACGCGCCCGCTGCCCCGACGCGACGCTCGCCCTCGTGGGCTCCGCAGACTCGCGATCGGCGATGCCCGAGGCCGTGCCGGACGGAGTGGTGGTCGCCGGCCCCACCGACGACACCTGGCCGTGGTACGTCGCCGCCGACGTGGTGGTCCTGCCTTCCCGGTGGGAGGGGATGCCGCTCACCCTGCTGGAGGCCCTGGCGGTCGGCCGTCCAGTCGTCGGTACCGACATCCCCGCCATCGCCGAGAGTCTGCCCACCGGATGCGGCACCGTCGTGCCCCTCGGTGACCTCGGCGCGCTCGCCGACGCCATCACATTCCGGATCCGCCGGCCGGAGGTGGCGCGGGCCGAGGGAGCGGCGGGTGCCCGGTACGCGGCCGAGGAAGCCGACGTCAGGCGTACCCATGAGAAGCTTGCCTCGGTCACCGCTCAGGTGGCCCGCCGTCGCAATTAGCGGTGCGGCCAGGTCGAGAAACCTGGCCGCACTACCTCCGCGGCCCCGGCGCGATTCGAACGCGCGACACCCGCTTTAGGAGAGCGGTGCTCTATCCCCTGAGCTACGAGGCCATTCCGCTGTGGCGTCCGCAGGAGACCAGGGTACCTGCTGGCGGGCAGGTTGTACCGCGTGGCCGGCGTGGGCCGGTCATCGCTCCACTGCGGAACCAGCGGCGCCCGGCCACGGGGTAACCGGGCCGGGCGCCGTCCGACGGGTGCCTGTCCTAACCCGACGTACAGGATTGAATTCTTGGACGAGCGGTGCTGTTGCCGTTGAACATCGTGGTGAATCCGAACGTATTGCCATTTCCGTTGGACCGGACGGTCATCACGAAGCCGCTGGAATCCCAGCTCGGGCTACCGTTCCAGACCGTGGACACCCGCTGCGGCGAGGTGAGGACCACCACTACCGTCCACGTGCTCGCGCCGCTGACGGTCACCGAGGTGTTGTACCGGTCTCCAAACACCGTGCCGGGAGTCATCGTGGCGGTGCAGCCACCACCAGTGGGCGGCGGTGGCGGAGGAGGCTGACCATTGTTCAAAGCGGCAAGAACGGCGTCGTACGCCGGCTTCTTGGCACCGCTGCCGTTGAACAGCAACGGATTCTCACCGGAACGCCACGAGTCGGAGTCGCGGATACCCCACACCGTGATCCCGGTGCACCGAGACACCGCCAAGCAGTCGTTGGCAACACTGCCGTAGGGACCGGTGGGGGCGTTGGTGATATCCAGTTCGGTGACCTGAACGTCGACACCGAGGGCGGCGAAGCTGGACAGCGTGGTCCGGAAGTTGCTCGGGTAGCTCGACCCGCCGGTGAAGTGCGATTGGAAACCCACACAGTCGATGGGTACGCCACGGTTCTTGAAGTCCTGGACCATCCGGTACACGGCCTGAGTCTTGGGAGCGGTCCAGTTGTCGGTGTTGTAGTCGTTGTAGCAGAGCTTGACGGTGGAGTCGGCGTTGCGCGCCTCGCGGAAGGCGGCCTCTATCCAGTCGTTGCCGGTCTGCTGCAAGTTGGAGTTTCGCCGCGCGCCGCTGGTGCCGTCCTGGAATGCCTCGTTGACCACGTCCCAGGCGAAAACCTTGCCACGGAAGTGAATGACGACCTGCCGGACGTGGTTGAGCATGGCCGAACGCAGGGCGCCGCCGGACAGTTGTTGCATCCATCCCGGCTGTTGCGAGTGCCATGCGAGAGTGTGGCCCTTGATTCGCATACCCCGCTGTTGTGCATAGTTGACGATTTGATCGGCGGGGCCGTACGTGAACTGGTTCTGGTTCGGCTCGGTAGCGTCGATCTTCATCTCGTTCTCGGGCGTCACCTGATTGAACTCGCGGTTCAGGATCGTCGTGTACGCACTGTTGCTGAGCTTGTTGGCCGCAACAGCGGCGCCGAAGTACCGGCCACCGCGTTCAGCGGCAGACGCGCCCAGGGTGCTGGCGGCGCTCGCGGCATTCGGCACCGCGACGATGATGCCGGCCACGACGAGCGCGGGTACCGCGAAGGTCGCGAGCCTGACCCACACGCGACCGCCGGACGCTTTCTGCTTTGCTGGGGGGACGGAATGGTTCGTCATCTCGTACCTCGTCTTGCCGAGCACGCGGGCGCCGGGCAATGCGCCCACGCTGGGGGGAGCTGGGCCGGGGCAGGATCGCCTGGCGGAACGACCACCATCGATCACTGTAGATCAAAGTATCTCAATGCCCGGAAGGCGAGTCAACGTCTTCCGGGAATTTTCAGCCCTGCCTGCCTATGCACACAAAGGGAGTAACCCATCACGTTCGAGCACTCCGTCAGTCATACTCCGAAAATTTTCGGTGGACAGTGGGTCTCGAACACGAGATGATCATCATTGGTAACCCATGTGTTACGGTAACTCTCTGGTTACGAATACGTGGGAGGGCACGCATGCGCTTCTTCGAGGCGAGGTCGACGATCGCGGCAAGTCCGGAGGCGGTGTGGTCGGTTCTGGTCGACGGAGACTCGTGGCCGCAGTGGGACTCCGGGGTGGACGAGGTGCGAGGGCACATCGAGCCCGGAGCGCGGATCACGATTCGGTCGCAGGCGGCGCCGGGCCGTGCCTTCCCGGTCCGGGTGACGGGGTACGAGCCAGCGGCGCTCCTGCGGTTCCGCGGCGGCATGCCGCTCGGACTATTCACCGGCGTCCGCACCTACTCGCTGTCCGCGGACGGGCACGGTGGCACGGCGTTTCACGTGCGGGAGGAGTACACCGGACCGCTGTTGCCCTTGATCTGGCGGTCGATGCCCGACCTGGGCCCGTCCTTCCGGCAGTTCGCCGACGGTCTGAAGAAGCGGGTCGAGTCCGGCGGGTGAGCAATGACCCAGGTACAGCCGACCGGTGACCCGTTCGAAGCGCTGGGTGACGCCCACCGACGCCAGATTCTCAGCCTGCTCGGCGACGGGAACAAGTCGGTACAGGAGATCGCGTCCGCGCTACCGATCAGCCGGCCAGCGGTCTCGCGACACCTGCGCCTGCTGAAAGAGGCCGGGCTGGTCACCGAGGAACCGCAGGGCACGCGCCGCATCTACCGCTTGCGGGAGGAGGGCATGCACGCGGTACAGGCGTACCTGCAACAGGTCTGGGGTGAGGCCGCCGCCCGCTTCCGGCTCGTGGCGGAGAACACCGAGAGGAAGTCCCGCAAGTGATCGAACCGTTGCGGCTGTCCTTCGACGTCGACTGTGCGGCCGAGCACGCGTTCCAGGTGTGGACTACGCGCATCGACACGTGGTGGCCGGCCGACCACACGACGACCGGACAGGACGGCAGCACCATCGTCCTGGAACCCCGGGTGGGCGGGCGCATCTACGAACGTACGCGAGACGGCGTCGAACACGATTGGGGTGAGGTCACGGTCTGGGAGCCGCCGAACCGGCTGGGCTACCTGTGGCACCTGCGCCGGAACCGGGCCGATGCCACCGACGTGGAGATCCGGTTCATCGACAAGGGCGGCGCGACCCGGATCGAGATCGAGCACCGCGGATGGCACCGGCTCGGTGCCGGCGGTCCGGAGTGGCGCGAGCGCAACCACGCCGGCTGGCAAACCCTGCTACCGCACTACGTCCACGCCACCGAAACGAGCTGACCACCGAACCCTTTCCTCGCGACCGGGCAATGACAGGTGAGACTGGTTCGCCGAGGAGAGGGTGGCTGATGCACGACACGGTGGCCAGACCGGACGAGGACAGCGCGCTCATCGACCGGTCGCGGACCACACCGGAGGCGTTCGCGGAGATCTTCGACCGGCACGCCGAGGCGGTTCACCGGTACCTTGCCCGCCGCGCCGGCGGGTCGGTGGCCGACGACCTGACGTCGGAGACGTTCCTCGTGGCGTTCGGCCAGCGGACCAAGTACGACCTCACCCGGACCGACGCCCGGCCATGGCTCTACGGGATCGCGACGAATCTGCTGCGGCGGCACAGGCGGGTGGAAGTCCGCCAGTACCGGGCGATGGCCCGCACCGGCGTCGATCCGGTCGCCGACGGCGACGCCGACCGGGTCGTGGCGAGGGTGGCCGCGTCGGCGGCCAGCCGGCGGTTGGCGCTGGCTCTCGCGCGGATGCCGGCCGGAGAACGTGACGTGCTCCTGCTGATCGCGTGGGAGGAGCTCGGGTACGGCCAGGTCGCCGAGGCGCTCGGCATACCAGTCGGCACGGTTCGTTCACGGCTGCACAGCGCGCGACGCCGGTTGCGCGCATCGCTGGCCGATCTCGATCCCGTCCACCTCACCGAAACGGACTGACCATGAACGATCTCGAGCTGCTGCGTCGCATCCGTACCGATGTATCGCCCGCCGCACCCGAGGTGTTGCGTCGGGCACGTGCCCGACTTCTCCGCCCGGCGCGGCCAGCGCGGCGACCGGTGCTGCGGCTTGCCGCGGCCGGCGCGATGACCCTGACCCTGGCGGCGGTCGGACTCTTCGCCACCATGAAGCCACGGAGTCCGGCCACGGAACAGATGGACGCCGCCGGGATCCTGGACCGCGCCGCGCTCGCCGCCGAGCACGGACAGCTCCTGCCGGCACGGCCCGACCAATTCGTATTCGTGGAGTCGATCACCGAGTACGCCGGGGAGCGCTTCGACTGCGACGGCAGGGCCGACCAGTCCGACTGCCACGCGATCGTCGACCCGTTGGTACCGACCCGGCGCCGCATCTGGCTATCTGTCGACGGCACGCGCGATGGCCTGCTACAGGAGCGTCCGCGGTCGGGTGCGGGCCTGGCGTCCGAGGTACCGCTGACGGTGTGCCCCACCGGGGTCATAGTCGTCGGGCCAGACGGCCGAAGGAAAGCAGCCGAGTGCACGCCCCAGCCGGCCTACCTCGCCGACCTGCCGACGAACGCCGGCGCCATGCTCGCCTACCTGCGCGGCAAGGTGCCGCCGAACGAGGACGACAGCTACGTCTTCACGGTCGCGGGTGACCTGATCCGCGAGCGGTACCTGCCACCCGCCTCGCTGGCCGCCGTATTCCGGGCAACCGCGCGCGTACCGGGGATCACCGTTGTCGGGGACGCGGTCGACGCGGCCGGCCGGCACGGAATCTCGGTCGGGGTGAACGCGCACGGGGTACGCCGGGAGCTGATCTTCGATCGGACCAGCCTCGCCTATCTCGGCGAGCGCACCATCACCCTGGGCCCCAACGGAGGGCGCACCGGCAACGTCACCGGACAGGCCGCCCAACTGCGACTCGCGATCGTCGACCGGCCCGGCCAGCTGCCGTGAACTCAGTCCACAAGGGACGAATGCGAGGCGACCCAGGCGTCGAGCTTGTCCTGCCGGAGTGCGGCGAAGTAGCTTGCTTGGACGCCGTTGAGACTCTCTCCGACGTACTGCCCGCCACCGCCGTACACGCTGCTGCCCGGCAGGCTCACCGAAGTCATCGTCGCCGGGCGAAGCTTGCGCAACGCGAAGACGAAGTCTGTCGGGGTCCGGCCACGACCGTCGAAGATGAGCGTCTGGCCGAGCGCCCGAACGAAGTTCATCACGGTAGCCGGATCGGCCAGGACGTCGCGCTGCAACGCCTTCGCCACGATCGCCTCGATCAGCTGGCGCTGGTGGCGGGTGCGTGCGTAGTCGATGCCGGTGATGTACCGCTGGCGTGCGTAGTCCAGCGCCTGCCATCCGTTGAGATGCCGGACACCGACCTCGTAGGTGGCGCGAGGTCCGGTGTACCCGTTCGGGCAACTGCGGCAGCCGATCCGGCCGACACCGTTGGGCTGCAGATGGATCGACTGCACCCGCTGGTCGATGTACATGTCCACGCCGCCGAGCGAGTCGACCACCTTGCGCAGCCCCGAGAACGTCAGCAGTGCACCGGCGTCGAAGCGGGCGATCCCGGTGTAGTTGCTGACCGTTCTGGCCAGCAGCTGGAAGCCCTGTGCGGGGTTCGGCCGCGAACTGCCGGGCACCCGCGAACCCTCGCTCATCGCGTTCGTCAGCTTCGTGCGGCCGCCACCGTACCGGGCCGGTGGGAACGCCGGGATGTTGACGACCAAGTCACGCGGTATGGAGGTCAGGGTGGCCCGGGACAGATCCGCGTTGACGTGCAGGATTACCACGGTGTCGGCGTGCGGCTGCCAGGAGGGGATCCACTCACGCGTGTCGACGCCGACGATGAGGAGGTTCAGCGGTCCGCGGATGTCGGCTCCGGGCAGTGGCGACGGGCTCGGCGACGGCGAGGGCGAAGCGGACGGGGACAGCGACGGCGTCGGCGACGGACCGAACAGATCCGCCTGCGGGATGGCGCTGTCGAGCTGACTCCGGACGACCTGCACGGCGACGAAGGTGCCCGCGAACAGCGCGGCTACCACCGCTACCACCCCGACCAGCGCGCGACGACGAACCATGGGCGCACACTCTAACCCTTCGAGCTGTCGATCCGGGTACCTCGACACTAGATTGAAGTGTGCTCATCGCAGCCACCCTCCTACTGGCCGCCCTCCTCTCGCTGGCGGCCGGACTGAAGCTCGCCCGGACCGACTGGATCGTCGCGATCTACGCCCGCCTGGGCATCCCGGCGGAGCGGCTGAAGTACCTGGCCGTCATCCTTCTGGCCGGCGTCGTCGGCCTGCTCGTCGGCTTGTGGTGGCCGCCGTTGGGGGTGGCGGCCTCGGCGGCCCTGATCGTATATTTCGCCCTCGCCATCGCGATGCACCTCCGCGCCGGTGACGCGCGCGGGCTGGTCCGGCCCGTGGCGTTCGAAGTGCTGTCGGTGGTGGTGTTCGCGTTACACCTCGCGAGCTGATGGCGTCAGATGAGCTGGATCTGGACCTCCTTGAGACCGACTCCGAACCCGGACTGCCGCGTCATCAGTACCCGCACCAGCTGTGATGTGACCGTCGGGAACGTCACCCGGTTGAAGTTCGGCGCCGGGGTCGCCGGCGACTTCACCTGCCCGCCGACATCGACCCAGGTCGACCCGTTGAAGATCTGGATCGTGTACGACGTCGGCTGCCGGTACGTGCCTCCGCCGACGCCGAACGACTTGTTGCTGTAGAAGTACACCTTCACGGTGTTGAACTGCCGTTGCGATCCGAGGTCGATCTGCAGCCAGTCCTGGCTGTTGGGTGAACCGTTGTCACCCCAGATCGGGTTGGTACCGACGAACGACCCCGAGGTGACCGGCAACCCGCTGATCGTGAAGCCGTCCACCGCGTTGGCCGGGCTGGTCGCCTGCGACGCCGGGCTGGTGGTGGTGAACGACGCGGTGGCCGGCCGGCCGAGGGCCAGGTTGGCGGCGGGGTTGGCGGTACTCACGTCGACGCCGGCCTTCTGGAAGGCGTCCACCATGCGCGCGTTACCCGACAGGCTCACCTGGGTGGCCGAAGGCAGCGGAACGGCGGCGTTGAACGACACCTGCGTGTTGCTGCCGTCGAGGATGCTGACGGCACCGGTCGCCGAATTCCACGACACGTGGGCCAGGTCGTTGACGGTGAACGCGCGCTGCCCGTTGACGTAAACGGTGTACCCGCTCGGGGCCAGCGGATAGGTCGTCGTACCGCCCGGCCGCTGCCAGACGACCGTCAGGTCGCTGCCGTGGTAGCGCACGTTGTTGATGGTGAAGTTGTTGTAGCCCACGTCGATGGGCCACAACTCCAGTGTGTTGTCCAGACGGGCCTGCACGCCGGCGATGTCCTCGAAGAGCATCCAGTTGTACGAGCCGAGGACGTCGTGGTGGATGCCGGACCGCCCGAGCGTCTGGTTGTTCGGGTTCCAGTTGAAGAAGAACTCGTTGTTGTCGGGGAACCTGTTGTCACCGTTGATGTACTCGGTCCAGGACGTCCACTCCAGCAGCTTGCGGTACGAGTCCTGGGTGATGTGTGCCGACGGGTAGCTGCGTAGCGCCTTCGAGAACAGGCGCGCCTGCAGCGTCGCGTTGATGTTCGAGAAGTTGTTGCTACCCGGCCGGCCGAACGCGGTGGCCGCCGCCTTGTCCGCCTGGTTGGCCGTGTACGACGGCATGATGGGGAACTGGGCCCGGTCGGCGTAGTAGCGCAGTGCCTGTACGTGGTTGGCGTCGTTGGGAACGATGCCGTCGATGAACGGCGCGAAGTTCTGCTGGTCCTTCCAGCACACCAGGCCGCCGGTCTGCAGGTCCCGCTGCAGGAACACCTTGCCCGGGCAGGAGTTCGGACCACTGCCCGGCGAGTTGATCGTCCCATTGCGACCGTTGCCCGACGAGTCGATCGCGGTCGCTCCGCTGGCCTCGTCGAACCGGTACGACGCGACGTTGCCGGCGCCCTGCTGCCCACCGGCGAGCGCCTGTACCTGCGCCTGGCTCAGCGCGCTGTTGTAGATCTGGAAATCGTCCACAGTGGCATTCAGGAACGGGTCGGACGAATACTCCGAGCGCCCGATCCAGTTCTGCGTCGTGGTACCGAGGGCGGTCGGGTGGACCGTCATCCCGGTGTTCGTCGCTACCGCGTTGCCGTTGACGTAGAGCGTGCCGGTGTTGCCGGACAGGGTCACGGCAACGTGGGACCACGCGTTCAGCGGCAGCAGCGAGGTACCGGACAGCCGCTGCTCGCCGCCCGCGCCGCTGGTGGTGATGGCGAACCGCGGCGCGGAGCCCGCGCTGACCGTGAGGAACATGTTCGCCGTCGTACCGGTGCCGAAGTCGAACACCCGAGACCAGGTGGTGTTGGCCGCCGGGTTGACCCACGTCGCGATGGTGAAGTTGTTGAGCCCGCTGACGATTCCGTTCGGCAGACTGACGTACTCGTTGCTGCCCGACAGCCGCAGCGCGTTGCCGATACGGCCGGCGACCCGCGGACCTGTGGCGCCACCCGAGCCCCCGCCCACCGGTCCGTCGGCCCAGAGGTTGTTGAGTACCGCGGTCCGGATGTTGTTCGCGATCGTCGTCATCTCGTTGGCCTTGGCCGTGTTGCCGAGCAGGCTGTACTCGGCCGCGGCGGCCTGCGCGCCGGAGTACCAAAACGAGCTCTCGGTGCGGTCCTGCGGCCGGGCTCCGAAGAACGCGAACGCCACCGCGTCCGCGTCGTTGCCGACCAGCGTGCCGCCGGAGTACTCGACGAGGTTGTTGCGGTTGGTGTCGAACCGCGCCAGCGTCCCCTTGACGTCACACTCGGCGTACTTCGCGAGATTGGCCACAATGGACGGTGGGCCGCCGTGCACCAGGTAGCTCTTCCACGCCTCCTGCGCGGTCCACTGCTCGAACGGGTTGTTCCAGTTCGCCGTGTTGCCCGGGTTGTCCTTGAACCCCTGGCACCCGGACTCCTCGCCCTGCGAGAGCCAGGAGCCGTACGGGTACAGCGGATCGCGCCAGAACTTGAGGTCCTGCATGCGCATCGGCACGGTCAGCGAGATCTGGTTGTTGTAGCCGAGCGCACCCTCGAGGTCGACCGGGAACTGGTAGTCGTTGCCGGGGATGTTGCCGTCGAACGAGTTGAACCGGTTCTCCCACGTGCGGTAGTAGGACATCTTCTGCACGTTCTTGTTGGGCAGGTCGACGTACGAGACGTTGTTCACCCAGAACTGGTTGTACTCGCGCATCTGCGTCAGCCACGCGGTGTTCGCGTCGAGCGCCCGGAACCGGTTGTAGTCCGTGGTGGACTCGGGCAACTCGTTGGTAAGGACGCCCTCCTGCACCTTGAGCGTGATGGAGGCGCCCGCGCCGAGCGTGACGGTACGCACCAGGTTCGTTCCGCTGACCGTGAAGCTGTCGCCGCTGAACCGCGGGAACAATGTCGTCAGGCCGTACCGGGCGGTGACGGTACCGGTCAGCTCGCTACCGGACGCGGTGGTGGCGATCGGGGAACTGGCGGTCAGCGTCCGGGTCGTCGACGAGCCGCTCGTGTTCGTGATGACGAGCACGGTGACCGCGACGTTGTTGTTCGTGATGAACTTCCGCTGCGTGACGCTCAGCCCGGTAGCGGTGAACACCGACTGGAAGTAGCTCGGGAACTGGGTCCGCTGGGACGTCGTCTCGGCGAGCGTGGCCCCGGAGATCGTGATGGTGTGCAGGTTCTGCGACGCTCCGGTCGGCCGCTCGCGGTAGGCGTACCCACCGGCGAAGCCGAGGGTGCCGGGCGAATGCGTGTACATGTAGAGCCCGCGCCCGCGGGTGTACAGCGAGGTCGAGTCCCCGCTCAGGAACGGTCGGGCGAGGATCCGGTCGAACCAGTACGACGTACCGCCGGCCGCGACGTCCGCGTCGAAGATGGCCTGCAACATGTTCCTCGTCGGGTCGTAGGACGCCGGCGGGTTCGGGATCGGGGTGCCCGATCCACCGAAGTTCGGCGTCCCCGGGTCCACCGCTGCCGGTATGCCGGGGGTGTACGCGCCCGACGCGGGCGCGATTCCGAGGGACATGACAACGCTCAGGACCGCAATCGCAGCCAGAAACCGGGTACGTGCCACGGTGCACCACCTGTTCCATATTTCGAACAACGTTCGGGTGGTTGGGAGTCGAACGTAAGAGTCGCGAGCTTCGATGTCAACGCCACGGAAACGTTGCCGGACCACGGGAGACGCCACGGAAATGTTGCCGGTCCACAGGAGACTGTCGTCGCCTTTCCGACACGGGCGTTCCTGTTGGTCGAGATCCCGCCGGCCGCTCTGAACTGTGTTGGGCCTAGGCGCCTGGACCTCCGGTCGGCGCAGATCCAGCCCAAGAAACCTTGACTGTGTCCGGCACGGTGCCGGCGCGAACGATCGGAGCAGTTATGTCTGCGCGTATGGCGCTCACGAGCGGTATCGCCGCTGCGCTGGTCCTGCTGTCCGGCTGCGCCGCCGACAAGCACGCCGGCCACGCTGGTCAGGCAGGTTCCGCCGAACCGGCCACGACGGCCGGCTTCGGCGAGGCGACGAACGGCGGCACTCCCGGCCCGTCGGCGCAGCCGCCGCAGCCGCCGCCGGCCAGCCCGCCGGCGGCCACCTATCCGACCACCGCGCGGGCGTACGCCGAAGCCACCGTCGCCGCCTGGAGCGCGGGCGACCTGTCCCGGCTCGGCGACCTGACAACGGCCGAGGTGGATGAACAGTTCATCGAGATTCCGGGAAAGCTCGCAACGGACTGGATCCACTACCGCTGCGATGGCGTCGCCGGCTCCAACTACTGCACGTTGCGGAACGGGGTCGGTGATTCGGTGACCCTCCGGGTGACCAACCAGTACCTCGGCAAGCCGCACGCCGTGGTGGCGCTGACGGTGAGCCTCACCACCTATCCGGCCACCGGCGAACTGTACGCCCGTGAGTTCGTCCGCGCATGGGCGACCAGCAACACGCCGCGGATGAGGGCGCTGGCCCGGCCGGACGTCGTCGTCGCCGTCAACAACGCCTATCAGGATCGACCGCAGGGAACCTGGGCGCTCGGCGCCAAGGGCGAGCATGGTGGCGCCGGGCTGCTGCTCGTCCACATCGACATCAACGAAGGCGCCATCACGTACACGCTCGAGGTCGGTACGACGCTCCTCGGGACACCGAAGGCGATCGTGGGCTACGACGCCTGAATCAGGTCAGCGTGACGAGATCCCCGACGCGCAACGGGCCGGCCCGCTCGACCGAGGCGTACGCACCGACACAGGTGCGCATGCCTCGGTCGGGAACGTCGACGCGGTTCAGCCGCGCCGCCGTCCGGAGCACGTCCGGGTCGTCGGCCAGTTTCCGGCCCTGGGCGAGCGTCGGCACCACGCATCGCGCGGTCTGCTTGACCACGCGCAGGATGGCCTCTGAGCCAACCGACAGCACGCGGTCCGGCCAGCCGTTCTCGACGAACGGCTCCTCGTCGGTCATCCGCACAATGACGTTGGGCCGGAACCGAGCCGCCGCCACTGTCCGATGTGGATGCTCGCGGGACAGCGCGTCCAGGGTCGCGGTCGTGAGCACGTGCAGCGGGCCGTAGTCCACGAACGTGTCTCCCGGCGTGGCCTCCGCCAACGTGCCCCGGGTCAGCTCGCCGGGGGACTCGTCGAGCTCGGTAGCGAGCCGTTCCAGTTGCGCGTCCGGCTTCCGGCTGTGCGCCAGATGGACCGGCCGTCCCAGCGCCCGAGACAGCACCTCGTCGAACGATGGATCGTCCTCCGCCACCGCCGTGCCGTCGGGGAGCGTCACCACGACACCGTCCGGCCCGCACCGAGCGGCCATCGTCAGCAGCGGATGCCACTTCCGCGGGTACTTCGCGCTCGCCACCAGGCCGGTCTCGCGGTCGACCAGGGCACACCGCCGGTCACCGACGATGCCCGACTCGTCGAGCTCCACCTCCGCGAGATCCTCACCCAGCATCGACTTGACCGGGTACCGGCCCAGCCAGACAATCTCTCCGTTCATCAGTACCGGTAATGGTCCACTTTGTACGGACCGTTCACGTCGACGCCGAGGTACTCCGCCTGCTTCTTCGTCAGCGTCGTCAGGCGGACGCCGAGCGCGTCGAGGTGCAGCCGGGCCACCTCCTCGTCGAGCTGCTTGGGCAACAGGTGAACCTGGTTGGCGTACTCGCCGTGCTTGGTAAACAGCTCGATCTGTGCCAGTACCTGGTTGCAGAACGACGTCGACATGACGAAGCTCGGGTGGCCGGTCGCGTTGCCCAGGTTGAGCAGCCGACCCTCGGAAAGCACGATGACCGAGTGGCCGTCCGGGAAGCGCCACTCGTGCACCTGCGGCTTCACCTCGATCCGCTCGATGCCCGGTACCTGGGCGAGGCCGGCCATGTCGACCTCGGTGTCGAAGTGACCGACGTTGCCGACGATCGCGTTGTGCTTCATGCGGGCCATGTCTGCGGCCATGATGATGTCGGCACCGCCGGTGGCAGTCACGAAGATGTCCGCCTGCTCGACCACGTCGTCGAGCCGGACGACCTGCCGGCCGTCCATCGCCGCCTGCAGCGCGCAGATCGGATCGACCTCGGTGACGACGACGCGCGCGCCCTGGCCCGCCAGGGACTGGACGGCGCCCTTGCCGACGTCGCCGTTCCCGCACACGACCGCGAGCTTGCCGCCGAGCATCACGTCGGTCGCGCGGTTGAGCCCGTCGACGAGTGAGTGCCGGATGCCGTACCTGTTGTCGAACTTCGACTTGGTGACCGAGTCGTTGACGTTGATGGCCGGGAACAGCAGTCGCCCCTCCCGGGCGAGCTTGTACAGCCGGGCGACGCCGTTCGTGGTCTCCTCGCTGACCCCGCGGATGTCCCGCGCGATCCGGATGAACCGCCGGCCGTCCTCGGCCAGGCTGGCCGCCAGCGTCTCGAGGATCAGCCGATGCTCGGGGTGGTCGTGCTCGCCCGGGGCAGGTACCGCTCCGGCCGCCTCGTACTCGACGCCCTTGTGTACCAACAGTGTCGCGTCGCCGCCGTCGTCGACCAACAGATTCGGGCCGAGGCCGTCACCGAAGTCGAACAGTTGGCGCGTGCACCACCAGTACTCCGCCAGCGTCTCGCCCTTCCAGGCGAACACCGGTACCCCGGCCGGCTGTTCCGGCGTACCTTGCGGTCCCACGACGACCGCGGCGGCGGCCTCGTCCTGGGTGGAGAAGATGTTGCACGACGCCCAGCGAACCTGCGCGCCCAGCGCGGTCAGCGTCTCGATGAGCACCGCGGTCTGCACGGTCATGTGCAGCGACCCGGCGATGCGGGCGCCGCGCAGCGGCTGCGCGGCGGCGAACCGGTCGCGCAGCGCCATCAGGCCCGGCATCTCGTGTTCGGCCAGCCGGATCTGATGCCGTCCGAACTCGGCCAGGGACAGGTCAGCGACAGCGAACTTCATGGAAAAGGGCACCCCCTCTAACCGGAGGCGCCCTTTGGGAAAAGGGATCACAGATCGAGCGTGGCGGATCGAATCCGTCGCAGCGCCTCTCGACCTGGACCCCACGACGGTAACAACATCGACACGCAAGGGTCAACCGAGCTCCAGTCGATCGTCAACCACGGGGCACGGAAGGACATGGCGGCTCTCCTAGACGCTCGCGGAGTAGGTGGCGAAGAAGGAGCTGTTGGCCGGCGCACCGCCCGGGGCGAAGCACACGATCTGGGCGAGGACGTCCGGGCCGACGACTGTCCACACGTCGAACAGCTGGCAGTACCGTCCACGGCCGTCACGTGCACGACGCCGCCCGCGGTGGCGCTGCACGGGATGCTGACCCGGTAGACGCCCGTAGCCACGCTCGTGGCCGTGATCCAGTCGTTGGGACACAGCGTCTTGAACGTTCCCGACTGCCGGGCGGTATCCATGATCCAGCCCGGTGGCGGGCTCGGGTTGTCCAGGTAGGCGAACGCCCACACGTCAGCGACGGCCGCCATCGTCGGACCGGCCCAGGCCAGTGCCGCGGATGCCCCGACGACCAGGCCGGCGGCCAGGACGGCGAGCCGGCGTAGTCCACGCAACATGGGTCCCCCTCTCGTTGACCGGCCACCATCGTGGGCGGCAACGGGCCGGCGGGGTCAGGGCCGGAAAGCAGACAGTTCAGGAGACTTTCCGGCCTCCACAACCGCGGTACAACCGGGGGCCTCGAGGATGCGGCCATGAACCGACAACTGGGGCGGCTCGTTGCCGCCACCTGTGCCCTGCTACCGGCCGTCCTGTTGGGGGTCCAGCCGTCTGCCGCCGCCGATGACGACGAGGAAACCAAGATCATCGTCGCGGACGGTACGGTCTGCTGGGAGCTGGTCAAGCAGCCGGACTGCTTCGGCACCATCCTGCTGTCGAGGCCCGCGCCGGTGAATCTGACGGTCAAGGTCCACACCGAGGATGGCACGGCAACGGCGCCGGAGGACTACGCCGAGATCGCCGGCTTGGTCGTGCTGATCCCGGCCGGAGACACCTCAGCCCGGATACCGCTGAGCATCGTGCCGGACAAGCTCGACGAGGACGACGAGTGGTTCGACCTGGTCATCACCGATCCGTCCTACGG